>URDR01000084.1 GCA_900546645.1 uncultured Bacteroides sp. | reverse complement strand
GCCGCTGTGTTCTTCGGTCTGGCAACAACTCGAATGCGAACTCCGGTCTCGCTTATGCGAACGCGAACAACGCATCTTCGAACTCGAACACGAACTACGGTGGTCGGCTCAAATTCTGATGGTTAACTAATCGGAGACTCTATACGCCTACGAGTTGGGCAATTATATTCTCCGAGGGGTTCGCGCCTCGGCAAAAGCATTATAATATATTATTTATGGAAAGCCGGAACATATCTTTAACCACAAGTGAGGAGGGTTTCATATCCTCCTCACGGGACCGGAAGGCGGTCTATGATGATACGGACAATTTTATAGGACTGACCGGGGGAACACCTTCGGTCAGTTATCCTTTATACAACCTCATCCCCGAAATAATAACGGAAGAAAACCTATTGTCGTCATTCAAGCGTGTGCTGTCAAACCTCAGCCAATCCTCTACCGAAGCAGAAAAAAGGAACTCTGTCTTAATTGATGGAAAGAAGTACACAGCACGCCAAGTACGATATGTACTCAATCGAGATACCATACTTGCAAAAATGAAAGAACAGATAGGAAATGGAATTTTCCGAGTCAACACGCTAAAATCCTTTGAAACGAAAGACGGTCCTAAAATACGGACAGTCCAAGCCCCTGCTGTCTTTGAAAGGATGGGCAGTAATGCCATTATGGAAATCATAGAGGAAAAACTTACTCCCATTCTGATAGAGACAACTGCAGCTTCCATCAAGGGAAGAGGGCCGCAAGGTTTGTTTCATGCCATTCAAGCTGCAATGAAAGCAAATCCAAACCTGAAATACTTCTATCAATCAGACTATCAAGGCTACTATGACCATATCGTTCATAGCATATTGATAGACAAAATCAGGAAATACATCGCCGACCCGATTTTGCTGCCGATATTGGAGAATTTTGTCAAAGTGTTATATCCCGATGCGGATGCCGGTATCAGCAAGGGACTTCGTTCCTCCCAGTTTTTCGGCAACCTGTATCTAAATGACCTTGACCATGCGATGATAGAACAGCACGGTGCGTCATATTATTTCCGTTTTTGTGATGACACCTTTATCCTCGGCGAAAGCAAAAAGGAGTTGTGGAGACTAAGGAATTGCCTACATGAAGAAAGTGCCAAACTTGGACTGACCATCAAGCCCAGCGAGAAAGTCGCCCCCATTTCATCCGGCATGGATGCTTTGGGTTATGTGAATTTCGGGGACTATTCCTTGCTAAGGAAACGGACGAAACAGAATGCAGCCAGAAATCTTGCCAAAGTCAAATCACGCAAAAGAAGGCAGGAAATCATAGGTTCATTCAAAGGAATGGCTTGCCATGCTGATTGCAAACATTTGTTTTACATACTTACAAACAAGAAAATGAAGAAATTTTCAGAAATGGGAGTTACATATACTCCTGCTGACGGAAAGAAACGCTTTCCCGGAAAAGTAATGAGATTGAGTGACATCGTAAATATACCAATTGAGATACATGATTTTGAAACGGGTATAGATACCAAAGAAGGAGAAGACCGTTATCTTGTATCTTTCCGCAATCCTACAACCCAAGAATGGGGAAAGTTCTTTACAGCTTCTGTTGAGATGAAAGGCATTCTTGACCAAATCAGCGACATTGAAGATGGTTTCCCATTTGAAACGGTTCTCAAATGCGAGGTATTTGACGGAGGAAAGAGAAAATACAATTTTACCTGATGGTAAAAGGATAACATATTAATCCACTTGGATTCCGCTATTTTTGCCTGAAATCAAAACTCACAAAAATGGAAAAGATTTACGGCACAAAGCAGCGGCAGGATTGTCTTGTGCGTACAGGACGCTCCAAGTGGATATTGTTTTTTGGCTTTTGGAAAGACGATGAAAAGAGTGAAAGCGGTTGGGAATACAGGCATACATTCAACCGCAAGCCTACACTTTCCGAGGTCAAGGAGATTGTCGTGTCCGCTATAAACAAGACAACGGAGGAGAAGATTATAAACGGTTTTGTCTGGAACAAGAAGCAGATATACCTTTCTACCGAGAACCAACTGAACTTTTCCGCTATAGAGCGTAGTGAGAACATCCCTTATCCGCTTACCCTAAAAATCAACGAACAGGAAGATGGCACGCCCATCTATCATACTTTCGAGAATGCAGATGATTTTATTGCGTTCTCCCAATCGGTGTGTGCCTATGTGATAAAGACCGTTCAGGACGGATGGAGGGAAAAAGACAGTGTGGATTGGACTATGTTTAATTTAAAATAGCGATGACAATGAAAAAGTTTATTGATTGGCTCGGAATGAGCAACAGATGGAAACACCTCATTGGAGGACTGATTATCGGCATTTTTGCATTCGGTTGGTTTACTGCAATGTATGCCGGAGTATTGGCAGCAACTGCATTGGAGTACAAAGACAAGGCGCATGGCAGCAAATGGGATTGGATTGATTTCGGTTTAACGATAGCCGGGGTTTGCTTGGGATGTTTAATTGGAGGAACTTTGATATGGAGCAATTAAGCACGATTATACAAGTTATCGGTTCTCTCATCACGTTAGTGATATTGCCCTTACTATTGATTAAAAGCAAGACAAAAAAAGCAGATGCCGAGGCGAAAAAAACCGAGGCAGACAACATCACAGCTTATGCTGCGGAGTGGAAAGAATTGTACGAGAAGAAAGAAAAGCGGGTTGCCGAACTGGACGCAAAGATTGACCACCTTTATACTGAGATAACCAAATATCGCGACACTATCCGCGAACTAAGCGAAAAGAACAGCGAGCTTGCCGTTCAGAATCAGGCACTGGAATTTAGAAAATGCAACAAACACGGTTGTGCAGACAGGATTCCACCAAGCGAATACTAACCCAATAAATTACCAAGCATGAAGATATTGATTGACAACGGACATGGCGAGAATACTACGGGAAAGCGTAGTCCTGACGGTAAGTTCAGAGAATACAGCTACGCACGAGAAATAGCAAAAAGCATCGAGGGAGAGTTGAAATTTTTGGGCATTGATGCGGAACGCATTGTAACCGAAAGCGAAGACATACCCCTTGAAGAACGAGTAAGGCGTGTGAATGAGATTTGCGGACGTTTTGGCGCAGAGAATGTGGTGCTTGTTTCCATTCATTGCAACGCATCGAAAAACGGTGAATGGGGAAAGGCTCGTGGTTGGAGTGCCTACACAAGCAAAGGCAAAACCAAGAGCGATGAACTTGCCACCATGCTGTATGCCGAAGCGGAAAAGAATTTTGCCGGACTTACAATCCGTAAGGATTTATCGGACGGTGACCCTGACTGGGAAGAGGCTTTCTATATCCTACGCAAAACAAAATGCCCCGCCGTCCTTACGGAAAACTTTTTCATGGACAATGAACAGGATGTAGCTTACCTTACTTCAGACAAGGGGCGTGATGCTATTGTGCGAACTCACGTTGCAGCATTGATGGATTGGGATTACAAGTATGGAAAGGACTAAAAACATATTGTTGTGCGTGCTGTTGGTGCTGCTTATCGGCTCTGTTCTGTGGAACGGCGGCAGGGGTATCATCGGCGACAAAAGCGGAACGCCTGTGCCGGACACGATGAGGGTAACGATATTTGATACTATCGCTTACCACCAACCTGCCCCGAAAGAAGAAAAGCCGCTTGGTAGCATTACGGCAAAATTGCCTGTAAGCGTTCCTAAATTGCCAAAAAGCGTACAGAAATTTCCCGAAAAGCCCCAAATATTGCAGGATAGTGTACAAAATTTCTGCAAAAGCGTTCCCGATGATGAGGAAGTGAATTTCCTAAACAAAGACCATTTCGAGGATATGGGCGAAAAGATTTCAGCCGACAGTGTAGAGGTGCAGGTACCCATCACGCAAACCAAATATGAGGGCGACACCTATACAGCATACGTGAGCGGGTACAATGCAAGTCTTGACAGCCTGATATTACGTATGCCGCACGAAACCATGACCATAACCAAACGCCCGAAGACAAAGCGATGGAGCATCGGCATACAGGTGGGCTACGGGATGACTTTGAGAGGAACGCCACAGTTCGCCCCCTACGTTGGTGTAGGTATATCATATAATCTATTTAGTTTTTGAATATGGAAATAGTATTGACAATAAATAAAGAAACCGTGTATGAGGAAGTGGCAAAGACTACGGAATACACAGGGGCAAAGATGGACGATGAACATGCCTACGAGACCATTTCAACCACCGAAGAGGATAAATCCATCCTTGAACGCTTTTGGAACGAGTGCAAGAATATGGTTTGCAACAGTTTGAAAAAGGTACTTATATCGGAGGAAGAAACGAACGGTGAGTATTCTTTGACATTAGGTCTATCAACAGCATTCGATGACAGTCTGACTGCCAGTATGCAACGCAGCCTATTTTCATTCTTCGTGATGAACATTACGGCCAAATGGTACACATTTACCAACAAGAGTGAAGCAACCGGATATGCTTCGGAAGCCGCCACCTATTTGGAAGACATCATGCGCAAAGCGTTTTTCAAGAAAAAGCCAATGCGCCCTACATACGATACGAGTAACAATTAAATAAATGTATTATGGCAGAGAATAAAAAGACATTGACCGTCACGCAACAAGTTAAAGAACTTATCTATGACATTCAGAATAAGGCATACTTGACAGGACAGGCACGAGAGGCAGAAGGCAAAAAGACATACGAAGCTGCCTCGAACATGCAAGCAAGTGATGATGATGAGAACAGCTACCAAATCCGCCGTTCCTTGGCCAACGCTTTCTCGGCTTTGAAAAGTCTGCTCGGAGAGTATCTGTCGGAAGACAAAACCACGAGCGATAACCTAATTGCCGAACAGATTGACAATGACGGAGTGCTTGAACTTTCGTTTGAGCTGCCAAGCAACTACAACAACTCATCGGCAGACGCATTGGGAAACGGCATACATTCTTACCTTGTGGACATGGCTCTTGGAGATTGGTTCGCCATTACAAACAAGGAGGATGCAGAAACCTATATTTCCCATTCAGGAGTATCGTTAGAGAATGTGAAGCGTGCTTTGTATAAACGCAGTCGCCCTGAACGCCCTACATATAGTTGATAATGTATTGCTGTAGTGATAATCAGCTACAGACTAAATCTGTAACGCTGACATTCAAACGGTCGGAACTGATATATGATGCCGAGAACTATTCGTTTGTTGAGGGCGACATCATGAAAACAGACGATGTACACGCCCGGCATCAGGTATTCGACATCGGTCAGAAAGGAAATATCGACCGGGTAACAAGGGTACTGAATCTTGCCCATGCCGAATGTGTGGAAATGCTTTTTCCCTATACAAAAACGGAAATAGGCGAGACGCAAGAAAATTTCGATAATGTACTGACTGCTCCTGAAGCATACGATATTGTACTGAATTTGCCGGTTGGCTTTTCAATGACGACCGTGCAGTTACTAAATCATCTGATACATGAATATCTTGTATGCAGGGTGCTTGCCGATTGGATGAGCATCACCAATCCAGGTAGTCAGGCGAATTGGGAGGGAAAATTCAAAGAACTGAAAAGCAAGATACAGACATCGCTTGTATCAAGGAAAGGCAAGATAAGACGGAAATGCAAGCCGTTTTAATAGACAAGAGCCGAGGTGCATCACGCATCCCGGCTCTTTCTCCTTTATAAACAATCTGTTTTACCTGAAAACTATCGTACTTGGTTTGTCATACGCGGCTCGAACGCAACGGTACATCCGTATATGCTTTCCGCTTTATCAAAACGGCAGACAAGAGCAAGACGGTAGGCTTTATAGGGTGTCCCCCGGAAGCCTCGCATAATGTTATCCACGCTGCTCCATACAACGTGCCAATGTATGAGGTCGTTTGAACCATACAGCACCTGCTGAATATGGGTCGAGTGGAACATACCGCGCTGTATGACGGCGTTTATAGTTTTAAACGAATCAGGGTTGTCCATCTTGAATGGACGAGTTATAATGAGAGTTGTTATATTCTCAGCATTAGACTTGGAGAAATCGACCAATCTCGAACCTTCCGCCATGGCAAATGCTTCGGGATAGGAATTGACATTAGCCACAATATCGGAATACATCATACCCCACAATTTTGACTTCAAAGAGAAAACATAAGCATAACGCACTGCACTGTTATATACGATGATGTGCTGGTGGGTATAGTCATACACCATACGGCAACCTCGTAGAAATTCGTTGAACGGCAACAGCGTGATGTCTGCGAGTGTAATCTTTTCGCTTTCATCGGATTTTTCGTTGAAGATGTTTATCAACGCATCAGACTTAGGCAGGTCGGCAATGCTGAATAAATCCTCCGTATTCAGGATGTCGGATATACATTGTGTGGACGAGCCGCTGATGTGCATAATACCTCTATCGGTTGCAAACAGGACGGCAGTGTCAATCTGGGTAATGCTGTCGGGGTTAATGACCACATCACGAGTAATCGGTTGTTTGGCGGAGTATGTTCCTGTAGCAGACACTTCCAACGCCCATACTCCTTCCGTAGTAAAGGCATAAAGAGGAAACTGTCCAAACTGACCTTCAGACAATGCTTTCACAGCAGCGCAAATGCCGAGAATAGTTCCTGTTCCAACCGTATTGATGCCGAGTACCGGAAAATGAAACGGGTTGTTCACTTCCGATGTATATATTTTGTTGGGCAAATCAATTATTCTTTCCGCCAATGGGCTTGTAGTAGGATAGCTGCTACTACCTTCTTTCGGATTTTCCCAACCGGCAAAATAGAAAGAACCATTGAGGAATTTATGTTGTTCCAACGTGACTTCATAATACATAGGAATGCCATAGTGAGTTACAATGACTGCTTTATATGCGTTTATATTGGGATAGAACAAAAATAAGAATGGAGGGCTATAGAATGAAACCTGATAGGACTCTCCACTAACCACAATATCCCGGCCATCTTGTTTTATATAAAAGTAAACGGTCGCCCCCATCGTCCCATCCATGTGAGTAGGTGGCATTCCATTCCAGTTTGCGACATAACCATTGGTATATGGTATCATAGCTCCAATATTATATAAGTCATATAGTTCTTTCCTGATATTGGCAAGATTGAGCCTTGAGTTATACACAAATGAATAATTAGGCAACAATTTATCATGGCTATCATAATCGTCCGTCATAACCTCACGAGTGACAAGTGACTGCAAATAGTCTTCCTCAACAACCAATTTTGTCCGTGCCGTTGTAAGCTGCTCTACAGGAATACTCTCAAGTAAATAGAACTGTGATGTGGAGCGAATATCCTCTTTGACATCATCAATGCTCCTACGAGGAATCATCAAACGTCCGGCAGGATATGTCAATCCGTTCGGGTCAAAAGTAAAAGCATACAGTTTATTGAATGTATGACGCTGATAACGAAGAGGGTATTTTGAAGTTGATGCAGCCTGATTGGTATGCTTGCATACGCAATAAGAATTATAACTTTCTGATTGAGCAAACCGTGTGCATTTCCCGTTTTGGTCGTATGTATAAATCGGTTTTGAAACAAAAACATCTACCGAGCGAACAATATCTCTCCAATTCTTAATCATTTCAAGCCGTGAATTATGAATGACTGCATAGTCAAGGTCGTGTAGCATTCCGCATACACGCAGCTGTGCATCCGTATATTTCCCCTTTCCTGTTAGGTGCGTCCAAAAAACCTGCGGTGCGAGGTCAGATGAAGCAATCATCAGAATAGGGGCAGAATGCATTGTCAAAGTTCCATCGTATAGGCGATAGGCGTATCGGACAAAGAACGGGAAAAGGAATTTTCCTTTATTGGTTGACCTCTCTGCAATAAACTTGTTTACATGTGCAAGTACTTGGTCTGTTATTCGTGTTTTATTACTATCTGAAAATTCATTCCAAATACTACCTTCGTTAATGGCATCAAATGATATGGAGAACTCATCCGTGCGAACCATTTCCCCTTGCAAACCAAATGACAAAGGGCATTCGGGAATTTTAGTACCGAGGTACAAATACCCATCGTCATTTCCTTTCCATAGGAAATAATGCATACCATCTTCCGACAAAACGAGAAGTGTGTTTCCAATGGCATTTATTTGGTATATCTCCTTGAATGTACGAAGAGATACCTGTTCATGCTCATCTGTGCCGTCCCACCAACTAATCGCATTGTTTTTGAAGATGATGTAATGTTTTATGTTTGCCGTTTCATGGATATACATGACAGATGCCCCACTTTCAAGCCGGAACACCTCAGATGGTGGCAATATAGATTTAAGTGAACCATCTTCGGGAATAACGCCTATTGATGTTGCCAAATCTCCGTCCGGACATGCGTAGTCGGACGGATTGGCGGTATAACCATTGTATTTAATCTCTTTAATCATATCACAATATGTATTTAATTATAATCGGCAATGCTTTCCCGTAGTGTTGCAATTCTACAGGAGTCCCACAACACAACCGTACCTTTCCACTTCCTCCGCACCTTGTAATTATGTAACGGCAGAGTATCACGGATGAGGCTATACAATGATTTCCGTTCTTATTGGAACGGAATACCATCCCCTCGTGCCTACCGACAACCGGCACACGGTGCTTGACATACAGATATATTTCACCCTGTCCGTCCATTATATCAATTACATCACCATGTGACAATTCCAATAACTTGGACACTCTGGCAGATATATTGATACGTCCATTGTCGTGAAAAGTAATATCAGCCTTTCGTGTATTTCCTAATATGCTTTTCATGTGGTCGTTCTATTTGATAGTAAACTTTGCCCTGCACTGTACGGCATACGGATACGGATAATTTGACACGCTGTGAAGCATTTAGTCCGTATGTATATAGAATTTGCCCGACAGACGGACAGAGTGTTTCAAAACCGATACAACGGTATTTCCCATTGTACTGAATATTGCACATTTGCGTAGGTTGCTCGATGCTTGGGTTTGTCATGAACCCGAAGCTGCTTGAATCCGTAATCTTGAACACGAATATACGAGCCTCATCGCCCTCATGGGCGTTGTCCTTCATATGGTTGAACAACGCCTTTGAGAGTGTTACAGAATTGTCGGCAGGGTCGGCAATGATGTAGAACCGGAACGACTGCCACCATTTTGTTATTTTATTAAATATCATAGTCCAAATATAGTATATGAATGATACCCGAATTGTTTAACTTTTAACTGCCGCTTCCAAACTGATTTTTCGGGAGCGGAACGAAACAGTTTCGATATACCGGAATGACAGAGTTGTTTCAATTTCATCCCGATGCCGCTCAGCTGCTTCTTTTGTAGCGAAGATGTAGGAACAAATTTCTTGTTTCGTTGTACCTCTTGTTGCTATAATATTTGCATAATACTTTCGTCCGAGTAAAAATGCCATAATTTCCTTTAATACTGTTGAGTTCATGATTGTAATGTTTTAAATTTTAGATATTGAAGTATATGCGAGACAACGGCTACAGTCCAGCCATTACCAAGCATTTTGTATTGCTGCGTTTCACTACATTGCCATTTATACCAGTCAGGAATGGTTTGCAGCCTTGCACATTCGGTCGGTGTAAGACGCCGGATGCGATACTCGCCATTTTTTACGAGGGTCATACCGTTTGACTCAGCACCTTTATACGATGTGGCAAGAAGAGTAAGACTTTTGTCATCGGTTCTACGCAGATTATCTTTAATACGCTTGTTTTTGATTAGTACATTGATGGTCTGCCCCGCATGGCCATTCATTAACGCAGGAGATATGCCATCAATATCGAATACTCGATTCTGTTGATATGGTTGTCTGCCATTGCTTTCGTCTGAAATGTTAAGTTGGTTAATTCTTTTCATAAGCAGATTGTTCTGTTCCCAATGATTGGAAGTCAATGTGGGTGCTTTCTCAGTGAACTCTCCGCCTTGATTGTTTCCGCGAGGACGTTGCAGAATAAGATTGTCTTTCTGAACGCTTGTCAAACAATTTGTTTTTCCGTCCATGTTTGGCTCGATGCGTTGTTCGGTATGAATGCCGGATGTGCGGTTTGATGGATTGTCAGGGTTTCTGCCACGCATTGCAACACATACATAATTCGTAGAAAGGTTATTTTTCACTTCCGCAGTGGATGTAATACAACAAGCCTTATCTGTACCGGTAAATTTATGAAACGCATTGCCTGTTTTTGCGGAATGTTTTTCAAGCCATTCTATTTTCATGTCTGACAGGTAGTATTTTTCGCCCACATCTTCATCCAATATATCACGGAGTAATATCCCTTTATCTTCCGGTTGAGGAATATCAGAATACAAATCACCAAACAAGCCCTCTTGTCTTGTCCGTATGTTTGTCCAATAGACGCGTTTGCGGTTCTGTGCCGATACGAGTGCTGAATTGATATGTACACCATAAAGACCGATGGCATCACTCAATACCCGTTCCCATTTTTTGCCCATTTCCACATTTTCCAACAAGAAAAGCACATTGGGATTGTATTTGCGAATGTCGGTAAGGATGCGCATATATTCCCAAAACAAATAACTTTGCCCCTCGAATTTAAACCCATCCGCTTTCAACTGCAAGTATCTGTCAAGTGTGTAGATTTCCTCGTTTTCAGTGGTCTTCATTCCGGCACGCTTTCCTGCAAAACTGAATGATTGGCACGGTGAACCACCGATGAGCAAATCAACAGGCTTCAACCGGGACACATCCACTTCTGCGACATCACCCAATTGTATCGTGTCGGGGAAATTGAGCTGTGTTTGGGCTATGGCGAACTTGTCAATCTCCGAAGCGTAATAGGTTTCGGGGATTATTCCAAGTTCGTGCAAGGCTATCTGCCCACAACTCATGCCATCGAATAGACTTAACACAACCATTATTTAACAAACTCTTTATTGAAATATCCATTGGTAATAAGCCAATCAATCATGGAAATAATTGCATCAAACAAATCCTGTTTCATTTCTTGATTCTTTATGTCATATCCGAGTTCATCATAAGAAACAAACCAATACTGCCCATCACTGTTTATGTCTAAATCGACATTTGGCCTGTTGTTTTGTTCAATGTACTTTGGCATCAGTTCCAGCAGCCTTGACAGACTCCATGCAGGAACATCCTTTCCCCACAATTCATCAAACACCTCTTCACCGGTCATCGGTGTTCCATCTGGATGCTTATGAAAAGGAAATGCTAACTTTGCTATTCTTTGGGGTGTCCAAAACTCACCTCTTGATGTTGGCGGCTTAGTTTGCAACTCCCATTCCAATGCAGGTACTTTACTCTTAGTGTAATGATACACCATATCTGCCGTTCCCGGCTTTAGTCCCAATGCGAGCAATCTTTTTGACTGCTCACGTGTGGTACATATATGTGATTTAAATTTCATTGTTCTTGTCTTGATTATTAGTTAAAACTGATTGTTACATAGCGATAGAACCGAATGTATCCGAAACAATAAGAGGGATTCTCTGTATTATCATCTATTTCAATTCTCACGTTATAGCCTTTCATCCGTAAAAAACGAGCGGCTATTTCATCGGCTGTGTATCGCTTTTCATGAACATCCCAAAAGCTGCACTTCATTGCTGTTTGAGGAGCACCTTGTTTCAGAATCTTCTTAAAGGCTCTGATGGTTCGTATAATTTTTTTCCTGTTCATAAGTTCTCCTTTGTCATTCACAAAGTCCGTAATAACTCATGCAACTTGTTGCCACATTATCATCATCGAACAGAGAACCTCCGGCACGTTTACCTTGTACATAGCGAACAACATCTCTGATTAGCGGATAGTCGCCCTGATAATATTTCGATGAAATTTTATCAGGACCGAAGAAACTGCTATTTAATCGTTGTTCGAGTTTAGCGATGTAATTTATCCTTTCCGTGTCCTGTACGCTGATATTGTAAATATCTTGTTGAGAAGCCATCACACAAGGATAGCAACCGACACGTTTGTAGCCCATGCGGTAGAGCGGATTAGGCTGTACTCCATTTTCAAGTATATAGTCAATCACTTGCTGTGCAGACC
>URDR01000083.1 GCA_900546645.1 uncultured Bacteroides sp. | reverse complement strand
TTGGACTTTACCGCAATGATACATATGCTGGATCAAAAATGAGATAATTTGTAATCTCAGAGGATTCGTAACGTTTTGGGTATCAATCATAACAAAATCCCTGCTTTCCATAAGAAGTGGGTGGGGGAATTATGTGCCTTTATCTAAGCTTAAATGAAAGAGCCGTGTATTTTGGGTGGTTCTGTTTTGCCTCCATTGCAGGCCTGTATTATCGATATGAAAGTCTTTTGGGGCATGCCGGCGGTCAATGTATCGTTCATATTGCCATTTATTTGTTTTATCGTGATTATAATTTATGGTTATCGTTCGTATAAAAGAAGTTTGATATCATGATAGAAAAATAATATAAATCACTATTTTTGTATTCAAACTTAAATCCTATTTATTTTATATGAAGAAAATCAGTGTATTTCTATCTAGTCTATTCGTCAGTATCTTGACCTTTGGTCAATCGATACAACCCTCTTTGTCCTATTGGTTTGATACCCCTACCAGTTTGAAAGGACAGGCTGTGTGGTACGAAGGAAAACCTGAAAAATGGAAAGGTAAGAAACCAATTTCAGCTGGCGATTGTGCCCAAAATCCGGATGTTGAATGGGAATCGGCTTCTTTGCCTTTAGGTAATGGCAGTTTGGGTGCTAATATTTTAGGCTCGGTAGAAGCAGAACGCGTTACTTTTAATGAGAAAACCTTATGGCGTGGAGGACCGAATACAGCCAAGGGACCTGCTTATTATTGGAATGTAAATAAACAGTCGGCTCATGTGCTTGATGAAATTCGTAAAGCGTTTGCTGAGGGTAATCAGGCTGAGGCTGAGCGGCTGACTTGTCAGAATTTTAACAGTACCGTTCCATATGAATCGTACAAAGAAGACCCGTTTCGTTTTGGGAATTTTACCACGATGGGAGAATTCTATATTGAAACGGGGCTTAATGCCATTGGAATGAGTGCATATCGTCGCGAGTTATCACTCGATTCGGCTCGTGCTGTGGTGCAGTTCCGTAAGGATGGAGTACTATATAAGCGTACTTCATTTATTTCGTATCCGGCAAATGTATTAGTGATGCGTTATGACGCAGACCATCCGGCCAAGCAAAACCTGACCTTCAGCTATGCGCCTAATCCGGTATCAACAGGCCATATAGAAGCTGAAGGAAAGAATGGTTTGGTTTATCGGGCTAAGTTAGATAACAATGGAATGGATTATGTTGTGCGCATACGTGCCTTGGCTCAAGGGGGAACAGTGGCGAACACTCATGGTAAACTCCGTATTGAGGGAGCCGATGAAGTGGTATTTCTCGTAACAGCCGATACTGATTATCGCATTAATTTTAACCCTGATTTCACTGATCCAAAAACGTATGTGGGAGTGAATCCGGAAGAAACAACTGCTCATTGGATGAATGAAGCTGTGAAACTTGGCTATGAAGCCTTGTTTCAGGCTCACTATGCAGATTATGCTTCGCTGTTTAATCGGGTAAAACTGAACCTAACGGCTTCAGATGCAGTTCGTGATTTACCTATTACCCAGCGTTTGAATAACTATCGCAAGGGTGAAAAAGACCTTTATCTTGAACAGTTATATTATCAGTTTGGGCGTTACTTGCTGATTTCCAGCTCTCGTCCCGGAAACTTGCCGGCTAACTTGCAAGGAATTTGGCACAACAATGTGGACGGACCTTGGCGTGTGGATTATCATAATAACATTAACTTGCAGATGAATTATTGGCCGGCATGTTCTACCAATTTAGAGGAATGTATGTGGCCGCTCATTGATTTTATCCGTACATTGGTCAAGCCCGGCGAGAAAACAGCGCAGGCTTATTTTGGTGCACGCGGATGGACGGCCTCTATTTCGGGAAATATCTTCGGATTCACGGCCCCTCTGGAAAGCGAGAACATGTCATGGAACTTTAATCCGATGGCTGGACCATGGTTGGCTACTCATATTTGGGAATATTATGACTATACAAGAGATATCAAATTCTTGAAAGAGATTGGTTATGATTTAATCAAGAGTAGTGCTACTTTTGCGGTAGATTATCTGTGGCATAAGCCTGACGGAACCTATACGGCGGCTCCTTCTACTTCACCTGAACATGGTCCGGTTGACCAGGGAGCAACTTTTGTACACGCCGTTGTCCGTGAAATTTTGTTGAATGCCATCGATGCCAGTAAAGTCTTGCGCGTAGATGCCAAGGAGCGCAAACAGTGGGAGCAAGTCTTGGCGAGGTTAATGCCTTATCGGGTGGGTCGTTATGGACAGTTAATGGAATGGTCAACTGATATTGATGATCCCAAGGATGAGCATCGTCATGTAAACCATCTGTTTGGTTTACATCCGGGACATACCATTTCTCCCATTACCACTCCCGAACTTTCGAAAGCCTCCCGCGTGGTTCTGGAACACCGTGGAGATGGAGCTACAGGATGGAGTATGGGATGGAAACTCAATCAGTGGGCCCGCTTGCAAGACGGAAATCATGCTTATAAACTATTCAGTAACTTGCTGAAAAATGGTACGCTAAATAATTTGTGGGATACACATCCGCCTTTCCAAATTGATGGAAACTTTGGCGGTACGGCAGGTATTACTGAAATGCTGCTGCAGAGTCACATGGAATTTATCCAGTTCTTACCTGCTTTGCCTGATGCTTGGGCTTCCGGTTCGGTATCCGGACTCCGTGCACGCGGTAATTTTGAACTATCCATGAAGTGGGAGAAGGGACAGCTGCAGGAAGCTGTAATTACCTCTCATGCCGGTACTCCATGTCATCTCCGTTACGGTAATGTAAGTTTGAAGTTTAAAACCCAAAAAGGAAAAAGTTATCGGGTAAAATACGTAAACAATAGTCTGGTTGTTGAGTAAGATTTGAAACAGAAATTGATTGGTTGAGTGTCAGTGCTTCATGGAAATGTAAATCCGTGCATGGCATGTAGTTCAGACAGAAGGTAAGTCTATCTGCTGAGAGACATGAAACTTCAACAGGAACAGATAAATCTTTTATTTTCAGTGTTAAATATCCCAATTGAGGCATGGTGAAACATTTCTCTGTGCCTCTTTTTTTTGGATCAAAGCCTTGCTCTTGCCTTGTTTGTCCTTTCAGATATTAGTTGTATTTTTGTTTTATTATAAATGATTCTTGACCAGAAAGAAACTTAAAAAATACTATGGTTCGTTTTATATTACGGTTAATCATCGTTTTGTTTGCAACGCTTCGGTGTGCCTTGGCGGTTGAAAAGCAGTATGTATTCCAACAGATTACTCCTGAAAACGGACTGGCTTATCAAGTCAATAGCATTGTTGCCGGTGTAAAGAGCGGATATGCTTGGATGGGAACAAACTCCGGTATTGGCCGTTTTAATGGGTATGAACTCAAACGCTACCTGACTGCTAAGGTATATCAGTTGATAGAAGATAATCAGTCGAATATTTGGGCTGCTACAGCAGAAGGCGTATTCCGTTATTATGCATATGAGGATGTATTTCTGCCGGTCTGCGATGAACAGGGAGCTATTGTTCAGGCTTATTCCATTTGCCGGATACCGCATGGACTTTTATTGGGAGAAAGAGGCCGGATTTATCAATATGATGATGCAACGAATCAAGTAAAACAGTTGATGACTCTTCCGGAGACTTGCGATTATAACATTACGAATCTGGAACTATGGGACAGCCAGACCTTGATTCTCTCAAACCGATGGAATCAATCTTATTGGGTTAACATATCTTCGGGGAAAATCCGGGAACTGCCATTCCCTTGCCATAGGGTTGCCGGATTGCTGAAAGACAGTCAGGGCCATTTTTGGATATCCTCTTACGGGGAGGGTGTGAGATGTTATTCAGCAGAAGGAAAATTGTTGCATCATTTACATAAAGGAAACTCGGAAGTGTCGTGTAATGTGGTGCTTTCCTTGGCTGAGTATGACGGTAAAATATGGATGGGTACCGATGGAGATGGCATTTTTACATTTCAACCGGATACGCATGAGGTGACTCACCTGAAGCATACTCCGGGCGACTCAAATTCATTGCCTAGTAATTCTATATTGTCTCTGTATGCTGATGCTGAGAATGGAATTTGGGCAGGTTCTGTGCGTAGCGGTTTATTCAATATAAAGGAGGTAGGAATCAGGCTTTATTCGGATGCGCTTCCCGGAACGCATTATGGTTTGAGCCTGAAGACAGTGCTTAGTCTTTTTCAGGAAGAAGGAGAAGAGGACATTTGGATAGGAACGGATGGAGGAGGTTTAAACCGCTTTGTCCCCCGTGACCAGAAGTTTTATCATTATCCGGCTACGTGGGGCGATAAGGTGGTGTCGTTGGCTGGAACCGACCGCTCGCATTTATTGGTCTCCTTGTTCGACAAGGGGTTATTCCTTTATGATAAGCAGGCGAGAAGCTATAAGCCGCTGACAATTGTAAATGACAGCATCAATGCGTTTATCTGTCAGCAGGGTAAATCCGTTAACCTGCTGCGGCATGCTCCCGATGAGGTATTACTGTTGTCGGAGCATCCGTATTGTTATAATTGGAAAAAACATACATTCAAGGAAATTACATTCGATTCCGGTAAATTCTCTCTGCAAGGGGAAATGAAGACCATAGCTATGCAGGAGAATACGGTCTATGTGCATGATATCAGCCGCATTTATAGCTTAGATGCGGAGCATCATGTGCTGGGCAGTCTCTTGGCTTTCAAGAATGATACAATAATTCATGCGGCATCCATGGATGAACACGGAGAACTGTGGATTGGGAGTAACTATGGACTATATCATCTCTCGCCTACTACAGGGGAGTGCCGTTTTATTTCTACAAATTTGATTTCGAATTTAACATCGGTCACGTGCGATTTAAGAGGAAGGGTGTGGATTGGCAGCAATGACCGGCTCTTTGCCTACCTTATTGAAGAAGATTGTCTTATTCCCTATGATTCTCCGGATGGAGTAATGCCGAATGAGTATTTGGCAAAGCCGCGTTTATTGACGAATCAAGGAGATATTTATTTAGGTACAGTAAATGGATTGCTTCACATTAGTCCTGAGTTGCCGAAAGAAAAAATCCGGCAGCCGATATTGGAACTGGCGAAAGTAGAAGTCGGAGGTAAACGTATGGATTATCCTAAGGGCAAGATACTGAAGTTAAAAGAACAGCCTATTCCGGTCGTGCTGTCTGTTCTGGCTCGCAATAAAGACATATTCCGCAAACCGGCATACCGCTATACGATTCATCGTTCGGGGCTTGAGCCGGTCTATTCATACCTGCCCACGCTGACACTGAATGGCTTGCCGGCAGGTACTTATTGTATTACGGTAGCCTGCAGTACGCGTATGGGAGGATGGACTGAAGACTATCCGATATTGGAATTGATAGTGTTGCAGCCATGGTATAAATCAGGGTGGTTTATATTGGCTGTTCTCTTTTTCTTGGCATTGGTTCTGGTCTTTATCAGTGCTTGGGTTTTCCGCAGAAGAGAAAACCAACTGAAATGGGAGATGCGGGAGCGTGAGAAACAGATGTATGAAGAGAAAGTACGCTTTCTTATTAATATCAATCATGAACTTCGTACCCCATTGACGCTTATTCATGCTCCGCTGAAGCAGCTTATTGAACGCCTGTCCCCGGAGGATGAGCAATATCGGTTATTGCAAGGCATAGCTAATCAGTCGAACCGGATGAAGAAGTTGCTGAATATGGTGTTGGATGTGCGAAAGATGGAAGTGAAGGAAAGTGTGCTGCATATAGAGGAGGTACGTCTGGATGAGTGGCTGAATCAGATTTTGGAAGACTTCCGTCCTGAAGCAGCTTTAAAGCATCTCACATTGGTAAGCCGTTATGAATTGGAGGACTATTTGTTTTGTTGTGATAAAGAGAAGTGTACAACGGTCGTTACGAATTTATTGGTGAATGCTGTAAAATATAGTAACGAAGGAGGAGAAATCTTACTGGTCGTAAAGCCTGTGGATGATGGAAAAACTTTGCGTTTATCAATCTCTGATCAGGGTGTTGGTCTGAAAAATGTAGATGTGAAACAATTATTTACCCGTTTCTATCAGGGAAACAATAGTCGCCCGGGAACAGGAATTGGTCTGTCATATGCTAAAATCTTAGTGGAACAGCAGGGAGGAAAGATTGGGGCATACGACCATGTAGGAGAGTCTGGAGCAACATTCTGGGTAGAACTGCCTTCAGGAATGAAGCCTGCCAAGCAACTTTTACATCCGCAGCCCTATTTAAATGAACTGTTGGTTTCGGTAGAAAATGTGGAACACGTACCCAGTGAGATGCCTTACCAAGAAGAAACAAAAAGCAAACGTTTGCTGGTAGTGGATGATAATCAAGAAATGGCGGCTTATCTTACATCGGCGCTGGCTCCTTATTTTCAGGAAGTTCAAACTGCATCGAATGGGGTAGAAGCACTGGAACTGTGTAAGCAGTGGTTGCCAGATGTAGTCGTAAGCGATATTCAGATGCCGGAAATGAATGGATATGAATTGTGCAAGCGCATAAAAGAAAACCTCGATATCAGCCACATTCCTGTGTTGTTGCTCACGGCACGTACAGACGAAGAAAGCAAAATTTTCGGTTATAAGAATGGAGCCGATAACTATCTGACCAAACCCTTTGAAATAAGTACGTTGTACACGGCTGTGTTAAGTTTACTGCAGAACCGGGAACGGACGAGGAAAGAATATACGGAAGTTGGAAATACCTCTCTTCCTACGCCAGAGGAAAGTACGTTTAGCCCGGTGGATGAAAAATTCCTGAATAAGCTCAATGAGGTGATAATGAATAATCTGAATAACCCTGAGTTAGGAGTGGAATTTCTTTGCTCGGAAATGTACATCAGTCGTGCTTCACTCTACAATAAGTTGAAAGCACTTACCGGTATGGGTTCAAACAGCTATGTAGCTAAGATACGTATTGAGCAGGCTGTAAAGTTACTTACATCAACCGATATGCACATTAATGAAATCTCTGATGCCGTTGGCTTTTCTTCATCTCGTTACTTCAATCGTGTGTTTAAAGAAATGATGGGATGCTCCCCAAGTCAGTATAAAAATCCCCGGAGGTATTCGGGAGACAGTGAACCAGGCCCGAAAGGTGGTTCCAGAGAGCAGATAGATGGAGGAGTGGAATAAAAAAATGGTCAAAAGGCGATAAATAGTGATAAGTGGATAGTTTTTAGTCAATAGATGAATTCATTGTGAATTATTACCGCCAAATTTGCAGGACACCTCAGATAGAATACTGAATGTTTAATTTATATACTTTGCTCCCTATGAAAGCAATCCATTTTTTTTATTCTGCAGCAGGAATAGCCGTAGCAGCTCCGCTATTTTCTTCTTGTCAGCAGAAGCAGGAACAGAAACCTTATAATATCGTTTATATCATGACCGATGATCATACGGCACAGATGATGAGCTGTTATGATACCCGTTATGTAGAAACCCCGAATTTAGACCGTATTGCGGCAGATGGGGTTCGTTTTACCAATAGCTTCGTAGCGAATTCATTGAGTGGTCCGAGTCGTGCTTGTATGCTGACAGGAAAGCATTCATGTGGAAATAAGTTCTATGATAACTCTCGCTCTAAGTTTAACGGTGCGCAACAAACTTTTCCGAAGTTATTGCAGAAGGCCGGATATCAGACCGCTATCGTAGGTAAGTGGCATCTTGAGACATTGCCTACCGGCTTCGATTTTTGGAAAATAGTGCCACAGCAAGGTGATTATTACAATCCGGATTTCATAACCCAGCAAAATGATACGATTCAAGAGCATGGGTATATTACTAATTTGATTACCGACCATGCCATTGAGTGGATGGAAAAGGAGCGTAATACTGAAAAGCCGTTCTGTCTGTTGATTCATCATAAAGCGATTCACCGAAACTGGATGGCAGATACCTGTAACTTGGCGCTGTATGAAGATAAGACTTTTCCGGTTCCGGAAACATTCTACGATGATTATAAAGGGCGTCGTGCGGCAGCTGCTCAGGAAATGAGTATTGCTAAAGATATGGATATGATTTATGACTTGAAGATGATGGCTCCAGGTAAGGACAGTCGTCTGAAGTTTATTTATGATCGTTTTGTAGGGCGTATGGATTCTGCCCAACGGGCTGCTTGGGATGCTTTTTATGACCCGATTATTAAGGATTTCTATAAACAAAACCTTACCGGAAAGGAGTTAGCTGAATGGAAGTTCCAGCGTTATATGCGTGACTATGCTAAAACATTGAAATCGTTGGATGACAATGTGGGTCGTGTACTCGATTACCTGAAAGAAAAAGGGCTGTTGGATAATACCTTGGTTGTGTATACTTCCGATCAGGGTTTCTACATGGGTGAACATGGGTGGTTCGATAAGCGCTTCATGTATGAGGAATCTATGCATACCCCACTGATTATGCGTTTACCGAAGGGACTTGATTGCCGTGGTGATATTACAGAGCTGGTGCAAAACATCGATTATGCTCCTACATTTCTGGAATTGGCAGGGGTGGAAGTGCCGCAAGACATCCATGGGGCTTCTATGCTGCCTTTACTGAAGGGAGAAAAACCGGCAGATTGGAGAAAGAGTCTGTATTATCATTTTTATGAGTTCCCGGCCGAGCATATGGTAAGACCTCATTATGGTATCCGGACAGAACGCTATAAATTGATATACTTTTATAAGGATATTGTAGAATGGGAATTATATGATTTGGAGAAAGATCCTCATGAGTTAACTAACTTGTATGGCCAAGAAGAATATGAATCGGTAGCAGCTGAATTAAAAGAGGATTTATTGAAACTTCAAGAGCAATATAATGACCCGGTGCGCTTCTCGCCAGACCGTGCACGCGAATAAGAGCGCCTGTATCATCGGGTAAGACGAAAAAAACCATATCATCTCATAATGCTTGAGTTTGATATGGTTTTTTCGTTGTATTATTATAATCTTTCGTTGTTGTGACCTGTTTAATGTTGACACTGATGGTCTCCATCGTGATGATGGTGGCAACCTTCTCCCGAGTCGTGTATTGCTCCGTTTAAGTAAGCGTTTACCACATCGGTAACATTTCCCTTACATCCTCTTATCACTTCAATGCCACATGCCGACAATTTGTTTAATGCGCCTGCGCCCATGTTTCCGGCAAGCATGATAGTTACTCCGTCAGCTTGTAGCTTGGAAGCAATGTTTGATTTGCATCCGCAGCCTTGGGGAGATGGAATTGTTTCGGTCATTATGATTTGGTTTTCTTCATTCACTGTGATGATGGTATAAAACTCACAATGTCCGAAATGGTCATCGATTTCGCCATTTCTTGTAGGTAGTGCTATTTTTTTCATATCTGCATAATTTGTTTGAATAATCTCTGTTTCATCAATCCATGTACAAGCGGTTTTACATATGGGGCAGATTACAGTTCTCTGTTTTGCATGCGGAATGATGTTGTTTAAAATCATTCCACATTGTTCACATCTAAACCATTGTGCATCCATATATGAGGTTCCTCCCTCGATGACAAGATTCTTCTGATTGATTAACGCATCAGCCAGTTTCTTTCTGGCAGAAGCGTAAATACGTGTCAGCGTAGGGCGAGATATGCCCATGCATTCTGCTGCTTCGGCTTGTGTCTTGTTGTCATAATCGCATAGGTGGATAGCTTCATACTCTTCAATATAGAGTACGATGGTACCTTGTGCTTTCCTCCGGTTCATTGGGGTAAAGCCCACAGCCATGGGGATTCCTCTTACTTTTCGTATGCTTTTAGGACGCGGTGACATGAGTTGTTTTTTTTGATTTACGCCTGCAAAGATATGAACATTTGTTCAAAAAGAAAAGGTCCTTTCCAAAAAAAGAATCTTTTTTCACAGGCTTCTCATTGTTATTTCCGCAGCTTTATCTGATATTTGTTTAATCGTTCCTCCATCATGTAGGGCGGAATGATTAATTTGAGTGTATCAATACTTCCTGCCTCATAAATATGATTTCCGGTGTGCTTGTCTTTACAGAAGTTGAGTGAACCGTTAGGTACACAGTGCCCTTCTTTTAAAATCCACATGTGTTCGGCGGGCAAGCCTCTGCTTGCGATAGCTTGTTGGGCTTTCTGGCATTTCTTTGAAAAGTAAGCTACAAACTTCTCTATATAGATAGGAATTTCCATCATGTTCTCCATGTCTTCGGGTGATGTGGTAATGGCAAGATCCAAGTTCCCGTATTTCAGTTCTTGTATCAATGCTTTGTTTGCTTTCTCGTCGATAAACAGGTTGACATTGGGATAAGTTTTCCGGAAATGAAAGATGAAGTCGGGAACGAGGTAGGGAGCAATGCCAAAGAATGCACTGAATGATGCGATTCAGACCGTATTGCTGGGCAATCGTTGACTCATTGACCGGATATATAAGAGAAGTCCTGTTTAAGATCAACAGAAGAGAAACTATTGATTTTAAACAGGACTTTTTTGGGTGCATTATTCTTGTGCGGAGTTCAGCCCCTTCCACTTCCAGATAAAACGTACTCCGGTAGCCATGAGAGCCAAAGACAATCCGGTATAGAAAACAGCAATGAATTCTACGGGAAAGAGCTGTAGCTGGCGTGCTGCTATGCCGAATGAAATCATGATTGCCATAATAATCCATCCCTTAGCGTCGAAAAAAGCAAAAGGGCAGTTCTTGTCTGACTTCTGTGTGATACGGTGTGTATGTTTCCGGTAAAGTCGGTGGAAAATAACTCTGAAAAACAATAGGAAGACCAGTGAGGTCTCACCAAGCTTGAGCAGCCAGTATTGTTCACTGCCCAGCCAGCACGTTACACCGATTCGCAGAATGTTACCTCCGGCAATGAGCCAAACCATTCCTGCGGTGATAAGCAAGGTTTTTCCTGAAACTCCGAACCGCATAATCAGAACCATTTAATTTTCCGGAAAATGAGGAATGCCAGTGCCGAGAGCAAGATGGAAAGACATACGATAAGCATAAAGGCATGGGGAAATTCATCTAAATGGATATCCACGTTCATGCCGTAGAAGCTGGCAATAAGGGTTGGTACCATTAAGACGATAGAAAGGCTTGTCATGCGCTTCATGATGGTATTGACATTGTTCGATATAATCGAGGCAAAGGCATCCATTGTTCCCGTAAGAATATCGCTGTAGATGTTCACCTGGTTATGTGCCTGTTTCAGTTCGATGAGCACATCTTCTGTCAGTTCGGTATTTTGGTAGTCTTTTTCGCTGAAGATGTTTTGCAGTTTTCCAATCATCACCTCGTTTCCACGGATAGAGGTATTGAAATAGACCAGGCTTTTTTGCAGGTTCATCAGGTGGAGCAAGTCTTCGTTACGGATGCTTTTTTCCAGTTCTTTCTCAGCTGCATTGACTTCATTGTTTATTTGCTTCAAGTATTTAAGAAACCATACGGCAGATGAATAAATCAGCCGGAGAATCAGTTCATACTTGTTGCGAACATTGGTTCCTTTACGTCGGGTATGCTCAATGAAATCGGGAATCATCTCGGTAGAATGGTAACATACTGAGACGATAATTTCATTATTGGTAATAATGCCGATAGGTACTGTGGTATAAGGAATTTTCCCGTCTTCTATTTGGAGTGGGATGCGCAGAATGGTGAGCAGCCAGTTACCTTCGGTATCGGTACGGGGGCGTTCGTCAATATCAGCAATGTCATTGAGAAAGGAGGTAGGAACTTTCAGCTCGTCTTGCAGAAATTTAAAATCATCTTCAGTAGGGCATTCTACATTTACCCAGCAGTTGGGCATCCATTGATTTTTCTCTATAAAGCCGGATTCACAAAAAAGATATTTTCTCATGGCGTGTACTCCTTGTTTAGTTTCTTTCATCAGGTAAAACACGCTTGCGGTAATCAAAGCGCGAATTTACCTTCCGGAAGAAGGGATTAATACTATTATGTGATACGTTCGCGGGTTTGAATGATCCATGTTTTGTGGGTTAAGTTCATAAAAAAAGTTCGTTTCTAAAAATAGGAACGAACTCTTTATCTTTTTGCTCTTCAGGTTGGACTTGAACCAACGACCCTCTGATTAACAGTCAGATGCTCTA
>URDR01000082.1 GCA_900546645.1 uncultured Bacteroides sp. | reverse complement strand
ATAAAAAAACGGTCTCTGTTATCCTATGACAGAACAACAGAGACCACTTTCATACAATATTTGAATTATCAGTTCGCCATTTCAGAAATGAACTTGATACGAACCAGACGGATTTCTTCTTCCGTATATTCATCACCCAGTTCGTCCATGGCATCTTCAATCTTATCGGTTGTAGATTCCTTGAAGTAATCATAAATATCCTCCAAGTGATCTTCGTCCATTATCTCATCCAAGAAATAATCGATATTCAACTTAGTTCCGGAATAAACAATCGCTTCTATTTCATCAAGCAGTTCTCCAAACTCAATACCTTTTGCTACAGCAATATCATCTAATGCTACCTTACGGTCAATACTCTGAATAATTGAAACTTTCAGCTTTGACTTGTTAGCTACGGTACGTACACGCAAATCTTCCGGACGGTCTATCTCGTTTTCTTCGCAATGCTTACGAATCAGTTCACAAAATTCCTGCCCGTAACGTTTGGCTTTTCCTGCGCCTACACCAGGGATGTTTTGAAGTTCTTCCAGCGTTACCGGATAAATAGTAGCCATCGCCTCTAAGGATGGGTCTTGGAATATTACATAAGGAGGAACATCCAAACGCTTGGACATCTTCTTACGCAAATCTTTCAACATTGAATAAAGAACCGGATCGACCGCACACGAAGCCCCGCTGCGCATCGGAGTTTCATCTACCTCTTCTTCATCAAAATCGGCATCCTCTACTATCTTGAACGAAGCAGGTTTCTTCAAGAATTTATGTCCGGCTGGCGTTACTTTCAGCAGGCCATAATTTTCAACGTCTTTGGTTAAATAACCGGCAATGAGAGCCTGGCGAATCACAGCATTCCATAAACGCTCATCTTCACCCATGCCCGAACCGAATACTTCTAACTCTTCATGTTTATGAGCAAGTACTTCTGAAGTTTCCTTCCCCAACAACACATCTATAATATAATCTTGCTTAAAATTTTCTTTCACAGCGATGATTGTTTCAATCACCGCACACAATGAATCCTGAGCCTCCACTTGTTTTTTAGGATTTAAACAGTTATCACAATTACCACAATTTTCTTCAGTATATTCTTCTCCAAAATAATGCAACAGAATCTTTCTACGACAAACCGATGACTCGGCATAAGCCGCTGTTTCCAGAAGAAGCTGCTTACCTATTTCCTGCTCGGATATAGGCTTTCCTTGCATAAACTTTTCCAACTTCTGCAAATCCTTGTTTGCATAAAATGTAATACAGAGTCCTTCACCACCATCTCTTCCCGCGCGTCCGGTTTCCTGATAATATCCTTCCAGACTTTTAGGCACATCATAGTGAATAACAAAACGTACATCCGGTTTGTCAATTCCCATACCGAAAGCAATGGTTGCCACAATTACTTCAATGTCCTCTTTCAAGAATGCATCTTGATTGGCATTTCGCGTAGCAGCATCCATCCCGGCATGGTAAGCACGCGCCTTGATGCCGTTAGCTTGGAGTATCTCTGTCAACTCTTCTACTTTCTTCCGGCTCAGGCAATAAATAATTCCTGATTTTTCCGGATTCTGCTTTATGAACTTAATAATGTCGCGATCTACATTCACCGTCTTGGCACGTACCTCATAATAAAGGTTCGGGCGATTAAACGAGGAACGGAATTCGGTAGCTTCAGTCATCCCTAAGTTTTTCTGAATATCCATCTTCACTTTGGGAGTTGCCGTAGCAGTTAATGCAATAACCGGAGCTTTACCGATTTCATTAATAATCGGACGGATACGCCTATATTCAGGTCGGAAATCATGCCCCCACTCAGAAATACAATGTGCTTCATCGACCGCATAAAATGATATATTTACGTTCTTTAAAAAAGCAACATTTTCTTCTTTAGTCAAAGACTCCGGTGCTACATATAACAGTTTTGTTTTCCCAGCCAAAATATCCGAGCGCACCTGTTCTATGGCAGACTTGGTCAAAGAGGAGTTAATAAAATGGGCGACACCATCTTCTTCACTGAAGTTACGCATGGCATCTACCTGATTTTTCATCAAAGCGATGAGCGGAGAAATAACAATGGCTGTTCCTTCCATCAAGAGCGAAGGCAACTGATAACACAAAGACTTTCCGCCTCCTGTAGGCATCAGTACAAATGTATCCTTACCTGACAGCAAATTACGGATGATAGCTTCCTGATTTCCCTTAAAAGTATCAAAGCCAAAATGCTTTTTCAGTTGCTCAGTTAAATTGATATTTTCCGTCATGTTACTCCTGTTTTAGTGGTTTACTTTCGTAAGAATTCTCTCTGTATGTTTAACAAAGTTATAAACAACTTTTCAAATTTCACAACTATTTAAGAGATTATTTTACCGAAATAATTCTTTTTACACGAGCTCCGCAACTTTATGCCATCTGCAAACGAGACAAATTAGCCTTGCTCATCTGCTCTTTTGCATAATCAAGTGTCACGGTAAACGCATCTACTTTACGCGACGGAATTTCGAACATTGTATCCATCATAATGGTCTCTACTATTGAACGCAGTCCTCGGGCTCCCAATTTATATTCAATCGCTTTGTCAACAATATACTCAAACACTTCAGGCTGGAATTCTAGTTTCACTCCATCCATAGAAAAGAGTTTAACATATTGCTTGATAATCGAGTTCTTGGGTTCTGTCAGAATGTTACGCAAAGCAGTACGGTCTAATGGATTTAGATAAGTCAAAATAGGAAGACGACCGATAATTTCCGGTATCAAACCGAATGACTTCAAATCCTGAGGTGCGATATACTGCATCATGTTACTTCTGTCGATTTTGACTGTTTCTTTAGCAGCACTGTAGCCTACCACATTCGTATTCAGTCGCTGAGCGATTTTCCGTTCTATCCCGTCAAACGCACCACCGCATATAAACAGAATGTTCTTTGTATTAACCGGAATCATTTTCTGGTCAGGATGTTTACGTCCTCCCTGGGGCGGAACATTTACCACCGACCCTTCCAGCAGTTTCAGCAATCCTTGCTGTACCCCTTCTCCGCTTACGTCTCGCGTTATGGAAGGATTATCCCCCTTACGGGCTATTTTATCAATCTCGTCAATAAAAACAATACCTCGCTCGGCCTCAGCGACATTATAGTCGGCTACCTGCAACAAACGGGTTAAAAGACTCTCAATGTCTTCGCCTACATAACCGGCTTCAGTAAGAACAGTAGCATCAACAATAGTAAAAGGCACATGAAGCAGCTTCGCAATCGTACGAGCTAAAAGCGTTTTTCCGGTACCTGTACTTCCTACCATAATGATGTTTGACTTCTCAATTTCTACATCGTCCTTATCTTTCGGCTGGAGCAGACGCTTGTAGTGGTTATAAACTGCCACAGAAAGATAACGCTTGGCATCGTCTTGACCAATGACATATTGATCTAAAAAATCTTTTATATCCTTAGGTTTGGGAAGTTCTTTCAAGTTCAGCCCACTGGCTGATTGTTCATTATGCTGCATGGCTTCCTGAACGATTTCATGAGCTTGCTCTGAGCAGGTATCACAGATACAGCCATTCATGCCTGTAATCAGGAAGCCTACTTCATCTTCAGAACGGCCACAAAAACTACAGCGGCGTTTATTTTTAGTTGATTTTTTATCTTCCAATTTTATTTATTTTACACGTTATACGGTTGGTTTACGAGAAAGTACTTCATCAATCATTCCATAATCCTTAGCCTCTTGAGCTGTCATCCAGTAATCACGGTCTGAATCGGCCCATACTTTATCGAATTCGGTATGTGAATGATCAGCAATGATGGTATAAAGTTCTTTCTTCAGCTTTTGAATTTCACGGGCGGTAATTTCAATATCCGATGCTTGTCCTTGTGCACCCCCCATCGGCTGGTGAATCATTACGCGTGAATGGGTTAACGCAGAACGCTTACCTTCTGTTCCGGCAACAAGCAATACTGCTGCCATTGAAGCAGCCATACCGGTACAAATGGTAGCTACATCGCTACTGATAAACTGCATGGTATCATAAATACCTAAACCGGCATAGACAGAACCGCCGGGAGAGTTGATGTAAATAGAAATATCCTTTCCTGGATCTACTGAATCCAGATACAGCAGCTGCGCCTGCAAGGTATTTGCCGTATAGTCATCAATCTGAGTACCGAGAAAAATGATACGATCCATCATCAGACGGGAAAAGACATC
Source organism: uncultured Bacteroides sp. (assembly GCA_900546645.1). GTDB lineage: Bacteria > Bacteroidota > Bacteroidia > Bacteroidales > Bacteroidaceae > Phocaeicola. Next base: position 8,037 of record URDR01000082.1, on the reverse strand, counting down.
TAGCTGAGTTACGTTCAGCTGACGCTCTTCCAAGATATATGGGTTTAAGTAACCGGCTTGGGAATTCACTACATCGTCAAGTACCATACTACTCATTCCCAAGTGCTTCGTTGCATATTTTTTAAAATCATTAATCATTTTCGTGCTCCTATAAAATTAATACAGAGACACAAAGACACAGAGTTTTTCATTCGAAAGATGACCCTGTACCTCTGTGTCTCTGCGGTTTTATTCTACAAAAATTCTACGAGTGTGAATTATTGAAACATCTTGTTGAATTCTTCTACAGAAATAGCCTTGTGGTTCAATGTCACCTGACCTTTCAGCACTTCAGAAAGTTTAGCTTCTACACAACGGTTCACCAGTGCTTCTACACTTTCACGTTTCTTCAACATTTCCTTAGAATAGTTTTCCAGCAGTTCTTCAGGAACGTTCAACATACCGTATTGTGCAAACTGAGCACGGGTAGCTTCTTTAGCCATTTCAGTGATGTCAGCTTGCTCAACTTTAATATCGTTAGCTGCAACCAATTTTTCTTTAATCAAATGCCAAGTCAATTCTTCCAGACTCTTGTCATAGTTTTCAGCAACAAATTCTTCGCCCTTTTCCTTGTTGTTTTCCAACATGATGCGCTTCATCAAATCGTCAGCAAATTCCAGTTTGCCCACTTTTTCCATAGCGAAAGTACGAACATCAAGCAAGAACTTATAGTCGCTGTCTGAAACGAACTGTTTTGCGATAGTTTCCTTAACCTGAGCACGGAATTCTTCTTCATTGTGAGCTTTACCTTCACCCAGAACCTGATCAAACAATTCTTGATTCAAATCACCCGGAATCATGCGAGTAATTTCTTCAATCTGGAAGCTGAAGTTTCCTTTGTAGTTAGCAGTTTCTTCTTTCTGTACCTTTAATAATGAAGCCAACTCAGCTTCATTGTTGTCAAATGCTACAGAAGGATTGAATACCAATACAGTGTTTACCTTAGCATTGTTGAAAATAGCTTTCTGGTCGTCATTTTTCATATAAGAAGGCATCATAACGGCACCTTCTACCTGTACGCCACCTTCTTTTGTATTGCCGTTTTCATCCAGCTCAGCCAACAGACCTTTTACCATATCTTTATCTTGGTATTCGTCTACTTTGTCGTACTTAGCTGTACGCTGAGTATACATCTTAACCTGCTGATCAACCATTTCATCAGTTACTTCGATGTCATAGTAATCAACTGTATCGTTATTAGAAAGTTCCAAGTTAAATTCCGGAGCCAATGCAATATCAAAAGAGAATTCAAAGTTTTCGTCTGTTTCAAAATTTGCATTATTTTCTTTCGGAAGCGGAGCTCCTAACATATTTACCTTGTTTTCACGGATATATTCGCCTACCTTTTCCTGCATCAGCTTGTCAACTTCTTCCAACAATACAGATGTACCGTATTGTTTTTTAATCAAGCCCATAGGAACCATTCCCTTACGGAAACCCGGCATATTAACTCTCTGACGAAGAGTCTTCAACGATTTTTCTACTTTTTCCTGATAATCAGCTTTTTCAATCTGAACAGTAAGTACTGCACTTACATTGTTTACGTTTTGCAATGAAATATTCATTTCCGAACTTATTTAATTATTACTATTATTCTAATTTACTCTAAAGAGGTTGCAAAAATAATGTTTAATCTTGCAATTACCAAACTGTCACGCTAAAAAATCATAATAGGGTATCGGCTCTTCATCCGGTTCTTTCGATTTGTCTCTCATCCACCATATGCTTTGCCATCCCCGATTTGCCGCAGTACTCCCGGCAAAGTAGTGCAGTACTTCTGTGAAAGTACCACAGTACTCCCGCAAAAGTACTGACATTCCCGTTGCTTAACTTTTTTATCTTATATAAGAAAGGTATTTTTTATAGAAGAAAGACCCTGCCTGAAAAAGCAGAGTCTTTTCTTTTTATTTATCCTTGTCAATACTTTCAAGTTAATCTTTTTCTATTTTCAGGACGCCACCGGTATCCGGATTGAAAATAACACGCGTATTAACTTTCTTATCAAATAAGCCGTCGGTTAAGACCTCCGTATATCCAAATTGGGTGACAGGAAGTTCAGCATTAAACATCGTCTTTCCTCGATAATGAATCGTCACGGTTCCTTTACCCGGGATATTATAGATTATCCCGCTCGTTTTTTTCTTCTTCTCTTCTTCAGCCGATGTTATGCCTACCGGAGCCGAACTCGTCACATCAGCGTAAACAGGTTCACCTGCCAAATTATCAGCAGAAAGCATGCCTAATTGTCGTGAGAATCGAGATACTACTTTATCTTGCATATTTTCTTCAGGAGTTATCCAAAAAGTAAACACTTTATCCTCGCGGTCGGTTATTCCGGCAAACATTTCCGTCAAAGCCTTTTCCTGCTTATTCAAGTTATCAAGTGCCAACTTCATTGAGGCACCATCCTTTGGCATCGCATCGGCTTGTCCGCGGATAATTAAGTTTTTACTCTCACGAATATTATAAATTTCCTTAGCCGTCAGTTCAGCCATCTTAGCCGTTGACCCCGCCATCAAGATTTCTTCCGTCATGTATCTACGCGCATTTTCATGAGGCTGCACCTTCTCAAGCACATACTCCATACCCGCTGTCTTTCCGGAATACGATGTATTGATGGCCTTTACGATTCCATCGTTTGTCAATTCTATATTCGAAGCGACACTCTTGTCTTTCAGTTTCATCACATAAGCCTTTGTTGAGTCAGGCACTCCGGCAGAATAGACTTCTATTTTTTTTATCTCCCAATATTGTTCGGGCTGTGCTGTCACATCATTAAGACGCAAGTAGCGTCCGGCATATTGACAAAACTCACCCGGAGTATATGTTACCTTTGTCGCAATAACATCTACTTTAAGAGCTGTTTTCGGCAGAAAATAAACAATGCCTTCATCTGCCCCGGGCATATATTGAGTAACATCTTCAGCAAAGGCACTCACTGCTGCCACCAGTCCCAGTACAATCATTCCTTTCTTCATAATCTGTCCATTATTTAATTTCCGATAATTGCTTCCAAGCTTCCGGCAAGGCTTCTACAATATCACCTGCTGTCAAACTGATTTCCCCGACACGGCAGCAAGCAATGTCGCCTGCCAAGCCATGAACATATGCCCCCAACCGACAAGCTTCTTCTTCCGAATATCCTTGTGCCAAAAGCGAAGTAATCACTCCTGTCAGCACATCTCCACTACCCCCTGTTGCCATGCCAGGATTTCCTGTCGGATTAAAGAAACAATATCCCTCCGGAGTAATCACCACTGTCCATGCTCCCTTTAAAACGATATAACACTGTTGAGCAGCTGCCAGTTCACGAGCCTTCAACAAACGCTCGTATGAATTACTGCAACGACCAACGATGCGTTCTAATTCTCTTACATGCGGAGTTAAAATCGTATTTTGCGGAATGCGGCTTAAATAATTACGATACGAACTGAAAATATTCAATGCATCTGCATCTAATACAAGCGGAATATTACATTCACTCACCTGATCAATAACAGCCTGTGCCGTCACCTCTTCCAGCCCAAGCCCTGGCCCCATTCCTATGGCCTGGAAGTTATCCAAGTCCACTGGTTCTGCAAAGAAACGTTCATGGACGTCATCCTGCACCATTGCCTCAGGCACACTCGCTTGAAGCAAAGCATGATTACAAACCGGAGTATGAAGCGTAAGCAAACCGACACCAGAGCGTAAACATGCACGGGCAGAGAGTACAGAAGCCCCTCCCATCCCATAAGAGCCACTGATCAGCAAACCATGCCCAAAGTTTCCCTTATGAGCAAATTTACGGCGAGGCTTAACCAGCCGCTTCATTTCTTCTTCCTCTGTAATAAAATAGCGAGTTTCCGTATTCTCAATAAAGTCTTTGCTAAGACCTATGTCTATTACTTCCCATTCACCTACCAGCTCTTCGTTTTCCGGAAACAAGAAAGCCAGTTTAGGCATCTGAACAGTCAAGGTCAAATCGGCCTGTATGATATGCTGGCGCACATTATATGAGTTATCCTCACCCATCAGTCCTGAAGGAACATCAATAGATACTACTATAGATGGCGAAGCATTAATATACTTGACAACCGCAGCAAATCCCCCACTCAAAGGTTTATTTAAGCCCGAACCAAAAAGCCCGTCTATCACTATATCATTAGAAGTTAACTTCGGGAAATTAAACTGCGAACTCACTTCCGTATAATTAGGACATCCGCTCTCTTTTAAACGACGGACATTGGTCAGACACTCGTCCGACAAGACTCCCGTCACATTAAACAAGAAGACTTCTACCTCATAATTTCTCAAGAATAATATTCGAGCCATTGCTACAGCGTCACCCCCATTATTCCCGGGACCGGCAAAAACTACAATCCGATGCGATTTATCCCATCGCTTACAAACAGCATCAGTCAACAGACCAGCTGCTTTTTCCATCAAATTAATGGAAAGTATAGATTCATTAGCAATTGTATAGGCATCTGCCTCTTTTTGCTGGGCACAAGTTAATATTTTCATTTTCGTATTTTTTCTTAAATAGCTATTTGTCGGTAAAAATAAGAAAAAAAATCCGTAAATTTGCACCAATAATAAAAGTTCTATCGTATGGATATAATTCAGATTAAAGATAAACGTTTCAAAACGTTTATTCCAGAAGAAAAAATACTGAAAGAAGTGGAGCGTGTAGCTGCCGAGATCAGCTGTGACTTGAAAGACAAAAACCCACTGTTTATCAGCGTATTAAACGGCTCATTCATGTTTACTGCCGACCTGATGAAAAACCTCACGATGCCCTGTGAGATTTCTTTTGTAAAATTAGCGTCGTATGCCGGAACCTCATCTACAGGCAAAGTAAAAGAACTTGTAGGTCTGAATCAGGATATAACCGGCCGTACCATTGTCATCGTAGAAGATATCGTTGATACAGGCTTAACGATGGAACTTTTAATTAAACAGCTACGTATGAACAATCCGAAAGAAATACATATTGCAAGCTTGCTGGTTAAACCAGACAAACTGAAGGTTAAGCTCGACATTGAATACGTGGCAATGAATATTCCTAACGATTTTATTGTAGGATACGGCTTAGACTATGATGGATACGGACGCAACTACCGTGACATTTACACTGTAATCGAAGAATAATATTTTTTTACATTATCTAAATAATAACTAAACATGTTGAATATTGTAATTTTCGGTGCTCCGGGTTCTGGAAAAGGAACACAGAGTGCTCGCATCGTAGAGAAATACGGATTAAACCACATCTCTACCGGAGACGTTTTACGTGCTGAAATTAAAAACGGTACTGAACTGGGTAAAACAGCTAAAAGTTATATTGATAACGGCCAGCTTATTCCTGATGCCTTGATGATTGATATCTTGGCAAGTGTTTTTGACAGCTTTAAAGACAGCAAAGGAGTTATCTTCGACGGATTTCCACGCACAATCGCACAGGCTGATGCCTTGAAAGAAATGCTGAAAGTACGCGGCCAGGAAGTATCAATCATGCTTGACCTGGAAGTTCCGGAAGATGAACTAATGACTCGCCTGATCAAACGCGGACAGGAATCTGGACGTGCGGATGATAATGAAGAAACAATCAAGAAACGTCTGGTTGTTTATCATTCTCAAACAGCACCTCTGATTGACTGGTACAAAAATGATGGCAAATACTGCCACATCAATGGTCTCGGAACAATGGACGGAATCTTTGCTGATATCTGTACTGCTATCGATAAACTTTAATTGATAAGTTCTTGAGCTTTCATGATTGGCCAGTATCCAACTCCAGTCAATACCATCTGGTATGTATGAGAAGCTCAAGAACTTAAAAATTTCCGAAAACTTTAAAACTCAAACTAATGGCTGAATCGAATTTTGTTGATTATGTAAAAATCTACTGCCGCTCCGGTAAAGGAGGTCGTGGCTCTACACATATGCGGCGCGAAAAATATACTCCTAATGGGGGTCCTGACGGTGGCGACGGTGGTAGAGGAGGTCATGTTATCTTGCGGGGAAACCGCAACTATTGGACATTACTGCATCTTAAATATGAACGCCATGTCTTTGCCGAACATGGAGGGAATGGTTCAAAAAATAAAAGCTTTGGTAAAGATGGTGCAGATAAAGTGATAGAAGTGCCTTGTGGAACCGTTGTTTATAACGCAGAAACCGGCGAATACGTATGTGACATTACGGATCACGGACAAGAAGTCATCTTGCTGAAGGGTGGTCGTGGAGGATTGGGAAACTGGCATTTCCGAACAGCTACCCGCCAGGCACCCCGGTTTGCACAACCGGGAGAACCCATGCAGGAAATGACTGTCATATTAGAGTTAAAACTGCTGGCTGATGTGGGGCTGGTAGGTTTTCCCAACGCCGGAAAATCAACCTTATTATCAGCTGTATCGGCTGCTCGTCCCAAAATTGCCAATTATCCTTTCACCACATTGGAACCCAACTTGGGTATTGTATCATATCATGAAGGAAAGTCATTTGTAATGGCTGACATCCCAGGAATCATTGAAGGTGCCAGCGAAGGGAAAGGATTAGGACTACGTTTCTTGCGCCATATTGAAAGAAACTCTTTACTATTATTCATGGTACCAGGCGATACAGATGACATACGCAGAGAGTATGAAATTCTATTGAATGAATTAGCAACATTCAACCCTGAAATGCTCGATAAACAACGCGTATTAGCTATTACCAAATCGGACATGTTAGATGAAGAGCTTATTGAAATGCTTACTCCTACACTGCCTAAAGATGTTCCTTCCATCTTTATTTCATCGGTAAGCGGAATGGGCATACAGCAATTGAAAGATATTTTGTGGACTGAGCTGAACAAAGACAGCAACCAGCTTGAAACGGTCCGTAAAGAAGCTATCGTTCACCGTCCCAAAGACATCTCTAAATTACAGCAAGAGCTGCAGGAAATGGGAGAAGATGAAGATTTCGATTATGAATATGAGGAGGATGACAGTGACTTTGACTATGAATATGAAGAAGAGGACTGGGACGAAGAAACATCAGAAAAATGACAAAGTTTACTCATAATAACAAAATGTTAGAATACGATTTGAACCAGTCGTATTCTAACATTTTTTGTTTTTCTACCACACGCCATGGAGGAAGGAGCGCAGGCAATTATGCTTCTTTTAACTGCAATCCCTTCTGTGGGGACAATATAACAGATGTAGAACAGAACTGTAATTTACTCAGCTCGCTTCTCCCCGTAAAACCCAATAACTTAGTAATTCCACACCAAACGCATGGAATCCGCGTACGTAACATCGATATTCACTTTACTCAGTCTGAACAATCAGTTCAATCCGCTCTCTTAGAAGGTATCGATGCCTTAATAACTAACCTTCCCCAACAATGTTTATGTATTTCTACTGCCGATTGTATCCCTGTATTATGCTATGACACGCATCATCATGCCATTGCAGCCATTCATGCCGGCTGGAGAGGCACTGTTCAACGCATTGTTGAAAACACATTAGAAGAAATGAAACGAGCTTTTGGGACAGAAGGAAAAGACATAGTAGCATGCATCGGTCCAGGTATTTCTTTAAATTCTTTTGAAGTTGGAGATGAGGTCTATCAAGCCTTCAATGAAGCCCATTTCCCTATGTCCAAAATCAGTCAACATCATCACAAATGGCATATTGACTTATGGGAAGCAAACCGACTACAACTAATCGAATTTGGAGTAAAAAGTCAACATATTGAGCTATCAAGAATTTGTACATTCCAGCAAAATGAGGATTTCTTTTCAGCCAGAAGACAAGGAATAGCCTCTGGACGCATCTTATCTGGAATCATCTTACGCCAAACTTGATTTTAGGCTACCGCAGATAAACGAAAAATCCCTGCAACCATTTCCAAAAAATACCATAAGACTTCATACAACAGGTACAAAAAAAAGTCCCCGGCCTTGAATAAGGCCGGGGACCTGGTAAAACGGCGACTACCTACTCTCCCACTTGCGCAGTACCATCG
>URDR01000081.1 GCA_900546645.1 uncultured Bacteroides sp. | reverse complement strand
GTACAGTGCAGTGCGCGGCTATGAAAAGTCACCGCTGAACCAGCAGTATACCCGTACCTTCGGTGGAACATTGGGTGGTGCCATCATCAAAGATAAATTGTTCTACTTTGTCAGCGCAGAAGCGAAAAAGGAATCTTATCCTTCAAGCATCTACCCGGGCTATACCGACAGCTATATTACCAACGATGTAGCTAAACAGATTGCTGACCAATACAAGAAGCTGACTGGCTTCGATGAAGTTTATAACCAGCGTGATGTAGAAAGCAAATCATTCGGTTTGTTGGCTCGTATCGACTGGAACATCAACAAAGATCACAAGTTGGCTTTGCGTTACCAGCACAACAATTCATACGATGACAACTCTGGCTTGAAGTCATCTACTTATACTTTCGGAAACAGTGGCTACCGCATGAACAACAAGACTAATGCCATCGTAGCCGAATTGACTTCTCACTTGGGACAGAATCTGTATAATGAATTGCGTGCTTCTGCCAGCTTCATCCGCGACCACCGCGATGTAGCTTACCAAGGCCCTACCGTACAGATTGACAATGTGGCAGGTGGTGACCAAAGATCTAAGAATACCGTTAATATCGGTACTGAGTTCTCATCAGGAGCTAACTACCTGAATCAGGATATTTATACCTTCGAAGATAACTTGTCTTGGTACTTGGGCAACCATACCTTGACCTTCGGTACACACAATGAAATCTACCGCATGAAGAACCTGTTCATTCAGGCAGTAAACGGTTCATGGTACTACACAGACTTGAATGACTTCATGAACGATACTCCATATAAGTACACTTACAAGTACACCGACCCAGAACTTACCGGTGGTGATACTCAGTGGGCTCCGGTTATGAAATCAGGTCAGTTCGGTTTCTATGCACAGGATAAATGGGATGTAACTACCAACTTCAACCTGACTTACGGTTTGCGTATCGATATTCCGGTAGTATTCAATGACCCAACCGAAAATCCTAAATTCAATGAATACGCTGCTCAGCAAGGCTTCGGAGTACGCGTAGGCGAAACTCCGAGTGCGAAAGTATTGTTCTCACCACGCGTAGGTTTCCGCTGGTATACCAACGATTCTCACAAGACCTTGATTCGTGGTGGAGTAGGTATCTTTACCGGACGTGTTCCTTTCGTTTGGTTGTCAAATGCTTTCACCAACACAGGTATGGAAAGTAAAGGTACTACATTAGGAGGTAAAGATAAAGACAAGAACTGGTTAAAAGATGCTCCACAACTCGGAACATATGCAAAAGATCCGATGGCAGCAGCCAACTCAGGCAAGGGTGCTTTAAGTCCTGACATCGTAACCGTAGCCAACGACTTTAAATATCCGCAAGTATTCCGTGCCAATCTGGCTGTTGAGCAAATGTTGCCGGGTGATGTAAAACTGACCTTGGAAGGGGTGTACTCAAAGACCATGAACAATGTGTTCTTTGAAAACTTGGCTCTGACTAACAACGGAGAAAAAGTATATGCCATTCCGGGTGTAGAAGCTTCTGCCGCTCCTCGCTACAGCAAAGGAGAAAGCGATTATTACACTATCATTAACTTAAGAAATACCAACAAGGGATATACCTATGCTTTATCTGCTTTGTTGGAAAAGAAATTCAACTTCGGTCTTGACCTGTCGGCTTCTTATACTTTCGGACATGCCAAATCGGTTAACGACGGTACCAGCTCAGTAGCTTACTCAAACTGGAAGTACAACTACTCCGTAGATACCAACTCAAAAAATGAACTTGGTTTCTCTAAGTTTGACGTTCCTCACCGCGTAATGCTTCAGGCTTCTTATAACAGTCCGAAGTACTGGAACGGATGGACCAGCACCACCATCGCTGTTATCTATAACGGATTCTCTGGAAGCCGCTACAGTTTGACGATGAACGAAAAATCTGACTTCAACGGTGACAGACAGAATGGTAACTCACTGCTGTACATCCCGACTGAAAAAGAACTGGACCAAATGCTCTTCACTAGCGTAGATTCAAAAGGTGAACCTTTGAAAATGACAGCAGAAGAAAGCCGTGCTGCTTTCAAACAGTGGCTTGAAAACGATAGCTACGCTAAGAACCACAGAGGTCAGTTTGCAGAACGTAACTCGAACTTGAGCAAATGGGAACACCAGATTGACTTGCACTTGGCACAGCATATTTACAACGTACAGGGCGTAGGTAAACTGGAATTCACTGTTGACATCATCAACTTTGCCAACATGCTGAACAAGAAATGGGGAGCAAGCTACGATTCTGCATTCAACTTGTCACCGGTTACTTTGGAATACTTCAAAGACGGAAAAGCTTATTACTCATATAACAAAGCTGAAATCAAGAAGAGTGACATCGGCTCACGCTGGCACTGTCAGGTGGGTGTAAGACTTACTTTCTAATGAGAATTTAATCCTATCATATATAAAGGTGTATTGCCCCACACGGCAATGCACCTTTATTGTTCATACCCAATCACACATCGTTATGAAAAAACAAATCATCTTATGCATTCTGTGGTGTATTTGCCTCTTCGCCCAGGCAGAAAAGCATTATACAGTCATTGTCTCGCTCGATGGATTCCGTTGGGATTACCCGCAAATGTACGAAACTCCTTTCTTTGACCAAATGGCACGGGAAGGCGTAAAGGCTACCATGATTCCCTCCTTCCCTTCCAAAACCTTTCCGAATCATTATACCATGGCTACCGGACTGGTCCCCGATCATCATGGCATCGTAGCTAATTCGTTTTGGGATCCGGAACGAAAGGAGGTCTACAAGATGAATAAACCCGCAACCCGAAATGACGCTTCTTACTATGGAGGCGAGCCCATTTGGGTCACCGCCCAGAAACAAGGTATAAAAACCGGAAATGTATATTGGGTGGGCTCGGACATTGCTGTAAAGGGACAGCACCCCACTTATTATCAGGTATATGACAAGAAACCCCGTCTCTCACAAACCGAACGGGTGGCAGAAGTATTGCGCATGCTCCGGCTTCCGGAAGCAGATCGGCCTCAGCTCGTTATGCTCTACTTTGAAGATTCAGATACCTATGGACATACCTACAGTCCGTTTAGTCAGGAAACTCGAAAATGCATAGCCCGCCTGGATGCACTGATGCGTTTTCTGTGGGAAGGATTACAAAGCCTACCGTTCACCAAGGATGTCAACCTGATTGTGACCTCCGACCACGGAATGGCCACCGTCAGTGCCGACCGCTTTGTTCCCATCAAGCACCTGCTGAAAGAAGAATGGTATACCCTGATTGACGGAAATCTTCCGGCACAGATTTATACTCAACCGCAATTTCGCGATTCTGTTTATCACGCACTGAAAGATTTGAATCATGTACGCGTATGGAAGAGAGAAGAGATTCCCTCTTATCTGAATTATGGCACAAACCCGCGTGTAGGCGACATCATCGTATTGCCCGATTTGGGATGGTTAGTAGAAGAAGGTAAAACCACACTTCCCGGTGCACACGGATTTGACCCAACTTATGATGACATGCAAGTGATGTTCCGGGCATGGGGACCGGATTTCAAAAAAGGATACGAAGCTCCCAAGTTTCACAATGTATCCATCTATTCCCTATTGGCTCATTTACTTCACATCACACCCGAAAAGACAGACGGCTCTTTGGAAGAGGTAAGAAATATGCTCATCACGAAGTAGAAAATCAGCGATAATACCACATGAATCATGGTCAGAAATTACTTTCGCTGTTTTTTTACTTGTCAAAGGAGTTAATGCGCTAAGCAAGAAGAAAGAAGAAGCTCCTAAAGCACCAGCTGCTCCTCCGGCTGACATCCAGCTACTTACGGAAATAAGAAACTTACTAAAAAACAACAAATAAGTTCACTGAACCACATACCGACTCACCATGGTCTGTATGTGGAAAAGACAGAACAGTATAAAAAAGAGGTGCATCACTCATTTTGATGATGCACCCCTTTTTTGTTCAACCGGACTTCTGGAGCTTAGTCTTCCATTAACTTGCGGTAACGTACACGCTTCGGCTCTACATTGCCCAAACGCTTCATCTTATTTTCTTCATATTCGGTATAAGAACCTTCAAAGTAGAACACTTCACTGTTACCCTCAAAAGCAAGAATATGGGTACAGATACGGTCGAGGAACCAACGGTCGTGACTGATTACTACGGCACATCCGGCAAAGTCTTCCAAACCTTCTTCCAACGCACGCAGTGTATTTACGTCAATATCATTGGTCGGCTCGTCGAGCAACAATACGTTTCCTTCTTCCTTCAAAGCCATAGCCAAGTGCAGACGGTTACGCTCACCACCCGAAAGCATACCGCAAAGTTTCTCCTGATCTGCTCCGGCAAAGTTGAAGCGACTCAGATAAGCACGCGCATTGACATCGCGGTTTCCCATTCGGATTAAATCATTGCCTCCACTGATAACCTGATAAACAGATTTGTTCGGGTCAATATCTTTATGCTGCTGATCTACGTAAGCCACTTTTACAGTTTCACCTACTTCGAATTCACCCTTATCAGCGGTTTCCAATCCCATAATCAAACGGAACAAAGTGGTTTTACCGGCACCGTTCGGACCGATTACCCCCACAATACCGTTTGGAGGAAGCATGAAATTCAAGTCATCAAACAACAGTTTGTCACCATAAGCTTTTGCCACATGCTTCGCTTCAATGACCTTATTACCCAGACGCGGACCGTTCGGAATGAAGATTTCGAGTTTTTCTTCTTTTTCTTTCACATCCTCATTCAGCAACTTGTCGTATGAATTCAAACGAGCCTTACCTTTAGCCTGACGAGCCTTAGGAGCCATACGCACCCACTCCAACTCACGTTCCAGGGTCTTGCGGCGCTTGCTGGCTGTTTTTTCTTCCATTTCCATACGCTTGGTTTTCTGCTCCAACCAGCTTGAGTAATTTCCCTTCCAAGGAATACCTTCACCACGGTCGAGTTCCAAAATCCAGCCAGCCACATGATCCAAGAAATAACGGTCGTGAGTAACGGCAATAACCGTTCCTTCATACTGCTGCAAATGCTGTTCCAGCCAGTCGATACTTTCTGCATCAAGGTGGTTGGTCGGCTCATCGAGCAAGAGGATGTCTGGCTTCTGAAGCAACAAACGGCATAGAGCTACACGACGGCGCTCACCTCCCGACAAGTTTTTAACCAACTGATCTTCGGGCGGGCATCGCAGCGCATCCATCGCACGCTCCAGCTTGCTGTCCAAGTTCCATGCATCTGTCGCATCAATCATATCCTGCAGTTCAGCCTGACGGGCAAAAAGCGCATCCATCTTTTCCGGGTCTTCATAATACTCCGGCAAGCCGAACTTGTTGTTGATTTCTTCATACTCAGCAAGTGTATCAACAATCTGCTGTACACCTTCCATCACCACTTCTTTTACTGTTTTTGTATCATCCAGTTGTGGTTCCTGTGCCAAATATCCTACAGAATAACCGGGAGAAAAGACCACTTCACCCTGATAGCTTTTATCTAAGCCTGCAATAATCTTCATCAAGGTTGATTTACCCGAACCGTTTAAACCGATGATACCGATTTTAGCACCATAGAAAAAAGAAAGGTAGATGTCTTTCAATACCTGCTTGTTGTTTTGGAATGACTTGCTCACTCCAACCATTGAAAAGATAATTTTTTTGTCGTCTGCCATATCTTTTAAGTTTTTGAGTTTAGTACTGTTCTGTTTCATTAGGGAAATCGCCCGACTTCACATCGGTAACGTAATTACCAATCGCGTCGGTCATCACACTGTGAAGGTCTGCATAACGGCGCAAAAACTTAGGACTGAAGCCCTGCGTCATACCCAACATATCGGTAACCACCAATACCTGCCCGTCAACAGCTCCACCAGCACCGATTCCAATAACCGGAATATTTACTTCGCGAGAAACTCGTTCAGCCAAGGCTGCCGGAATCTTTTCAAGCACCAAAGCAAAGCAACCAGCTTCTTCCAGCAAATGAGCATCACGAATCAGTTTTTCCGCCTCTGCATCTTCTTTAGCACGCACCGCATAAGTACCATATTTATTAATAGACTGAGGCATGAGTCCTAAATGTCCCATTACCGGCATTCCTGCTCCTATAATGCGGCGGATTACATCAATCACCTCTTCCCCACCTTCCAGCTTTAACGCATCGGCTCCTGTTTCTTTCATCATACGGATGGCGTTACGGACTCCGTCGAAAGGATCGGCCTGGTAAGAACCAAAAGGCATGTCTACAACGACCAATGCACGCTTTACACCACGCATCACCGATTTACCGTGATAAATCATCTGATCAACAGTAATCGGAAGCGTAGTAACATTACCAGCCATGACATTTGAAGCTGAGTCGCCTACCAATATAATATCTACTCCGGCTCCATCAACGATTTGTGCCATCGTATAATCATAAGAAGTCAACATCGATATTTTTTCTCCACGCTGCTTCATTTCTATCAAACGGTGAGTAGTCACCTTACGGGCATCGCCCGTTAAATATCCTGCCATAATTTTATTCTGATTTATTAAAAACTTGGTAAAATTAGTCGATTTACATGAGTTTAGCAAACTGCTACATTCCTTTAACCAAAAGCAACTCCATCATATCGGCATACGAAAATGACTCAAAATCAGGAATCACCCGAACGCATTTGTCGCGAATCGCATCCTCCGGATTCGTGGTCGATAACCCTACAACTGTCATTCCTGCCGCATTACCTGCTTGCAGACCGTGGAAAGAATCTTCAAATACCACACAGTTTTCCGGGTGGGTGCCAAACACTTCTGCCCCCAACAGGAAACAGTCGGGAGCCGGCTTGGAATGAGCAAACATCTCGGCTGTCAAAATCCGATCGACCATCGCTTGCAACTCCGAATGAGCCGCATGCACATTTGCCATCTTCTTTTCATTCGAACTGGTAACGATAGCAATTTTTACTCCTTTCTCACGCAATTCATGCATAAAACGAACCACTCCGGGAACATACTCATAAGTCATCTCGTTTTCAAAACGGTTTAAAGCCTCCGTTATCTGAGCCTGCTCTTTTTCCATTCCCTGGAAATACTTCCCGTAAATCTGAGTCAAGGTCTGCCCTTTAATCATACGACCGAACTCTTCATATTCCGGAAAATAGTTCTTCCCTATGTTATTCCAGAAAATGCTATACTGCGCTTCGGTATCCATCACAACTCCATCAAAATCAAAAAGAGCTGCTATAGTTTTCGTTGTATTCATTCTATTCTCAATTAATTGATTATGCAAAGTTCCATACTATTCTCTTTCCATCCTAATTTTCAGGGTTAAAAATGACAGAGAAATAACAGATTGGCTCATCAGCTAAACAATAACATAATGTTCAGTACCGATACAATGGCAGCAATAACGTAAAGTACAAAAGAGCTCCAACGAGAATTTGCATATTTTCCCATCACTTTAGTGGATGAAGTCAAACCTACCTGCAAGAAAACAGTAAAAGGCAACTGTATACTCAATATCATTTGCGAGATTATCAATCCTTGAAACGGATTACTGATAAACAGGATAAGTATCAATGCTACGCCCAAAGACAAGAGTACGCCCACTCTTGAATGAATATCCTTAATGTGATACGACTCTCCGAAAATCCCGGCAAAGATAGACCCGGCAGCCATCCCGCTGGTTACAGTAGAAGAGATGCCCGCCATAAGCAACGCCAGTGCAAAGATGGTTCCGGCCTGACTTCCCAATAAAGGATCGAGCAAAGATTTTGCCTGCTGAAGTTCTTCTACAGGAGTGTGGTTTACAAAAAAGGTCGAAGCTGCCAGCAAAATCATCGCACTGTTGATGGCCCATCCCACTCCCATAGAAAACAGCGTATCGTAAAATTCATATTTAAGCAGCTTGCGTATGGAGGATTCATCGCCTTTATTGTATTCACGGCTTTGTACTACTTCTGAGTGGAGAAACAAATTATGAGGCATAACAACTGCCCCCAATACACTCATGATGATAAGCATACTTCCCTCTGGAATAGATGGGGTTACCCAAGAACGCGCAGCTAATCCCCAGTCAATCTCTACCAGAAAAAGTTCATAAAGAAAAGACAGACCGATAACTGAAACAAAAGTAATAATGGCACGCTCAATACGCTTATATGAATTGGTGAAAAGCATGATAATCACCAATAAAGTGGTTAATATCGCCCCAAGAATAATTGGAATATCGAAAAGCATTTCCAACGCTATGGCTCCTCCCAATATCTCTGCCAATGAGGTTGAAATGGAAGCTAAGACAGCGCTTCCTAATACAGGACGGGAAACCCATTTCGGCGTATAGCGGGTGGCAGCCTCACTCAAGCATAATCCGGTTACGATTCCCAAATGAGCTACATTATGCTGCAACACTATGAGCATGACCGTGGAAAGCGTAACTACCCACAGTAAAGTATAGCCGAAGTCGGAGCCGGCTGCAAAGTTGGAAGCCCAGTTACCTGGATCAATAAAGCCTACCGTAACCAACAGCCCTGGTCCGATATATTTAAAGATATCCAGACCACCTAAATAGCGCTGGTGGTCTTTCCGTTTAAGTTCTTTGAATAAATTCCACATAACTACTTTTTCTTAAAAACGTTCAATAAAAAATCACATAAATCCACTTACGTACCCAAAGTAGTTATTCATCTGATAAAATCAATCCTTAATTTATCACTTGCTCCCATCCTACCGCCTGATACCAGGATATGGATGCCTTATAATAAGGATTCCATGATTTCTCCAATTTCGGATAATACATACCGATACCGCAGAAACGGGTTTCATCAACCGGATAATATTTACTATCCGATAAACAATCTTTAGCTACTACAACCTTATTTAAAGCAGACTGAATAGCTGAAGGAATTTGTCCTCCATTAAACTGACGGAAAAAGTCAGCAAGGTCAAATGAAAAATAAGTATAGTCGATTTCACCACGAAGTCCATATTGCTTTACCTCAGTATAATCGAACCCGTTGAGCAAATCCGAGTTCTTTACAAGTTCCGCTTTTACAACCGCTGCAAGTTCTTCCATCATGGAACAATCTATAGACGCACACGTCCCCCATGTACCTTCAGTCTTGTTAAACGCTATAAATTTATTACAAACTGCATTGAAATCAATCCGACTTGCATATAAATCTTCGAGAAGCATATCATAAGGAAAGCCATCCGCAGGAGTCTCCATTACCGAAGCTATGCAATAATGCGTTACATCTTTCAGTTCGTAACAGACCTCTGCCGTACCCATCATACAAGCATCGAAAAGAATAAAATCCAACGATTTAGAAAAGCCACTCCGAATAGCTTCTGACAATTCCGGAATATTAATATTATACCCCCCATCATCCCCGAAAGCCTTTGAGTTAATCGTCTTATTTGCAGGCAACCATCCCGATGCATGAGAACCAAAAATCAATCCATAACTATCTGAAGGGGCAACATCCTGCATATCTCTAAAGACCTGCCTCATAACCAAAGGATCGACTGACCGGTAGTCTTTTTCATCATATTCTCTAACTATATGAGATTGCTGATAAACATATTCAAAAGTCAGTTCCTTTCCTAATAGTGCTTTCCTTCCATTAATCGAGCCCTCACCATTGCAAAGAAACTCCATCAATACCGGTTTTTCTATTACTTTATCTGAAACAGGAGGACGATAATAAACCAGCAATGTACATGAATCTTTCATCGAAGCCAATGCCTCGTACATCCATGTAACATTTGCTTTTAATTCATCATCTAAATTATTATTAGCCACCAAGTAAGCCAAAACCGTACGCCCACTTCGCTCAATAATTCTCTTCTCAGGGATTTCATTCGAACAAGCTGCAAGCAAAAATGCACACAGCAAAAAATAGGCAGCCCGCTTCATAAAGCCTAAAATTCAGGTTTTTCAAATTTGAAATCGGCACCCACGCTACGGATTACCAAAGTTTTTCCTTTAGTATATTTTTCTTTCAGTTTCTGAATTTCCTTTTCCAGTTTTCCTTTCTTGCGGTTGAAAAACATAAAGCAGGTGCGGTTTTTCTCCCCCTGTTTCTGTTCCAAATAATCTTTCAACTGAAAACTGTATGACGAACGACTTACCAAAAAGCCTTTATCATCAACAGCCGCACTGTCTAAATATTGAATATCGGTAAAGAAAACAAGCGAATCGGCAAACGAAGCTGAAACTCCTGCCAAATAAACTCCATACTTGTTTTTATCTTTCGGCTGCTTTCCACATACGGAAACAGCTATTGTTGCCATCAACAAGAAGCAAAAAAACTTTGTGTATCGCATAAGTCACTAATTTTATGAAGACAAAGGTAAAGATTTACCCTCAAATATCAAATCCGATATCTGTTATTTTTAAATAATGAGAACAAAATACTGATTTGTGACTCACTGCTTGCCACGGTTTAATCTGTTAGACTTACCTCCGTACATGCACATGAGCAACTTTTTGATATATTTTCTTCAAAGCATCTTGGATTGATTTGGAAAGGATAATCAATGTAACGGCAATAATAATAAGCAATATTCCTGCAGCTAAATTGGGGGTAAAGGGCTCATGAAACACCCATACGCCCACACATACAGCAGTAATAGGCTCTACTGCTCCCAGTACCGAAGTAAGTGTTCCGCCAATATGGTGAACGGCAAGTACAAGAGTGATATTGGATATAACCGTAGGCACCACCGCCAGCAAAATCAAATTAGCCAAAGAAGCCCAATCGGGAATTGCCTGTATTCCTTCGTTCGTACCAGCCTTAATGGCAAACAAAATGGTGCTGACCACAAAAACATAAAATGTCAGTTTACGGCCTGTCATCCCCTTTACCCTCGACTTGTTTACGGTAGAAATATAAAGTGCATAACCCAATGCAGAAAGCAATACGATAAAAACACCCCATGCGCTTAATCGTATTTCGCCCTCATCAATAGAAAGACGTGCCACTCCCAATATGGCCATAGCTATAGCAGTCAATGTAATCCAAGAGGTTCTTTCCCGGAATACCAGCAACATTATCAATGTTACGAATACCGGATAGGTAAAATGTAAAGTCGTGGCGATTCCTGCCGACATAAAGTTATATCCCCAGAAAAGGAACATGGCAGATGCTGTATAAAAAAAGCCCAGCAGAATCAATACGGGTATCTCTCTCTTTTCTACTTTAAACGATTCTTTCTTGACCATCATCACCCCTGTCAAAGCCAATGCAGCAAACAGAAAACGATAAAACAAAATAGAATCAAACTGCATCCCTTTTGCCATCAGAGGAAGCGTAAACAAGGGGATCAACCCAAACGTTGCGGAAGTCAAAATACCAAAGGCGAAACCTTTTAAATTATTCATAATGCTTACTTTACATGAAACAGGTCGCAAAGATACAAGAAAAATCAATATTGTACACTGACAGCAAAACAATATATTGAATTGCTACCTTCCATATTTACAAAAGCCTCTGCATGAAATAGGTATACAGAAAAACGTCTCGCCTTTCTACTTCTTGCTTTCTGATAACCTTGTATCCTCGTTTCTCGAAAAACGGCTTTGCCGTCACAGAAGCATAAAAACAAAGCTGTTATTTCGACATCGATACACCATCTACCAGAATCCCATATGCTTAAAAGAAAGCTTACCAACCGGGAAAATCCGCTGACCCATTTTTTGCGAATTTTTCAGTTGCCTACCGGATAAATAGAAAAAGTCCCGCAAAATTAACTTTTACGGGACTTGTCTTAGATTGACTATTCAGCGGAGAGGGAGGGATTCGAACCCCCGGTACCTCGCAGTACAACGGTTTTCAAGACCGCCGCAATCGACCACTCTGCCACCTCTCCAGGTTTCTTTTCGAGAAACACTTTCTTTTCGAAAGCGGTGCAAAGGTACGCATTATTTTTAAACCTACAAATATTTGACCACTTTTTTTGATTATTTTTTTTCATCTTCGTACCTTTGCAGCCAGAAAAGACAGATTAATACATTATTAATAAAAGGATTTTGTAATTTTACACTATGATATATCCTCAAAACTTTGAGCAGAAAATAGGCTTTTCGCAAATTCGACAGTTAATCACCGGAAAATGCCTGAGTACATTAGGAGAAGAACGTGTCAGCGACATGTCATTTTCCGATGATTTCACCTACATCAACCGCCGATTGGAGGAGGTAAACGAGTTTATCCGCATTATTCAGGAAGAGGATGCTTTCCCCGACCAGTATTTCTTTGATGTACGCTCCTCGCTTAAGCGAATACGGATTGAGGGGATGTATATGGATGAATCAGAACTTTTCGACTTGCGCCGTTCTTTGG
>URDR01000080.1 GCA_900546645.1 uncultured Bacteroides sp. | reverse complement strand
GCTGAAGAGCGTGCAAACTGTTTGGGGTCAATGGCTGGGTATCCCATTAGGGTACTGCCCGATTTGGTATTTCCGGGAATTCCTGATTGAGCCCCGACGCTAACATGGTCGCCCACCTTGATGTGCCCGGCCACTCCTACTTGTCCGCCGAACATACACCATTCGCCTATTTTTGCTGAGCCAGCCACTCCTACTTGTGAAGCCATGACCGTGTGGCTGCCTACTTCTACATTGTGAGCCAGCTGGATTAAATTATCAAGTTTTACTCCTTTATGGATAACGGTAGCTCCCATGGTGGCACGGTCAATACATGTATTGGCTCCTATTTCCACGTTGTCTTCAAGAATGACGATACCTATTTGGGGAATCTTTTCATAGCCTTCCGGCGATGGGGCAAACCCGAATCCGTCGGCACCGATAACAGCTCCGGCATGGAGAATACAGTTATTTCCGATTCGGCAGTCATGATAAATGGTTACATGAGGATAAAGAATGGTATTGGCTCCTATTTTTGCATTACATCCTATGGTGGCGTGAGGGTGGATATAGGTATTGTCTCCAATTTCAGCTCCTTCCTCAATGCAGGCAAACGGTCCGATATATACATCTTTTCCTATTTTTGCGCCGGTAGCAATGGATGCCAGCGGGTCTATGCCTTTCTTCTTGGGTTGGCTCATTTCATATAGAGTCATGAGCTTTGCCAAGCTTTCATATGCATTGTCTACTTTGATGAGTGTGGCATTAATCTTCTGTTCCGGCTCAAAGTCTTTATTGACAAGGATGATAGATGATTGAGTTTCGTAAATGTAATGGGTGTATTTCGGGTTTGATAAGAATGACAGTGCTCCCGGTATACCTTCTTCAATTTTGGCAAAGGTATGTACGGTTGCATTTTCATCTCCTATGATAACTCCGTGGATGTATTCCGCAATTTGTTTAGCTGAGAACACCATAATACTTCTTTATTCCTTAGTTTTTCCTTTTATGATTAGTTGAGATATGTCGTGTAGACACACTCTTTAATTATGCAAATTACGTGTTTTTTTTTTAGAAATCCGTAAAAAAAGCCAATTATTTCTCTTTTTGTGCCCTAAAACCCGTTGGAAGTGGTTTGTATAGTGAAAAAAAAGAAGGAATATTCATTGCAAAAGTATAAGTAGATATGCCCTGAAACGGGGAATATGGTGTTCTTTTTCTTTCGCAATGGATATTCCTTCCGAATTGGAGGGGGAAGAAAATTACAAAATAGTCTTCAGCTGTTCTTCCATTTGTTTTTGTACTTTCTGTGCTTCTTCACCGGCCACGGTTGCGAAGTTTTCTGTTTTGTCGGCATAGATAATGGCGCGGCTTGAGTTTACAATCAGTCCGCATTCTTTAGTCATGCCATACTTACATACTTCTTCTAATGAGCCGCCTTGTGCTCCGATTCCGGGTACGAGCAGGAAGTGGTTAGGGACAATCTTACGTATGTCTTCAAACATGCGTCCTTGAGTTGCACCTACTACATACATCATGTTTTCGTCGTTGGCCCATTCCTGTGATTTGCGCAATACTTTTTCAAAAAGGCGTTCGCCTTCAGGGTCGGTGGTAAGCTGGAAATCGTGAGAACCTTTGTTTGAGGTCAATGCCAGTAAAATAACCCATTTTCCTTCGTATGTAAGGAAGGGGGTTACGCTGTCTTCACCCATGTAAGGAGCTACGGTTACTGAGTCAATGTTCAGTTCTTCAAAGAACGTGCGGGCATACATGGCCGATGTATTTCCGATGTCTCCGCGTTTTGCATCAGCGATGATGAACTGGTCAGGATAATTGCTTTTGATGTATTCCACTGTTTTTTCAAATGCAATCCATCCTTTTACACCCATACTTTCATAAAAAGCCAAGTTGGGTTTATAAGCTATACAAAAGGGAGCAGTGGCATCAATAATTGCTTTGTTGAAAGCAAAGATAGGGTCTTCTTCTTTCAATAAGTGTTCCGGAATCTTTTTGATGTCCGTGTCCAGTCCTACGCAAAGAAATGACTTCTTGCGTTTGATGTTTTCAAATAATTCTTGTTTGTTCATGATGTTGTAATGTTATTGTTTTTGAATGTTTTTGTTAAAAAACAGGTAGCCATCTATATGTAAAGGTGAACTGACAGAATATTTTCTGTAAGAGGTGATGATAAAGACATATTCTCCAGATGCGGAAGGCAGGGCAATTGCTTTGGTCGCCTTATCCTCTTTTGCGGCATCAAGCAGACAGGTCGCTTTTATATAGCATGTGTCTCCTGTGTCGGGGATGGGAATGGTCAGCAGTCGGTCGGGGGTCAGCTTCCCGTTCGAAGGAATGTCCAGATTTTGGATTTGCCGGAAGTTGCGAAAGCCTTTTGGCACAGTGAGAACTGGGGTATCAAGCATAAATTCAATATCTTCCACTTCATCATTTATTGCATCCATGTTATAGGCATAGCTGTAGAATGGAGTGCCAGCTTCCACTATCTCTGCATCTAACTCGCCATTTATAGAAAGTAAGCTTAAGTATTTTAGCTTTTCGTTTACGCGCATTTGTCTCTCTTGGGGCTGTTTGTTTAGCCATGCTTCATACTCTTCTTTGGTGAGCGGAAGTTGGGTTGCTCCATTTTGTTTTAATTCATTAGTTACTTGGCTGAGTAATACTTTATAAGTAATACTCGTATAGTTTATCGGAGATACAGAAGTCAGCATAAAAACAATGGCAAACGAAATAGGAATTCCTATCATGCGCCGTCCGCGGTTTATCCACAATCCGATGAAAACTCCGTAGAGCCAAAGGTTAAATGTAAACAGATAGAGGCGGTTGACAGTCAGTCCGTAGTCGTTAAACCGCCGGATTATGCCCACAGTCATCAGTATCAGCAGGGGTAATACCAGTAGAGGAAGCCAGCGGAACAGAAGTATGTCAAAGCGTCTGTTTCCTCGCATTCTTATCGGATAAAG
This sequence comes from uncultured Bacteroides sp., assembly GCA_900546645.1. Classification (GTDB taxonomy): domain Bacteria; phylum Bacteroidota; class Bacteroidia; order Bacteroidales; family Bacteroidaceae; genus Phocaeicola. Next base: position 9,392 of record URDR01000080.1, on the reverse strand, counting down.
CAGGCTAAGCAGCAAGATGCATCCTACCGAAAGGGCGGTAACCAGCCATGAAACCCATCCGTCTGGTAATTCCCACAGCGTGATGATACGTGCTTCATAGATGTAAAGCACTGCCATATAGCTCATCAGTAAGGGTAGAAATAGCCAGCGTAAGATGTTGTCAGAAGAATGCGAGTGGTAAAATCGGTTGTCATGCTTTTTTTCTTTTTCCGGCAGCAGACCGAGAAAGAGCATGGGAGACAGGATAACATTGCATAAAATGCTTACGTAGATGAAATAGTTAGTACTGATTTCTATATTAAAGAGCTTATCCAGTGAAATCAGCAGCAGGATGATTCCTCCTGTCATAATGACTCCCGTGCAGAGTGCCAATGAAAACGCCTGGATGGCAGATGCTGAAAAATTCCAGGCTGCCACGTCTTCTTTTTCCTTTATAAAAGGTAGAATGAAAGCTGATAGCAGCATGGAGAAAATCAGTGCTCCACGCGATAAGACTAACTCTTGTGTCAATGCTTGATAATGCAGATAAATACTGTCGGCAAGCAAAAGGAATAGCCCTATGAAGAAAGCACTCCATACCATTGGTTTGTTTTTCTGCTCTTCCCCCCATAAGTGTAATGTGAGTGAGAGCAGTGAGCCTGTCAGCAGATAATAAGAGCAGGTAACATTCCATTCCCACTCTTTGATGAGGGGCGGATTATAAACTCTTATAAACAGGTAGGCAGAAAGAGCCCAAACGAACCCGATAGTAACGGGAAAGCGCTTGAGGCATTGTGTACCTGTTTTTATAAGAAAGCTCAATGTCTGCTGTATGGAAAAAGAGGACAAGGTCATGGCATTATGGGGCTTGTACTGCATTTGCAGTGTTATAGTTCACTCTCTTTCAAGCGTTCTGCATTTTCTGCAACAATCAGATGGTCGATACAGTCTTGAATATCTCCATCCATGAAGGCAGCCAGATTATAAATGGTATAGTTGATGCGGTGGTCGGTAATACGTCCCTGCGGATAGTTGTACGTACGGATTTTAGCCGAACGGTCACCGGTACTGACCATGGTTTTGCGCTTGGATGCAATATCGTCAATGTATTTCTGATGCTCTTTATCGTATATAAATGTACGCAGGCGCGAGAGTGCCCGTTCCTTGTTTTTCGGCTGGTCACGTGTTTCGGTACATTCTATCAGAATTTCTTCTACCACTCCCGTATTGGGATTTTTCCAGTTATAGCGTAAGCGTACTCCCGATTCCACTTTGTTTACATTCTGTCCTCCGGCACCTCCGCTTCGGAATGTATCCCATTTGATTTCTCCTTCATTGATTTCTACATCAAACGGCTCTGCCTCGGGGAGTACTGCAACAGATGCCGCAGAAGTATGTACGCGCCCTTGGGTTTCGGTAGCAGGAACGCGCTGTACCCGGTGTACTCCAGACTCGTATTTTAAAGTACCATATACTTTGTCGCCTGTTACGGAACAGATGATTTCCTTGAATCCTCCGGCAGCACCTTCGTTGGCGCTCGATACCTCCAGCCGCCATCCTTTTGATTCGCAATATTTGGTGTACATACGGAAAAGGTCGCCGGCAAAGATAGCTGCTTCGTCACCTCCGGTTCCTCCTCGGATTTCCAAGATGGCATTGCGGTCATCCTGTGGGTCGGCTGGGACAAGCAAAAGCTTGATTTTTTCTTCCATTTCAGGAATACGTGCCTCACATAAGGCGGCTTCCTCGCGTGCCATTTCCTTCATTTCCGGGTCGCTTTCGCTCATCATGAGTTTGGCTTCTTCTAAGCCATTCAGGTATTGGAGGTACTCCTTACGTGCTTCCATTAAGTCGCCCAATTCTTTGTATTCTTTGGTGAGCTTGACATATCGTTTTTGGTCAGCAATGACGTTGGGGTCGGTAATGAGAGTGGATACTTCCTCGTAACGTGAAACGAGTCCTTCCAGTTTCTCTAAAAGTGTATTGTTTTCTGCCATTAACTTATTCGTTGTTTTATAATCTTTGAGTTAAGATTTGTTTGTTCTTGCGGTATCCTGTTTTGTCTGGTATCATAACGGAGCCTCGAAATAAACAAGACATTCTTTGTGACAGATCACTGCTTGCAGGCAGGATTATTGGAAATCAAAGAACAACCTGTATGATTTGTTTTCTGTTTCTTTAGTTACAAATAAATTTATCAAGCATCCCAAAAGCGGTTGTCAATAACAATATAGCTTAGTTGTAAAATCGCATCCTATGAAACTCGTGGCAAAGACAAAACTTAAGAAACAGTATAACGGCAGCAAGAAGATTCGGTTATCTGGCTGTTGCGCCGAACTTATGTGATGAATCTTTTTGCTGCCGTATGGGGCTATCAATATTTGAATTCTCCGAATTCGCTCTTGATAATCAGCTCTTTTGAGCCATTGCTTTCTTCTATGCGTCCCACGATTTGTGCATCGATTCCGAAACTTTTTGAAATGGCAATGACTTCGTCGGCATGTTCAGGTGAAAGATAAACTTCCAGACGGTGTCCCATATTGAACACTTTATACATTTCGTCCCAGTCTGTGCCGCTTTGTTCTTTGATGGTGCGGAACAAAGGAGGAACAGGGAAGAGATTGTCTTTTATTACGCGGCAGTTATCACCTACGAAGTGTAATACTTTGGTTTGTGCGCCTCCGGAGCAGTGTACCATACCATGTATTTGCGGACGGAGGGCATCCAGCAGTTTCTTCACAACCGGAGCATAGGTACGTGTAGGAGAAAGTACTAACTTACCTGCATCGAGTGGAGATCCTTCTACCTGATCGGTTAGTTTCAGTTTTCCGCTGTAAACCAAATCTTCGGGAACTGCCTTATCGTAGCTTTCCGGATATTTTTCTGCCAGATATTTAGAGAATACATCGTGGCGTGCACTGGTCAGTCCGTTGCTTCCCATACCGCCGTTGTATTCTTTTTCATAAGTGGCTTGTCCGTATGAAGCAAGACCTACGATAACGTCACCCGGGCGGATATTGGCATTGTCAATTACGTCTGCACGTTTCATGCGGCAGGTAACTGTACTGTCGACGATGATGGTACGTACCAAGTCGCCTACGTCGGCTGTTTCACCTCCAGTAGCATAAACTCCTACTCCCATTTCGCGAAGTTCAGCAAGCAATTCATCTGTTCCGTTGATAATGGCAGAAATGACTTCTCCCGGAACGAGTAATTTGTTTCGTCCGATTGTGGAGGAAACTAAAATATTATCTACAGCACCTACACAGAGCAGGTCGTCGATATTCATAATTAGTGCATCTTGGGCAATGCCTTTCCAAACAGACAAATCACCGGTTTCTTTCCAATACAGATAGGCCAATGAAGATTTAGTACCTGCACCATCTGCATGCATAATGTTACAATATTCAGAATCGCCACCTAAAATGTCTGGAATGATTTTACAGAATGCTTTAGGAAATATACCCTTATCAATGTTTTTGATAGCGTTATGTACATCTTCTTTTGAAGCAGAAACGCCACGCTGCATGTATCGTTGGTTACTCATGAGTTATGTAATTAGATATGTTTCTATATAGAATGTGCAAATTTAGCGAATATTCTCTTTATATCCATAAAGGCGGTTGATTTTTAACAAATAGATGGGTTAGCGTATAAGGATACCCAATGGTTTGATTTCTCCATCCGGCGTGAGTAGGCTTACCCGGAAAATGCCTTTTCCTATAGTGGAGGGAAGTTTTTTCAACTGGGGAGAAAGACGAATAATTTCTTGTCCGGTTGCGTCAGATAGAATAAAGGTTGTATTTTGTGGAATTTCAGGTAATTCTTCTTCAAATATCTGAAGCATATTATCTTTTGGGTGGTTGAAATATGTGGGTGTACTTTCATTGCCAAAACGGTCAACGGCAGTCACAGCCCAATAGATTTTTTGTTGCCATGGGGCAGAGGGCGAGAATGTGTAATGAGTGCTGTCGGTACGTATGGTTACGATGTTTTGGGCCAGTTCTGTGTGAACCGGATACTGATTGGAAGCATAAATACGGTAATAGATGGCATCTGAATGTTCAGCTGCATTCCAATTCAGTTTGATCTCATATCCATTCCTGTTGAGCGTAGGATGAACGGGTGGGGCAGGAGGAATGCTATCTGCCCAAGTCATAGGAGGTACTACAGCAGGGTAGGTGTAAAATTGCTCAGTCAGTTCGTTGAGAATTTCTTTCGTATTATTAAGCAAGAAGCGGTTGCGGAAAAAGGCTTGCCCATCTAGTCCATGGTTGCGTATGAACAGAATTTGGCGAGCAATTTCATCTAATGGCCAGTTTTGCTCTTTGGGGTCAAGAAAATAGATACCAAGCCCAGGAACAACCCATCTTTCCTGTTTATGCTCCTGCCAGTCGAGGGCAAAAGGATAGAAATGGTTGCCTTTAAAATACATCATCGGGAAAAGAATGTCTTGAATACCTTCGGTGAGCCAGCGTTGCGCATCTTGATAAACGGTGTGATATGCATTCCATCCCCGTGAAGAATAGCGTGAAGTGTCATTGTATTTTCCTACAGGGGCACAACTTACTTTTACCCACGGCTTGAGCTTTTTGGTGTCTGAATAGATGCGTTTCACAATGCGGGTAATATTGTCGCGACGCCATGTGGCAAGGTCTTTTCCTTTGCCATATTTGCGGAAACTGTCTTTGTCGGGAAAGGTTTCCGGATGATCCGGATAGCGGATATAATCCAAGTGGATTCCATCTACATCATATCGGGAAGTTATCTCGTTTACAATTCTTGCCAAATAACTTTCTGTGTCTGGATTCCCTGGATCTAAATACCAGCTGCCTTTATAAAATTTGCAGAGCTTTGCTTGTTTTTTTACAATCGAGTTTTTTCCATGAAGCTTCACTTGGCGTGAGTTTCCTGCCGGAATTGCTACAATCCATGCGTGGAGTTCCATTCCTCGTTTGTGACATTCTTCAATGGCAAAGTGCAGTAAGTCATATCCCGGGTTTCGGCCGGTATGTCCTGTTAATGATTCGGTAAAACCTTCGTATGCAGACGGATAAATGACATCACCGCGCAGCCTTGTCTGTAGAAGAACGGTGTTGAAGTGGGCTTCTTGTAAGCGGTCTAATATCCGGCAAAGCTCTTGTTTCTGTTGGCGTATGCCTTCGGGAGAAGTTGCTTTTTTTGAAGGGAAATCTAATCCGCCCAAGGTAGTAATCCATGTGGCTCGTATTTCTTGTTTGGGTTGTGCTTGTACAGCTGTCATGCTGCAACAAAGTATGAAGAATATGAAAATGAATCTTTGCATAAATCTGATTTTGTTGCTGCAAATATACAAAGTATTCGTTGTATTTATTACTTTTGCGACATTCTAAAAGTAATTTAATATATATGATAACATTTAGTATAGCATTGGCACTTCTTTTGGGAGGCTATTGGGTTTATGGACGTTATGTTGATATGCTGTTCGCCCCCGATGCTTCCCGTAAAACTCCGGCTTTGACAAAAACCGATGGAGTAGATTTCCTTCCACTTCCTACGTGGAAGATTTTTATGATTCAATTCTTGAATATTGCAGGTTTGGGACCTATCTTCGGGGCTATCATGGGCGCACAGTTTGGCACGGCTTCTTATCTCTGGATTGTATTCGGAACAATCTTTGCCGGGGCTGTTCATGATTTTCTGTCGGGAACCCTTTCGTTGCGTAACGGAGGAGAAAGCCTTCCTGAGATTATCGGAAGATATTTAGGACTGCGAACCAAGCAGGTGGCAGGTATATTTACCGTATTGCTTATGATTTTGGTAGGAGCGGTATTTATATCTGGTCCGGCAGAACTGCTGGCTGGCATGACTCCTGACGCATTGGATGTGTATTTTTGGGTAGCAGCTATTTTTGTTTATTATGTGCTTGCCACCATGTTGCCGGTTGATAAGATAATAGGTCGTATTTATCCTCTTTTCGCTTTGGCTCTTTTATTTATGGCAGTGGGTATCTTGATTATGATTTATCTGAAAAGTCCGGATTTGCCCGAGATATGGGAGGGGTTCGGAGTGAAATATGAGAAGAATCCTATTTTTCCTATGATGTTTATTTCTATAGCCTGTGGAGCGATCAGTGGGTTTCATGCCACTCAGTCTCCTTTAATGGCACGCTGTATAACGAATGAAAAACATTGCCGTCCGATTTTTTATGGAGCAATGATTACGGAAGGTATTGTGGCATTGATATGGGCGGCAGCTGCTACTTGTTTCTTTCAAGAGCATGGCACTGTGGATGAGGCTACCGGAATTGCTTATTCGGGAGCAAAAGTGGCAACAGACATTTCACGTGACTGGCTTGGCTCCATAGGAGGTTTGCTCGCTATATTAGGTATTGTGGCTGCTCCCATTACGAGTGGAGATACAGCGTTGCGTTCGGCTCGTCTGATTATAGCTGACTTTTTCCGCATAGAGCAGCGTAGCATACGTAAGAGACTTTTTATTTCATTGCCTATCTTTCTGGTCACCATTGCTTTGTTGGTTTATAGCTTTGGTGATGCCGAAGGATTTAAAATTATATGGCGCTATTTTGCCTGGTGTAATCAGACCTTGTCTGTGTTTACTTTATGGGCTATTACAGTGTGGCTTGTACGTGAGCGGAAAAACTGGTGGGTAACTTTGCTTCCTGCCTTGTTTATGACTTGTGTATGTGCCACTTATATCCTTATAGCTCCCGAAGGTCTTGATCTGTCCGGAAGTGTTGCATATCCTGTCGGAATGGGATTGACTTTAGTCGCTGTAATAGGATTCGTATTGTGGTACCGTAAAAATGCTTTGCGCTCTTAAGGAGGGTATTCGTGGATTATTTGTAACTTTGCCTCCAATTATATAAATACTAATAGCTTGAAAATGAAAAAACAATTACTTTTTTTGGCAGCATTGGCTGCAATGGCGCCGGGGGTAATGGCACAGAAGAAGGGATTCGATTACAAATTTTATGGTCAGGTGCGTACTGACTTGTTTTATAACAGCCGCGCAAATTCGGAAACCGTAGACGGACTCTTTTATATGTATCCCAAGGATGTGTTGCCTGATGCCGATGGAAAAGATCTGAATGCCAAGCCCGATGGTAACTTTTATACACTTTACACTCGTTTAGGGGTAGATGTGAAAGGTCCTATGCTGGGAAAAGCAAAAACTTCGGCAAAGATAGAAGTGGATTTCCGCGGCTCTGGGTCGAACTTTCATATGCTGCGTCTTCGTCATGTGTATGTAAATCTTGACTGGGGGCAGTCGGCGCTTTTATTTGGCCAGACCTGGCATCCGCTTTATGGTGATGTATCTCCTGAAATCTTGAACTTGAATATGGGAGCTCCTTACCAGCCGTTCAGCCGTGCTCCTCAGTTGCGTTACCGTTTTACTCATAAGAACTTTATGCTTACTGCAGCAGCCCTTTGGCAGTCTCAGTATCTGTCGGTAGGCCCGAAGTCGGATAAAGTAGGTGAAACCGCTACGCAGAAGCACCAAAGCTTTATTAAAAACAGTTGTGTACCTGAGTTTTATGTTGGTATGGATTATAAATCCGAAGAGATTCAGGTAGGAGCTGGCCTTCACTTGTCTTCACTTACACCACGCGTTCAGTCGGTTGTTGATAAAGAAACGTATAAGGTTTCTGAACGTATCACTGCTCTTTCGGGTGAGGTTCATATGAAATATACGCATAAGCTGTTTAAGATGGCAGTAAAATCAGTACTTAGCTCCAATTTAACTCAGACAAGTACGTTGGGTGGTTACGGAATTACTTCAGTTGATTCTCGTACCGGTGAGCAGCAATATACCCCGCTTCGCTTTTCACATACTTGGGTGAATGCGATGTACGGCTCGAAATGGCGCGGTGGAGTTTTTGCCGGTTACCTGAAAAATCTGGGAGCTCGTAAAGAAGTTTCAGGTCTCTTGAGTACGGGGACTAATGTTGACCAGCTTACTACAGCTACAGCAGAGTTAACCTATAATCTGCCGAACTGGAAAATCGGAGCTGAATATTCTTGGACTGGAGCTTATTATGGTAAAAATGATGCCAAGGGTAAGGTGGTTGATACACACCTTGTAAAGAACAATCGTATTGTGCTCACAGCGTTGTTCCAGTTTTAACAGTAACTATTTCAATCTGATTTGTAAATCGTAATTGCTATGAAGAAGAACAAAGCACTTACATTTATCTTATTTGCAGCCGCTTCACTGACAGGAGCGGCGCAAACTTGGAAGCCTTATGCTATGCAGGCGCAGTTGGAAACTTATCGTGCAGCCGACTGCATTACTTTGCTTGACAGTACAGATGTTTCCGTAGCTTCTACCGGTCAGGGCTCATTTGCCGTATGCCGGGTGTTTAAGGTGCAAAACATAAAGGGGGCTTTGAAAAACAGAATTCTTAAATATGATTATGATCCGCTTACAGCAGCCGCGAAATTCCGCAAGGTAACAGTGCATCATGCCGATGGTACAGAAACGAAAGTAGACGTATCGCGTACTTGTGATTATGCAGCTCCTGCCCGTGCCATTTATTGGGGAGCCCGTCAGATTATGTTGGAATTAGGCGAACTTCGTCCGGGGGATATCGTTGATTATGAGATAGAGAAAAAAGGATTTACCTATGCTCTTTTAGGTAATTTGCCGGCAGAAGACGACAGCCGTTTTATTCCACCTATGCGCGGACAGTTTTATGATATTGTTCCTTTCTGGGCAAATGAGCCGACTGTCCGTAAGGTATATCAGGTAACAGTTCCGATGGAGAAGGAGATGCAATATCAGTTTTATCAAGGAACTTGTGCTTCTTCAGTTCGCTTCACAGACAGGGGAAAGACTTATTCATTTGCCGTAAGCGGACTGATGCCTTTTGAGAAGGAACCCAATATGGTTGATTTGTTTGATGCTGCTCCAAAGCTGATGATGTCCACCACTCCCGACTGGCAGGAAAAGTCACGCTGGTTTAATAAAGTGAACGAAGATTACGGGAGCTTTAATGCACTTCCGGAGGCACAGAAGAAAGTAGATGAGTTGATAAAAGGCAAGCGTACAGAAATGGAAAAAATAGCCGTGCTGACCCATTGGGTAGCCGATAATATCCGTTATGCCGGTATTACGATGGGAAAGGGTGAAGGCTTTACGCTTCATAACTTGAAGATGAATTATACCGACCGCTGTGGGGTATGTAAAGATATTGCCGGAACTTTGGTTGCCTTCTTGCGCATGGCTGGCTTTGAAGCTTATCCTGCCATGACCATGGCAGGAAGTAGGGTAGAGTCGATTCCAGCCGATCATTTCAATCACTGTGTGGCTGTGGTTCGTCTCAATAATGGAACGTTGATGCCTCTTGACCCGACTTGGGTTCCTTTCTGCCGTGAGTTATGGAGCAGTGCCGAACAGCAGCAGAACTATCT
>URDR01000079.1 GCA_900546645.1 uncultured Bacteroides sp. | reverse complement strand
ACATTGCATACGCCTTGATGTTTCAATCCAAACGACAAGGCAAATAAAAAAAATGCCTAAGCGTTTTAAAACAAACGCTTAGGCATTTTTTCGGCTGTGCAAAATTGAAAAATCAGAGTAAATTCCCCAACCGATTCAATCCACCATCAACTCTTCTTTATCACAATAAAGCAGGTTTACCAATTGAGCAGCCACTGCCGGTAAAGCCATTTTAAAGGTTAAAGGCAGCATAGGCTCTGTACTCAATTTCTGTTCGTACCTGTGATTCATCCTTTTTTCACTCTAAAGAATCGACTGCCAGTTCTTCGCTTTTACGATAACCTGAACTTGAAAACAATGCAACAAGCAACTGTTCTTCGTCTGTTATTCTTACCTCAATAAAAGGAGCTTTGGCATGATTAAACGTTTCAAAAGCCTCAGCATATACATACCCTTCACGCGCAGGACGCAAAAAGGTGATATGTGCATTCAGCGAAAGCGTCAGTTTCTGATGACTATTTGCCACAGCAGCAAACGCCAAATCGGCTAAGGTAAAAAGTGCACCTCCCTGACACACTCCTCCTGCATTCAGGTGATTCGGTGTAATGAGCATGCGCGCCTTGGCATATCCCGGCTGAATCTCTAGAAGTTCCACGCCTGCAGCCGAAGCAAAATGGTCATTTCCCAACAGGTCTTTCAACGTACCCATATCCTCAGCCCACGGTTACCATTGTAGCGCCAAAGCCATACTCCCTAAATGAAGCGTCTTGGCTACGATATGTTTTATACTTATGCTTCAGCTCATTCAAAATAGCCCGGCGCAGCACTCCGTCGCCTTTTCCATGGATAAATACGATTTTCTGACCTTTCTTGTCCTTGTACTCATCCAAGGTCTTCCGGAATACATCCAACTGGTAATCCAGCATCTCCGCATTTCCCATTCCGGTGGTATCATCAAGCAGTTCATGGATATGCAAATCCACCTCTACCAAATCATTTTTTACCCGCTGTTGCTTTTTCTGAATTTTCTTAGGAAGATCAGTCGTGTTTTTCTGTAACAAGGCATCCTTAATATCATCGGCAGAAACGAATACCTGCTTCACCGTTTCGTCATCTTTTACAATATCATAAATTAATGCAGGTTCTTCAAAAAAGCCGGACGACTCAAAGGTATGAAGTTTATAAAACTTTACCACGTCAATACGTATTTCCTGACAAACCGCCTGTTTCATCAGGAAAGTCCGGTCATCTTTATAAGCCAACAACTGGACAGCTACATGTTCCATCCCGTTCAGGTCTGCCTTGGAAAATTCCTCCAAATGCATCTTCATATTCGGCTTGACTGTTCCCCGGCTACGTAAAGTCCAGCTTTTACCTTCCGCCGATAAATAAAGATAATCTACAAAATAATTGCTGTCATTCACCAGATAAGCGTCAAAGCCGGTAGAAGATATTGCTTTTATATCTTGCGGAACGTAAGCCAAAAAGACATTCAGCCTATCATTTCCCTTGATTTCAGGCGCCCGGTAAGTTATCGGTTTATCCTCCTCTTCTTCTTCCGGCTCCGGCACAGCAGGCTTGGCTACCGATTTCAACGGAATATTATAATCATCAGTCTGTATTACAACACACTCATTGATAAGCATCGGAATTTCAAAACCGTCTTCATCTTCCACCAGAGCGATATTCTTCCCTTGGAAGCCTCTTACAATGCCTCCTCCTACTTCACTGAGGAAACGAACTTTATCTCCTATTTTCATGTATCTTGCATTTATTAGTTTTACACAAAAATAGCGAGTTTTCCGGGTAAAATATCGCCAGTCTCTGATTATTTTCGCATATTTAACGCACCCATCTAATGTCCAGCCATGTATAAGCGCAAACCTAAGCAGAAAAGAGACAAGCTTGACACAAGAAACATAATAAAGCAAACAATACAAGCCCTATGGATTTCAGGCAGATTATCAAGCCATATCTTCCAGCCCATACACCGATGCGATTTCGTTAAAAAACTCTTCTTCCTGGAGTTCCAGATTCTCTAAAGCTTCTTCAACTGTTTCTCCAAAAGCACTGCATTGGCTGTAATTTAACAGATAAGCATAATATTCACCATCCGGCAAACATTCAACAACGTATTTACTTGAAATAACTTCCATAATACTCTTTTTTAAAACCTGCATAAAGGTCCGCATTTCATACTACAGGAAGATGTAAATACGATTACTTTTCTATGAATAACTATTTTTTTGAAATAGCTCGTCTCCTACGATATTGAACCGATTTCCGGCTCCGTGCTTTCCAGAGATTATGAATACGCCAAATACATAATCCCCCTATTACAACCAAAATTAAAATTACGATTCCGCTGTTTAGATTATCTCCTTTCACACGCGACCATATTTCAAGCACCTTCACCGTATGCTCTCCAAAATCACGTATCATGGCACAGCGGTTTATCACCGACTTGTCGGGATACTGCGTATTACGAAGCTGAACTCTTTTTCCCTGCTCTCCGAAAAAATAGCTGGCATCTACATATGTGGAAAGAGTCGTATCAATACATGCCTCCATAATTTCCGCCGAACCGATTGAACTGACATACCCGTTTTCCTCCATATTGCGCAAAGCTATATCCGGACGGCACAAGAAGTTGATAAAATAGCTTGCTGCCTTGACATTCTTAGCATATTTAGGAATCACCCAACCGTCATACCACACATTACTTCCTTCTTCAGGAACCGTATAAGCCAAGTCAACCCCCACAGAAGCAGCTTCCTCAATAGCCCACTGAGCATCCCCACTCCAAGTCATGTTAATCCAGGCTTTCCCCTTGGTCATCATTTCTTTTCCGAAGTCAGCCTCCCATCCTGCGACATTCGGCTTGAGTAACTTCAGATATTTCTCAACCGAATCCATCGCAGCCGGTGAATAATCATTCATCAGCTTTGATACAGCCTTGGAGCCATGCTTCAATTCCTCCCGATGAGAGTAAAGCAATGCCATTCCATACGAGTCACGATAGGCATCTTTCATCAATATTTTTCCGGAGAAATGCGGATTCCACAGACATCCCCAAGAATGCAGTTCTTCTTCGCTTACATATTTTTTATTGTAAAGCAATCCGGCAGTACCCCACATATAACACACCGCATATGAGCTTGCCGGGCGCTGTCCTTTTACTGTCAGTTTATCAATTTGCTCACGGATAAAAGGAGCGATTCCCTTCATGTAATTAGGCGAATGAGCAAAAACGGTATCAATAGGCAGGAGCAATCCTTTATGAAGCATACGCTCAATGATATATTCAGACGGGCAGACCACGTCAAAATCTTCATGTCCCTTTTCTATTTTGGTAAGCATGATTTCATTAATATCGAATGTCTGATATACAATACGTATATCCTCGCCCGTTTGTTCTTTATAATATTCCTGGAAGTCTTCTAAAACTCCCTCACCGATATAATCGGCCCAATTATAAATTTTCAGCACATTCGCACGTTCCTCGCTCATGTTATAGCAGCCAGAAAGAGCTATACATGCCAACAAAGTCACTATAAAAAGATTCAGTCTTCTCATTCCGCTTTATTCTGTTACACGTTACTTCTTAGCCTTATCCGCCCGGCGGTTAAGTACAATCAATAATATCAATATGACAATAAATATAATGGCCGACAACGGACGAAGTTCGGGAGTAAGGCCTCCCTTACGAGCATCGGCATAAATATAAGTAGAAAGAGTTTCAAGTCCCTGATTACCGATGGTAAACACAGTCACGGCAAAATCATCAATTGAAATAGTTAATGCCAACAGGAAACCCGTAATCATTCCCGGACGGATTTCAGGAATAATAACCTTCCAGAGCGCCTGCATGGGAGTTGCTCCCAGGTCAAGAGCCGCTTCATAAAGATTCGGATTCATCTGTTTCAAGCGTGGCAATACACTCAGTACAACGTAAGGAGTACAAAATGTAATATGCGCCAATACCACTGTTGTAAATCCTTGAGTAATGCCTAATGAAACAAACAACAGGAACAGTGAAATACCTGTAATAATATCTCCGTTCAGGATAGGAATCGTATTGATAAATCCTACAGCCTTCCGACTTCGGGCCTTCAAGTTAAAAATGCCTATTGCAGCAATACTTCCCAAAAGTGTAGACGCTGTTGCCGCAATCAGAGCAATGGCAATGGTATTAATACAAGCATTCATCAGTGAATGATGTGCTCCCGTATTCAATAAGGAACCATAAAGATTTAAAGAAAAACCAGTCCAGTTTCCCAATACTTTTGCTTCAGTAAAAGAATAAATAATAATAATTCCAATCGGAGCATAAAGCAGCAAAAGCAATACCCACAGATAAGTCTGCATCATAATTTTCTTTACCATACTCCACCTCCTCTCTCAGAATCACTTTTCTCATTCGAACTAAACAAAGAAGTAGCAGCAATCAAGAAAAGCATAATCAATGACAAAGCTGCGCCATAATTCCACAAACTATTATTGATATTTTCCTGAATGGTGGTACCAAATAACTTGATATTATTCATGGTTAACAGTTCGGCTATGGCAAAGGTGGAAATAGTAGGCATAAAGACCATCATAATTCCACTGACCACTCCGGGCATAGAAAGCGGAAAGACCACTTTCCAGAACACCTGAAACGAACTCGCTCCCAAATCTTGCGCAGCTTCTATATAACTTCTATCCATCTTCTGAAGTGTATTATAAATAGGATAAATCATAAAAGGAATGAAGTTATAAATCATACCAAAGATTAGCGCACCCTCTCCCAACGGCAAACGGCAAAAATCAAATAAAGCCACTGTTGCTAAAGTACGTACCAGAATATTCACCCACATTGGCAGAATAAACAGCATAATCAAGGTTTTAGAATAGCTTGAATTGCTCCGGCTCAAAATCCATGCAGCCGGATATCCCAACACGATACATCCGATAGTGGTCAGTATGGCTATTCCAATAGAATAAACAAACGTATTTATAGCCTCCGGATGAGCAAAGAATTTACGGAAATTAGCCAATGTAAGATGTCCAACCTCATCGGTAAATGCATAAACCACGATTAACACCAATGGAACCAGAACAAATATTACAGAAAAAATCAAATAGGGCAAGGTCCAACTCTTCCGCGAAGAAAAGAAATGTTGAAGTTTCTTCATCATCTTTATCAGTCAGTCAAATTAAATTACATCATACCAAAATACGGATAGCCTCCGGACGAATGGTGATACCCACCCGGTCTCCATCGTCCCATACATCGTTCGTATCGACAAAAACATTTTCATCCCAATCAGAAAGCACGGTCAAATGATAATGGTTTCCTTTATATAGGATAAACTTTACTTCACCGGTCAGCGTACCATCTTCTTCATCGTCCTGCAAAATCACTTTATCGAAATCAACTTCCACCTGAATATGCTCCCAATCTTTTGAAGCATCACTCAAATCAACGGGTGTGCATTCAAATTCACATCCAAGGAACTCCACATGCGAAGCATCAATCATGCGACCTTCAAACATATTACATGTACGTTCTTTCTTCATGATATGAATATCAAACGGCTTGATAAGCAGACCGACCTCACTACCTACATCAAATGCATGATAATCTTGAACTATAATTTCATAATTACCACACAGTACCACCATTTCATAATGCACTCCCTTAAAAATACACGACTGTACAACTCCGCATAACTGAGCAGCATCGGAAACAGGGAAAATATACAGGTCTTCCGGACGGATAACCACATCAACAGGAGCATTTTCACCAAAACCCTCATCGACGCACTCAAACTCCCTGCCACAGAAGTTCACCAACTTATCTTTAATCATTGTTCCATTCAAGATGTTACTTTCACCTATAAAATCGGCAACAAATGAATTAATCGGTTCATTATAAATATCAGTAGGAGTACCTATCTGTTGAATTTTTCCTTCGCTCATCACTACGATGGTATCACTCAAGGTCAGAGCTTCCTCCTGATCATGAGTTACATAAACAAAGGTAATACCTAACCGGCTATGCATTTCCTTCAGTTCCATCTGCATATCTTTACGCATCTTCAAGTCAAGAGCTGCCAAGGGTTCATCCAACAGCAACACTTCCGGTTCATTCACGATGGCACGAGCGATAGCCACGCGCTGCTGCTGCCCGCCCGAAAGAGAGTCAACATCACGATACTCATAACCTGTCATACTCACCATTTTCAGAGCATCCTTTACCCTCTTCGTCATTTCCGACTGAGGCAGTTTCTTCAGTTTTAATCCAAAAGCAATGTTATCGTAAACATTGAGATGAGGAAACAAAGCATATTTCTGAAACACCGTATTTACCGGACGCTTATGGGGAGGAGTCTGAGTGATTTCCTTACCGGCAATGCTAATGGTTCCTTCCGAAGCCGTCTGGAACCCTGCTATCAGGCGCAACAGGGTAGTTTTTCCGCAACCTGACGGACCTAATATTGTAACAAACTCGCCTTTACGAATAGACAAGTTAATATGATCCAAGGCAGTCTTTTCACCGAAAAACTTGGATACGTTATTGATTTCAATAATTGTTTTATTGTCGTTCAGCATTTCTCTTTCAAAAAATTTATGCAAAGATACATATATATTGAATATAAGAGATTATACTTTTAAATTTAATTCTCAATATTCTCAATCTGGCTCATTGAAAAACTCAAACAGCCTTCACCTCAAACAGCGGAATGCAAGAGCAATACTAAAACAAACAAATACAGCCTATAAGTATTCAATATGGTCTTGCAAAAATAAGAGTGGTTCACGCTGCATAAAGCTATGAACCACTCTCCCTATTCAGATTGCTGAACTTACAACGGAATCTATTAATATACCACAATAAGGATATTTATTCTTTATTAGCAAGGCACTACAAAGGATTTTGCTGCATATTCGGATTTGCATCAATCTCCGATTGGGGTATCGGAAGCGCTATACGCGTATCGGTATGCTGAATGACCTGCGAATGAGTAGTTTTCAGCGTTTCCAGATGCCAGCTTCCTTTCCGCTCGATGGGAAGCTTATTACGCAGGTAATCGAAGAAAATCAATCCTTCACCCACCAGTTCTTTCCGACGTTCTTTCATAATACGGTCAATGGTATAACCGGCAACCTCATTTACCCGCATTTTCTCGTTCGGTGTACGCTGTTTTATCAAATCATTCAAATAAGTTCTCCCCTGCTCAGCCTTCGCACCTCCCAGTTTCAGTCCAGCCTCGGCAGCATTCAGATAAACCTCCGACAAGCGAATGACACAGATATCATTATCATGAGGATCTCCCTGCTTTCCCGGGAATTTGCCTAAGAACACATTCCGCTTACGTGCCGAAACCGGTAATCCTGTATTATTTTCAATCAAAGAAGGTTTAGCCACGCAGTGACGCACATCATCTGCATCCTCATCAAGCAAGTTAAGAAAATCCTCACTCAGAATCAAGTTATTCCAGTCCACCTTCCCTTCATTTGCATAAACCATCGGTGCACCTTCACCACCGGTACCTCCTCCCCACTCAGAAGGTTCTGAAATTGTGATATAAAGCTCAAAAAGCGATTCAGCCTGAAAATCCTGTCCCCACACCGAAGAATATTCTTCTTTCGTATAAAGGCGATACAGCCCTCCGTTGTTAGCAATAACCTCCACAGCGGCATCATAAGCTTTTTCATAATCCCCTTTATTCAAATAGACACGTGAAAGAAGCGCCTGTGCAGCCCAATAATTCACAAAGCCATCAGTCTTCTCTCTGCGCAAGGCCGGCAAGGCATCAGTCAAATCTTCAATCACCTGATTATAACATTGAGCCACCGTATTTCGCTCCGGACGATAAGTCTGGCTTTCCGGCTTCAATACGATGGGAACCCCTAAAGACGCTCCCTCATCGTTGGTGTAAGGCATACCAAACATACGTGTCAGATTAAACAATGCCAATCCGCGCAAGACTAAAGCCTCCGACTTGATACGTGCCAATTCTTCGGAAGTTCCATCCGGAATATTTCCCTCTTCAATCCGCTGGATAATATTGTTCGCCTGACGGATTACCACATACGGGCGCTGCCAAGGCAAAGTGATATTCAAGTTATCAGTGGGTAAAACATTATATTCATAATAAGGAGATACACGTCTTCCGGTTCCCTTACTTTCACGTGCCTGCACATCAGCAGCACGACAGTCACCATAATACCAGTGATTGTCGCCGTAATAGCTATGTTGGGAAGTTTGACGATATAAGCCGTTTAAAGCTATCTTCAAATCCTCCTGAGTAGAAAGCGCCTGATCAGTAGGCACCGAAGTAGAAGGGTTTACATCCAACCAACCTTCAGAGCAAGAAGCACCCAAAAAAGCTGCTGCCAATAAAAATATATAGATTCGTTTCATATATCATATTCAGTTTAAAATAATACCTTAGAATGTTAATTGAACCCCGAAACTAAATGTACGCATAGCAGGAGTTTCACAGAAAACCACACCGTTCACCGGTGTTTCCGGATCATATTGTTTCCATCTCGCCCATGTCAGCAGATTGCTTCCCGAAAAATAAATACGAGCCGTATTGATTAAAGCCTTATTCACCCACTTAGCCGGCAGCTTATACCCCAATGTCAGGTTTTTCAACCGCAAATGATCTGTACTATGAATATAGCGCGATGAATTGCTGACTCCAGTACTTTCGCCATAAACAAAACGTGGCACGTCAGTATGATCACCCGGCTTCTGCCAACGGTCGACCGCATATACCGGCAGGTTATACCCCCTACTACCATCCCCGTCGCCATAAATAGCTGAAGTTCCATTCTCAATATAGGTTCCTGCCTGGTCAAACGAATGTCCTCCCAGTGAGTAAGTCAGTGTAAAGCTCAAGTCAAAGTCTTTATATTCCAGTAAGTTCGTCAACCCACCAGTCACTTTGGGTTCCACCGATTTATAAGGCACAGCCTGAGCTTCATTCAGATTAGTGGTCAGTTTACGGTTATACACTCCGTTTTCATCTTGCGTATTTATGAAATACTGCGCCTTTCCCGTATAAGGATTTACTCCGGCAAATTCTTTCACATAAAAAGTATAATAAGGCAATCCTACTTTATGAATGAACCATGAACCTTCAATCGACTGGTCAAGTTCTCCGTTGAGTGCCACAATCTTATTCCGGTTATGGCTCAGGTTGAGCACGGTAGTCCAGTTAAAGTCGGGAGTTGCAAAGTTCAGCGTACGTAATTCAAACTCAACACCCCGGTTATTCAGCTGTCCCACATTAGCCAGATAGTTTGTAAATCCGGTAGTGCTGCTAATCGGCATATTATAAAGCAAGTCTTTCGTATCACGGTTATAATACTCCAGTGTCACAAAGATGCGGTTAATCAGTGAAAAGTCCAGACCGATGTTCAAGCTGTAATTTTTCTCCCACTTCAAGTTCGGATTAGGTTGAGACGACTCATAAGCTCCAGCCACTCCCATGTAATTCTGTCCGTAACTGTATAACCCCATATACCCGTAAAGCGCTCCGGGCTGATTCCCGTTTACCCCATACGAGGCACGAATCTTCAAGTCACTCAACACCTGCTTGATGGGTTTCATGAAGGCTTCATTCGTTACATGCCACATACCCGATACCGACCAGAAATTACCCCAGCGTCCGGAAGGAGCCAAACGAGAACTTCCGTCACGACGAAAACTTCCGGCTACATAATAACGGTCATCGTAATCATAATTCAAGCGTGAAAGATAAGACAGCATCCGGTAGTTCTGAACCGACGATTCAAAAGCATTGAGTACCGCCGCATTATCCGGCTCCGTCAGTTTATCGGAAGGCAACTTATACTTCTCACCTACCGCCTTATCAGTTTGATAACTTTCTATTTCATAAGCAGCCAGCACATCCAGATGATGCTTGCGAGCAAAAGTACGCACATAATTCAACGAGGTAGATGAAATCAGTTTCCCGTATTCGATAAAGCCTTTTACCGTACGAGCATCACTTCCACTCTTAGGCCCTGCCGAACTCAACGGATTATAGTAGCGTGCATCCTTTTGGATATTATAATCATAACTCAAGGTTTCTTTCAGTTTCAACCCCTTGACAGGTTCAATGCTGGCATAACCGGTTGAAAACATACGTGTCATCCGGGTACGATTATAGTCAAGCAACATATCGCGCAACGGGTTCAAAGCCGTTCCCTCGTATGCTCCGACAAAATTTCCGTTTTCATCGCGTACCCGCATTGAAGGGTTCATGGTTACCGCCGAAGCAAAGAAAGGATTGATGGCCGAACCGCGTTCTTCATTCAGTTCCTGATTCAGCTGCGAAAACATCATATTGGCACCCACTTCGCCATAGTTTCCAACTTTTGTGGTTACATTCAGGCGAGCAGAATAGCGTTCCAGTCCTGAATTGCGGGCTAACCCTTCCTGCTTGCTGTATCCTAACGAGGCATAAATCGTGCTCCGCTTATTTCCTCCCGAAACAGCCGCTTCATAATCTTGCTGCGTAGCCGTACGTATCAGTTCCTTTTTCCAGTTGGTATATCCTCCCGGCAAAACAGCTGCATACTTATTGATTTCACTGTCAGCATAAGCTTGGGGAGACTCCATACCCTGATCGGTAGCATAATTCACCAATCCCTCATGAAGCAATTCCCTGCGCTGTTCGCCACTCAAAGTAGGACGGAAATCAACTGCCGCATTTGAAAATCCTCCTGATACATTCAAGGTAACCCGCGCCTTTCCGCTCTGTCCTTTCTTGGTCGTAATCAAAATAACCCCGTTGGCAGCACGCGAACCATAGAGCGAAGCTGCCGCTGCATCTTTAATAACCGTGATGTTCTCAATGTCGGAAGGATTCAGCGTACTCATGATGTTGGTCTTTGAGTTATTCATATACGAAGCATCGTATTTCCCGCCCGAACTCAAGCTTCCGGAGGTAACCGGAACACCGTCGATAACAAACAAAGGTTCCTGCGAAGCATTAAACGAGCCCATACCACGGATGCGGATACTCTGGTTTGAACCCGGCTGCCCCGAACTGCTGGTGATATTCACACCGGTAGTCATACCTTGCAGCTTCTGTTCCACACTTACCACAGGAATATTTTTCATCATATCCCCCTTCAGCGTATTGGCAGAACCCGTAAACGAAGACTTGGTAAAGTTTCCATATCCGGTAACCACCACTTCATCCATAGCCACACTCTCCGGCTCCATCACCACATGAATCATATCCTTCTTGTGGGGTACCCGAACCTTAATGGTCTTCATACCAATATAAGCTACCGTTATCACCTTATCATCAGAATCTACTTCCATCGAGAATTTACCGTCTACATCGGTAATCACTCCCTTTGAAGCATCCCCCGACAGCTGCAGGGTAGCACCGATAAGCGGTTCCCCGTCTTCCGATGAAATGACTGTTCCCGTAATCACACGCCGCTGTGCGACGATTTGCTGACTGAAACAGAATAAAGCCAGCAACATTACTGTTTTTAAAAAAGTTTGCATGTTTTCTTATTTTTCTAACTATTTGAAAACATACATACCAATATCAATCCAAATCTACATTTCCTATGTTACAAAACGTTAATCATTTGATTTATAAAACAAAAATATTCAAGTTCTATATCCGGTCTCCACAGCTTATCGGGGAATTTATTTACACATTGGGGAGGTTTTCTACATATCGGGACTACAAACAAGCCCGCCCAGTCTTCCGGTGGTATAGTCAGCACAACCAAAAGACTGGTCTTCTATACAAGTGTTTTCCCGGTTACATACGGCTCTTCTGCTCGCTTCCGGCTCCGGTACCTTTGTATTTACTCTTGGCGGCATTGAACTTGTAGCGCACAGTTACCGCAAACTCTCGCCTATCCCATACACTTTTTTGAAACAAATAATAATCACCACTATATAGATGATAGTTTATCTTGTTTGTATTAAAAATATCATTTCCTCTTAAGTCAACACTTAGAGCATCATTCAAGAAGCTTTTTCTTAGCAACACATTCACATATCCAGTCGGTTTTTCAGAATAAATATTCTGTGTAGCACCAGCACTCTGTATATATGAATCAAGACCAATCATAAATCCCAACGGTAATTCCCAAGAGTTATTGAATGAAGCGGTAAATATGGGGTTGTTCAAAGCTTTCGACTCTTTAAAATAATCTATAGTGAGCCATTGCTTTTGCATACCAATACTCAGTGCCGGTGACCAACATCCGAATTTAGGAGAAGCAGACAAAAATGCGGTAAACATAGGAATGGACTTATCCCAGTTACGCTGACTTAGCATAGTCAGTGAAGCATCTTCATTTACCAGTTCTCCCCAGTTAAGAATCCAGTCCTTGGTCTGAGAATAAGACAATGACATCTGAATGAATCTCCAAGCACCGGAGAGGGTAAGGTCGTGTATGATGGTAGGGCGAAGAGTGGGATTACCTTTCTGAAGAGTAAAACGGTCAGAATAGAATACATTGTTACTCAACTCGCTGTAAGAAGGTCTTTGAGTTTTTGCCGTATAACTTAACTGCGCCTGTACTTTCCCAAGCTGTGTTGAAAATGAGATATTCGGGAAAAAGTTATCGAATGTACGGCTCTGCTCGTCAATATGCTTTCCGTCTTCATAATAGTCAAACTTTACATGTTCATATCTCAGTCCCAGCGACCAGTCACCCCACGGAAAACTACGGTTATACTCCGCATATCCGGTAGCATTGATTTCCTCAATCTTGCTGTAAGAAGCCGGCACATAGTTTTCCTCGTTCAAATAGTCATCTTTTCTATGGGTATAGGTTGCTTCGCTGCCTACGGCAAAGGTTCCCCCGCCCAGCGGAAATGACAAGGTAAGTTTTCCGGCTACAAGTCTATTCGTTACATTATTGACAGAATGAACATCACGGTTTTCCGAAGTCTGACTGATTTCCTGAAATACAGAGTTACTGCTCTTGCCATTTTGAAGATAATCGGCATTGAAATCAAGAGCCACATCTCCGAACTGTCCGTTATAGTATGCATTCAGTTCATGGTCGGGGTCATAATGATAGTAATCGCAACTGCCTACCTTTATATTATCATAAAATACATTATCCACAATTATATTGGTTTCTTTAGAGAGAGGGTTCTTTTCCTTCAGGGTCTTTCCTGCCTTATATTTCATACCGAAAGCATGATTATCATTCAGCTGATAATTAAACCCGATATTACCGTTAAGCACCTTCGAATAAAACTCACCATAGCTTTTCATATCATGATTCCAGACTTTTGTACCTCTCTCTTCCAGTTGCAAAGTAAAATCCTGCCAACTTTCCATTTGGTTGTAATATACAGAACCGAAAATATCAAGATTATTATGACGGTAATTAACATTTGCCTGTTCTACCAAGTCGGTATTCTTCGATTGGTAATAGCTGGAACGCAAGCTGAATCCGAAACCATCGCCCTGACGCTTGACGGTTTGAATACGGACAACCGCTTTTACGGTGGCATCGTATCTTGAACCGGGATTTCGTATAACCTCTACTTTCTTGATTTCATCGGAACCCAGTTGTTCCAGTTCAGATAAATCGTGCAGTTTTCTACCATTAATATATATAAGAGGCGTTCCTTTACCAAAGACTTCAAAAGCATCCTGCTTTTTTGTGATGCCCGGTATTTTGGTCAGCACATCATTGGCGGAGCCAACTTTACTCAATACACTGTTCTCGACACTTGTCACCATGGCATCCCCTTTCATGCGTGTTACAGGAAGATTGCCTTTTACCACCACTTCTTCAAGCATCTGTGCATCCGACACGAGTTGTACAATCCC
>URDR01000078.1 GCA_900546645.1 uncultured Bacteroides sp. | reverse complement strand
TCTTAATTAACTTTGACTATGCAAAATTAATCCCCACTAAAAATCTACTGACCCATGAAAATCTCTGTTAGAGCTATTTGGTTTTTCTTGAAACTGTTTCTGACTCCTTTGTAGAAATGAAATTACGGTCTGTTTCTTTCATTCTTTTATATTTCGATTGATTTCACGGAATCAGCAAAGAAGAGTCGCCGTAACTTAAGAATCGGAAATCATGCTCCAATGCATAATTGTAAATCCGATGCCAGTCTCCCTTGACGAAAGCCGAGACCAAGAGCAGCAAGGTACTCTGTGGCTGATGGAAATTGGTTACCATCTTTTTCACAATCTTATAGGTATATCCGGGAGCGATAATAATCTGTGTGCTGGTGTGAAGTGTATCCAACTGATTTCGCGTCATATAATCCATGATATATTGTAATGCCTCTGTTGCTGTAAGCAAAGGATGGGTTTCGTAAGGTTGCCATTGTTTTACATGTAATTGTTCTTCGCTGGCTTCCGGGTGCTGAGAAATGGTTACACCGATGTAATATAAACTTTCCAGCGTGCGGACAGAAGTTGTACCTACGGCTACTGCTTCACCCTGATGTGCAATCAGTTTCTCGATGGTTGTTTTGTTTACAGAAATATATTCGGTGTGCATTTCATGCCCCTCTATTTCTTCGCTTTTTACAGGCTTGAAAGTACCGGCCCCCACGTGAAGGGTAACTTCTTCCAAGTCAACTCCCTTTTCTTTCAAGTTGCTTAATACCCGTTCGGTAAAGTGTAATCCTGCTGTAGGAGCTGCTACCGAGCCTTTTATTTTAGAATAAACAGTCTGGTAGGTTTCTTTATCGCTTTCTTCAGTTTCCCGATTCAGATAAGGGGGAATAGGTAACTCACCGAATACTTCCAGAATATCGGCAAAGGTCACTTCCTCATTGTTCCAGTTAAAGTCTACCCAATGACTTGTGCCATGACATGCACCGCGTGTGGCTGTTAAAGTAATTGGCTTACCTTTAACTGTCATTTCTTTATGTAAGACTCCTTCTTTCCATTTCTTTAAATTACCTATCATACAGAGCCAGGCTGCATGACGTGTTTGCTGGAAATTCAGTGCATAGTCATGAGGCTGTATAGGTTCCAGGCAAAAGATTTCAATTAACGCTCCTGTTTCTTTACGGAAATGCAAGCGTGCCTGAATGACTTTTGTATTGTTGAAAATCATCAGTGTTCCCGGTTCAAGATAATCTGGTAGTGAGGTGAAGCGAGTTTCACTTACCTCACCATGGCGGTAAACCAAGAGTTTAGACTGGTCGCGTATGGGCAAAGGAAATTTAGCGATTCGCTCATCCGGTAGGGGGTAATTATAATCGCTTATTTTGATATGTTTTGTTTCTTCCATCTCTTCTGTTTTTATGCTGCAAAATTAAGATTTTCCTTTCGATAAATCAGTATGTTTGCTTATTGTTTTTCACCGAGAGCATAGAGATGAGGCTACAGAAGAGCATGGAAGCAGAAAAAAGAAGCAGAAAAGGACCTGTTTTTCAGGTGGAAGCAAAAAGAACTAAAAAATGAAGGTCCGTAAGTCTTTGTTCAAATAGACAGTATTTTCTTTTAGAAAAATCTGTTTTTGGTTCAGATGCGCTTGCAGTATATTTTTTAGTTGGACTAAAAATGACGGAAAATGAGAAGAAAACTGACAATAGAGGTGAAATGATTGATAATTGATTATCATACAATGTATTAGAAGTAAAACTGAGATTCGTTACAAAACGCTTAGGCATTTTGAATGAAACGTCAAGGCGTTTTAAATGGAATGTCTTGGCGTTTTTTTTATTTTCCTTGTTGTGTTATAGGGGAGGCAGAAATGTTCTTTTTTAATATAATATTATAAATAAATTTGTAATCTTTACAAATAAAATAGTTATATAAAAAATATTTCTATTATATTTGTAAAGCATCTCAAGTTAAAGTTCCTTTCATAAAAGGAACAGATAAAGTTGAGTCTTGCTGATTGATTGTATAACCCTTTAATTAAGGAATGAAGTATGAATGTAAGAAGAATATTGTTATCACTGTGTATGGTAGTTATTGCTGGAGCTGGATTGGCCCAAAGCAGTCATAGAAAGTTTGAATTGATGAAACTCCCTTATGCGCTGAATGCCTTAGAACCTGTTATCAGTGCCGAGACCCTGTCATTGCATCATGGCAAACACTTAAATACCTATGTAAATAACCTCAATAAATTAATAGCAGGGACAAAGTTTGAGCAAATGGAACTCGAAGAAATAGTGGCAACTTCAGAAGGAGCCTTGTTCAACAATGCAGGACAGACATTAAATCATAATCTTTACTTTACCCAGTTTTCTCCCGAAGGCGGTGGAACTCCGATAGGAAATCTTTCCCGTGCCATTGATGCCCAATGGGGAAACTTTGATAAGTTTAAAGAAGAATTTACTAAAAGTGCCACTGCATTATTTGGTTCAGGATGGGTATGGCTTTCGAAAGATGCATCCGGTAAGCTTTATATCACCCAAGAAGCCAATGGTGGAAATCCGGTTACCCACGGACTGATACCTATTTTGGGCATTGATGTGTGGGAACACGCCTATTATGTAGATTACAGAAATAACCGGGCTGCTCATCTTGATGCGGTATGGAAAATCATAGACTGGGCTGTACTGAACCGCAGATATACCGGAGTATAAGAATTGCTTTTTGCTTAAGCGGAACTACAAGTCTGTTTCACTCATAGAGTTACAACGAAACCATGAAGAAAGAGTGTGGCGGCTTTTAAAAGAAGGTGGCAGGTTTGCTTCAATCAGGAATTTAAGCATTTATCCTGTCATCTTATTTTATGGTAAAATGGAATATTTCTGTTTAAACAGATATTTGGGAAGAATAAAGATATAGATTTAACGAGATTTAGTAGTAGAATAGAAGTAAATTCCTTATTTTTGAGGTGCTCTAACAGAGTTTGTAAAAAAACACAGTAAAAAATACTAATAAGATGGAAAACCTTGGAACTGGATTATTGTTAATGGCAGTTGGAATGACCACTGTCTTTTTAATTCTTCTTATCGTTATCTGGTTAGGAAAGGCTCTTATTGCGTTTGTAAACAAAGTTGCTCCGGAAGAAGAACCGAAAAAGAAACCTTCGGTATCAACTCCGTCAACAGATGCGGGTGCAATGGATGCTATTAAAGCTGCTGTCGATATACTGACAGCCGGAAAAGGACAGGTAATAAAAGTAGAAAAATTACATTAATTCGAGAAAAGAAAAACACATGTATCAATCATGGAAAGAGAAGTAAAATTTAGTCTGGTCTTCCGCGATATGTGGCAAAGTGCCGGAAAATATGTTCCGCGTGTAGATCAGTTGGTAAAAGTGGCCCCAGCTATTATCGAAATGGGGTGTTTTGCCCGTGTAGAAACAAACGGGGGAGGATTTGAACAAGTTAATCTGCTGTTTGGTGAAAACCCTAATAAGGCTGTTCGTCAGTGGACAAAACCTTTTCACGAAGCTGGTATTCAGACTCACATGCTTGACCGCGCCTTAAACGGTTTGCGTATGAGTCCGGTTCCTGCCGACGTCCGCAAGTTATTTTATAAGGTAAAAAAAGCACAAGGTACTGATATTACCCGTACTTTCTGCGGCTTGAACGATGTTCGCAATATCATCCCGTCTATCGGTTATGCACACGATGCAGGTATGGTTTCACAGTGTTGTCTTTGTATCACCTATTCACCGGTTCATACCGTTGAATATTATCTGGCAATGGCAAAACAGCTGATTGAAGCCGGATGTGATGAGATTTGTATCAAAGATATGGCAGGTATCGGTCGTCCGGCTTTCCTTGGTAAAATTGTAGCCGGTATCAAGAAAATCAAAGATATTACTATTCAGTATCATTCACATGCCGGACCGGGGTTCAACATGGCGTCTATATTGGAAGTATGTAAAGCTGGTTGCGATTATGTGGATGTAGGAATGGAACCGTTGTCATGGGGAACCGGTCATGCCGATGTCATCAGTGTGCAGGCCATGTTGAAAGACGCAGGATTCAAAGTGCCCGAAATCAATATGCAAGCATACATGAAAGTCCGTTCCATGATTCAAGAGTTTATGGATGATTTTCTGGGTTTATATATCAGTCCGAAGAACCGTCTGATGAACTCTTTGCTTATCGGTCCGGGACTTCCTGGAGGAATGATGGGAAGTTTGATGGCCGACTTGGAAACCAACTTGGAGTCAATCAATAAGTATAAGGCAAAACGCAATCTTCCGTTCATGACTCAAGATGAGCTGTTAATCAAACTGTTCGACGAAGTGGCTTATGTATGGCCTCGCGTAGGCTATCCTTGTTTGGTGACTCCGTTTAGCCAATATGTGAAGAACTTGGCAATGATGAACGTTATCCAGATGGAAAAAGGAAAGGAACGCTGGGGTATGATTGCCGATGACATTTGGGATATGATTTTGGGAAAAGCCGGAGCACTTCCGGGAAAACTGGCTCCTGAAATTGTAGAGAAGGCAGAACGTGAAGGACGCAAATTCTTTACCGGTAATCCGCAAGACAATTATCCTGATCAGCTGGAAAAATATCGTCAGATGATGTGGGAGAAAAAATGGGAAACCGGAGAAGACGATGAAGAACTGTTTGAATATGCCATGCATCCGGCTCAATATGAGGCTTACAAGTGCGGAAAGGCAAAGGCTGATTTCTTGGAAGATGTGCAGAAACGCCGTGCGGCGAAGGAAGAAGTACACATGGCAAACGAACCGACCAAGGTGCTGACTGTGGATGTGAACGGACAGCCTTACCGTGTAACGGTGGCCTTTGGAGATGTGAATCCAGCTACATTGGCGGCGGCTCAGGGAACGTCTTGCGCTTCAACTCCAGCATCGGCTGCTGCTCCTGCCGGTGAAGGAAAAGATGTGTTGTCTCCGCTTGAAGGTAAATTCTTCTTATCGAAGAGTGCTCAGGAAACTCCGGTAAAAGTAGGAGATAAGGTAAATAAAGGCGATGTGATTTGTTATGTGGAAGCTATGAAAACATATAATGCAATCCGTGCCGAATTTAGTGGAACGGTTACTGCCATCTGTGTTAATTCTGGAGATACCGTATCAGAAGATGACGTATTAATGAAGATATTGTAATGGAAGATATACTTGAAAGATTATATGATATGACTGCTTTCAGCAATATTATTGCTGACCCGCGGTTTCTCATCATGTATGCCATTGCTTTTGTCCTGCTTTATTTAGGTATTAAGAAGCAGTATGAACCTTTGCTGTTGATACCGATTGCCTTTGGTGTGTTGCTTGCCAATTTCCCGGGCGGTGACATGGGGGTGATTCAGGCAGACGAAAATGGAATGGTAATGGTGAATGGTGTGATGAAGAACATTTGGGAAATGCCTCTTCATGAAATTGCACATGAATTGGGCTTGATGAACTTCATCTATTATATGCTGATTAAGACGGGCTTCTTGCCTCCTATTATCTTCATGGGAGTGGGGGCATTGACCGATTTTGGTCCGATGCTTCGAAACCTTCGTCTTTCTATCTTTGGGGCCGGAGCTCAGTTTGGTATCTTTGCCGTGCTGATTGTGGCTATTTTAATGGGATTTACGCCGAAAGAGGCTGCTTCACTGGGTATTATCGGTGGAGCGGATGGTCCGACGGCTATTTTTACTACTATTAAGCTGGCGCCTCATTTGCTGGGTCCGATTGCCATAGCGGCTTACTCTTATATGGCACTTGTGCCGGTGATTGTTCCGTTGGTTGTTAAATTGTGGTGTACCAAAAAAGAATTGTCTATCAATATGAAGGAGCAGGAGAAGAAATATCCTTCAAAAACTGAAATCAAGAATTTGCGTGTATTGAAGATATTCTTCCCTATCGTATGTACCACTGTGGTAGCTTTGTTTGTGCCGAGTGCTGTGCCTTTGGTGGGTATGCTGATGTTTGGTAACTTAGTGAAAGAAATCGGCAGTAATACATCTCGCTTGTTTGATGCCGCATCAAACAGCATCATGAATGCAGCTACTATCTTTTTAGGAATATCTGTAGGTGCAACCATGACGATTGATGCGTTCTTGAACTGGACTACTATCGGCATCGTTATCGGTGGCTTCTTGGCTTTCGCATTGTCTATTTCCGGTGGCATCTTCTTGGTAAAGATTGTCAATCTGTTTACTAAGAAAAAAATAAATCCGTTGATTGGAGCAACAGGATTAAGCGCAGTGCCTATGGCGAGCCGTGTAGCCAATGAAATCGCTTTGAAATACGATCCGAAGAACCATGTTTTGCAGTATTGTATGGCAAGTAATATTTCGGGAGTGATTGGCTCGGCAGTAGCTGCCGGTGTGCTCATCTCTTTCCTCGGATAAGATTGTTATAGATTAAAATAGAATCCCCGTCTGGTAGATGAAATCAATCGTTACCAGATGGGGCTTTTTTTCGTTGGATGAATTCTGATTATATGGCATGGAAAATTAGATGATAATTTATCCACAAAGAAGTGAAAAAAATGCCGGAAATCCCGAAGGGTTGCTTAGGAATTCCCGACATTGTTATATGATGAAGTCCAGTAAAAGAACTGAATTGTTATTTTACTGCTGCATCATTGTTTGTGGTAGCATATAGCCCAATCATAGAACCGGTAAATCCTCCAGCTACATTGGTTGATAAAATATCTCCAGATACTGTTCCTCCCACAGCTTGGAAGTCTTTTCCGTCAGTAGAGTAACTGAATGTATAGTTATCGCCTTCTGCTTTTACTCTCAGTTGGATAGATGAGGTTTCTTTTACAGGTACACTTGCCAGTGTAGTAGAGTTTCCTCTTTCAGTGCGTTGTAAAACAAGATAGTTTTCTTCGGCTTTTTTAGTAACGCCAAATACATAATTAAACTGTTCGCTTTGATAACACACAATACCTGCTAAATCTTTTTCCGATCGAGGTTGGTAATTCAGAGTTGTTGTGGTAGTAAAGCTTGAATGTTGCTGACGGTAGAATAAAGTAGAGGTAGGCTTTACAGCTTTGATATTTTCTTCATACGGTGTAATGGTCAGTCCGTTTGCTGAAGTAGAAATGAAGCCCTCGCGTGCTCCTCTTATTCCTACCCAGCGGTAGTCTAACTGTGTTGCCGAAAAATCTTCACTGAATGTGAAGTTTCCATTGGGGAAAAAGCCATTCTTTCCGCTTTGGTTTGTAACTCCCTGAGGCATTTTAATTTTAGCCTTCAAAGGTTCCATACCTCCTTCAAAGACAGGATAGGTTCCAGTCCAATCAACAGGAAGAATAAAAGTTTCACGTCCGATATTTACTCGGTTTTTTTCATTTGGACGTATAGCAAGAAATACACCGTAATGTTTTCCGTCTGGACCTTCTACAATATCAGCATGTCCAGCCCAATCTACTTTATCTGGGCGGTCGGCAGACAAGTGTCTTTGTGAAAGTATAGGATTATTGGGTGCAGGGGTAAAAGGTCCAGTAGGTTTATTGCCCATAAAGATAACTTCACTGTGACCATCACCTGTTCCGCCTTCGGCACACATTAAGTAATACTTTCCGTTCTTTTTATATAAATGTGGTGCTTCAATCCAAATGGGCTTTTTCGATAAATCAACTCCTCCATTGACAATTACTTTGTCTGTTCCGGGGATAATCTGGTCTTTTTCAGCATCATATTCCCATATTTTAATAACACGGTGTCCTTCGTAAAGAGCTTTTTCAGGGGCATCGTTATGTACAATATAAGCCTTTCCGTTATCATCGAAGAAAATAGAGGGATCAATTCCTTCAAAATTTAGTTTGATAGGATCGCTCCACCCTTTCATGGGGTCTTTACTCTTGACAATGATATTTCCAAAATCTCCTGCAAATTGAGTGGTAATCATATAAAAAGTATCATTGTTCGGATTGTAACGGATTGTAGGGGCGTAGACACCGGCACTGATACCAGTGTCTTCTACCTTCAGCTGAGAAGGACGGTCTAATACATGACCTATCTGTTTCCAATTTACTAAATCATTGGAGTGAAAAATAGGAACTCCTGGATTAATGGCAAACGAAGAACATACCAAATAATAATCGTTTCCTTTCTGGCAGATACTTGGGTCTGGGTAGCAACCTTGCAGAATAGGAGTGTAAAATTCATCGGCAGCCAATGGGTTGTTGTCATAAATAGCGTCTTGTCCAGTATAGACAAAATTACTAAATACAGGAGTACCCGGAACGACTGCTTCCTGTTGATTTGCGCATGATACGGTTAATAATCCCAATGCGCCTAAAGCAAAAAGATTGAATCGGTTTTTCATGTTTTATTGATTGATTAAATATTAAAATAGACATAATTTTCTACGTGACAAATGTAGAGGTTTCTTTTGAAATGAGTAGTTTTATATGTTTCAGATTCTTTTCCGTAGGTTACATATATTTACTTTCGATGAAATTAAGTATACCTGTGAGATGTGTTTTTTCTAGCAGATATCAGACAATGAGGGCTGCTGAGTATAGAATGAAAAGTCTGAATTTACCTGTAAAAGCTAGATTTTACTTTATATTTCCTTTAGAATGTAACCAGAACATAAACATTTGTATCATAATCGGTCTAAGCTATTGGATAAAGATTGTTATTTTTGTTGTCCAAGAAAAGCTAAGAGTCTATGAAAACATTTTATTTTTTTATGTTGATGTTGGGATTGACGGTGTTGCCTGCTCATGCACGTAGCCGGATAGTCACTGATACAGTATTCAGTAAGGTTTTAAATTCAGAGAGGGCTTATTCTGTTTATCTTCCTTCTTCCTTTGAGCAGAATGTGGAACAGAAATATCCCGTTCTTTATTTACTGCATGGTATGTCGCAGACCAATGGGGATTGGATATGGAGAGGTCATGTGCAGGAGGTCATCGACCGGCTTACGGCAAGTGGAGAAATCAGTGAAATGGTTGTAATTATGCCAGATGCCGGAGGCGATATTTATAAGGATAACTGGAATGGCTATTTTGACATGCCGGGATGGAGTTATGAGCGTTTCTTTTATGAAGAGTTTCTACCTCTTGTGGAAAAGAAGTACCGGGTGATAGGAGACAAGAAGCATCGTGCAGTGGCAGGATTATCTATGGGAGGCGGAGGGGCTACGGTTTATGGCTTAAAGCACAGTGATAAGTTTGCAGCTGTTTATGCTATGAGTGCTTTGATGACTATACCCAGTCAGGGAGCCGTTCGTTTTGAAAAGCCAGATGACAAGATTGCCATTCTGACCTGTTCGGTTATTGAAAACAGTGCAATTGATTATGTGATAAAGTCAGATGAAAATGTAAGAGAAGCCTTACGCTCGGTAGCATGGTTTGTAGATTGTGGTGATGATGATTTCTTGCTTGACCGGAATATAGAGTTTTTCCAGGCTATGCGTAATGCCGGTATACCTTGTCAGTTTAGAATACGTGATGGAGGACACGATTGGGAATATTGGCATTCTGCATTGTATCTCTGTCTGCCTTTTGTTTCAAGAACTTTTGATAGATAAAAAAGTAATGATATCTTATGTTTAGAACATGGAAATAATAATGATAAAATTATAAGTATGAAATTCCCTAATTTATTTTGGACCTTATTGACTGTGGGGTGCTTAAGTGCAGTCACAGTGAAGTCGCAGTCAAGCGATAATGGAGATGGAACTTTTACCAATCCTGTGCTTTGGAGTGATGTTCCTGATCCGGATGTGATAAGGGTAGGCGATGACTATTATATGGTTAGCACTACGATGCACTTGATGCCTGGTGCTCCGGTTATGCATTCGAAAGATTTGGTTAATTGGAAAATAGTCAGCTACTTGTTTGATACCTTAAATGATACGCCTAATTATGACCTGAAGGAGGGTACGGCTTACGGAAGAGGGCAATGGGCTACTTCCATCCGTTTTCACAAGGGTAAATTTTATGCGTACTTTTCACCGAATGACAAGCCCTTCCGCGGGTATGTTTATACTACTGATAACCCTAAAAAAGGATGGACGCTTAAGTCGCGTATTCCTCATTTTCATGATGCTTCTCTTTTTTTTGATGATGATGGTAAGGCTTATGTCTTTTATGGAACGGGGCAGTTGAGAGAACTAAAGCCAGACTTGAGCGACGTACAGCCGGGGGGAGTGGATGTAAAACTGTTTGAGCGCGATGAAACGGAGACCGGATTGCTTGAAGGAAGCCGGTTTATCAAGCATGATGGAACTTATTATCTGCTGATGATTTCATGGCCTAACGGTGGAAAGCGTCGCCAAGTATGCTATCGTGCCGATAAAATAATCGGTCCGTATGAAAAGAAGGTCATATTGGAAAGTGATTTTGGCGGCTTTCCTTATGTTGGACAAGGCTGCATTGTAGATGATAGTAAAGGAAACTGGTATGGAGTGATATTCCAAGACCGTGGAGGAGTAGGGCGTGTACTGACGCTGATGCCTTGTAAATGGATTGACGGATGGCCCATGCTGGGCGATGGAAACGGAAAAGTGCCACTTCTTATGGAAAAGCCCAAACAGGGCTGTGAGCAAGAATCGTTGGTCGTGAGTGATGATTTTACTGATAAAGAGCTGAAAATAAACTGGCAGTGGAATCATAATCCCATAAATAGTGCATGGTCGTTGACCGAACGTCCCGGCTTTTTGCGCTTAAAGACCAACCGGATTGTTGACAATTTATTTTTGTCTCCTAATACGTTGACGCAACGTATGGAGGGACCTTGTTGTTCCGGGATTATAGCATTGGATATTTCTCACATGAAGGATGGAGACAGAGCTGGATTCAGCGCCTTTAATGGAGATGCCGGATTATTGTCGGTAGAGATGGAAGGAAACCAAAAGTATCTGACTATGTCAACCAATATAGTCAGTCTGCGTGACTCAGACAAAGCGGTGCTTAGTGTGAAAAAAGAAGAAAAAGAGCGTATTGAGTTAAGTCAAAATCTTATATATCTGCGTATTGATAGTGATTTCCGGACAAATAGAGATATAGCTACATTTTATTATAGCGAAGATAACCGGAATTGGACAAAAATAGGTGCAGACTTTAAAATGATTTTCGATTATCGCAGATTTTTCATGGGAACAAAATTTGCCCTGTTTAATTATGCAACGAAATCGGATGGAGGATATGTTGATATTGACTTTTTTAACTATAAACGAATCAAGTAGGTAAGAATGAAAAATAAAGTACTGATTGCTGCTGCTCTGATGCTTGCATCTGCATGGGGAGGAGTACAAGCGCAAGACAAACTTTATCCAAATACTTTTGCTCTTAGTGAAGTAACTCTCTTGGACGGTCCGTTTAAACATGCACAAGATTTGAATGTTGATGTATTGTTGAAATATGATGTAGACCGCTTATTGGTCCCTTTTCTGAAAGAAGCCGGACTTACACCGAAGGGTGAGTCGTTTCCGAACTGGGATGGCTTGGACGGTCATGTGGGAGGACATTATCTGACTGCACTGGCTATTCATTATGCTTCTACCGGAAACGAGGAATGTAAGCGGCGTATGGAGTACATGATTGCAGAACTGAAGCGTTGCCAGCAGAAGAATGGGAATGGGTATATAGGTGGAGTTCCTAACGGAGCAAGGCTATGGGAGGAACTGAAAAAAGGAAATGTGCAGTTGATATGGAAGTATTGGGTTCCTTGGTATAACGTACATAAAATATATGCCGGCTTGCGCGACGCTTGGCTTTATGCGGGAAATGAAGAAGCCCGGCAGATGTTTTTAGACTTGTGTGACTGGGGGCTGACGGTCATTGCGCCGTTGACAGATACACAGATGGAACAAATGCTTGAAAATGAGTTTGGAGGTATGGATGAAGTTTATGCTGATGCCTACCAGATGACCGGAAATGAAAAATATCTGCACGCAGCAAAACGCTTTTCACATCATTGGCTGTTAGACAGTATGGCTGCTGGAGTTGATAACTTGGATAATAAACACGCCAATACGCAGGTACCTAAGGTTGTAGGATATCAGCGAATTGCAGAATTGTGTGATGATAAGACTTACGATGAGGCTGCTCGTTTCTTTTGGCATACGGTCGTAGATACTCGTTCGCTGGCTTTGGGAGGAAACAGCCGTCGGGAACATTTTGCCGCGAAAGACGATTGTAAGAGTTATGTAGATGACCGTGAAGGACCTGAGTCTTGCAATACCAACAATATGTTGAAACTGACAGAAGGCTTATTCCGTATGTCGCCCGAAGCACGGTATGCTGACTTTTTTGAACGTGCTATGTATAACCATATCTTATCTACACAGCATCCTCAGCATGGCGGATATGTGTATTTTACTTCTGCACGTCCGGCTCATTACCGGGTATATTCTGCTCCAAACAGTGCGATGTGGTGCTGCGTAGGTACCGGAATGGAAAATCATGGAAAATACGGTGAGTTTATTTATACTCACGTTCATGATTCGCTGTTTGTCAATCTGTTTGTTGCATCTGAGTTAAACTGGAAGAAAGAAGGAATCAAGTTGCGTCAAGATACCCGTTTCCCTAATGAGGAAGGAAGCAAGCTAACTGTGTTCTTAAAGCGTAGCAAGCAGTTCAAGCTGATGATACGTTGTCCTCATTGGGTTAAAAAAGGCGAAATGAAAATCGTTTGCAATGGTAAAGATTATGCTGCAGATGCTTCTCCTTCATCATATGTATGTATTGACCGTAAATGGAAGGATGGTGATGTGGTTGAAATTCAGATGCCGATGCATGTAACATTGGAAGAACTGCCAAACGTTCCGGAATATGTAGCGATTATGCGTGGACCTGTTTTGTTGGGGGCTCGTATGGGTACAGAACATCTGGATGGATTGGTAGCAGATGACAGTCGATGGGGACATATTGCTTCGGGTGAGCTTGTTCCGGTTTATGAAACTCCTTTCCTGATAGGTGAGCGTGAGGATATTCTGGAAAAACTGAACCAGATGAAGCCGGTAGCCGGAAAACCGTTTAGCTATACGGTTCCCGGATTATTCCGTGAAGCAAAATATGCCGATTTGATACTTGAGCCTTTCTGGCAGATTCATGATAGCCGCTATATGATGTATTGGCTGTCAATGACAGAAACCCAGTATGCTGATTATCTGTCGAAGATGAAGGCGGAAGAAGAGCAGAAACTGATACTTGACCGCCGTACGGTAGATGCAGTGGGTACGGGTGAACAGCAGCCGGAAGTGGATCATCAGATAAAATATGAGAAATCTTCAAAAGGTTACTTCGAAGGAGAGGCTTGGCGAGATGCTCATGATGGAGGATATTTTGAGTATACACTTTCTACCGAAGGACGCGAAAACTTGGCATTGATGGTGCGCTATTGGGGAAATGAAACAGCCGACCGTGAATTTGATATCTTGATTGACGGCAAGCTTCTGGTTTCTGAAAACTTAGTGGGAAAATGGAACCGGAGTGAGTTTGTCAATGTGGAATATGCATTGCCTGAAGCAATGTTGCAAGGTAAAAAGGAAGTGACAGTTACGTTCCGCAGTCATCCGGATAAGATAGCTGGAGGAATCTTTTTTATCCGCTTGCTTGCTCCGGAAAAATAATAGCAGAAGGGGATAAAACACGCCTATGTGTGTTTCATTGAAAATATCAACTTGTTTAGTATGAGATGTCTAGGCGTGTTTGTTTTTCTTCAGGGCATTTTTAGAGAAATTCCTAAGGAGGTTAAAAACCTCAGTAATGCTTCTCTTGGAGCATGAAGATTAGAATGGTAAAATAAAAGAGCTGTATCAACCTTGCTTTTAATTTAAGTACGCAACCTTCCGCAATAATATATAAGCTATAAAAAAAATAGCCGTCCGGATTTCTGGGCGGCTATTTTTACGTCGTATGCTCGGCACGAGCATTGTCTAACGGGTGCAAGTCCCGAGTAAGCCCTA
>URDR01000077.1 GCA_900546645.1 uncultured Bacteroides sp. | reverse complement strand
ACCGCATTACGAAATACATCGGTGCTTATGCTGCAGCTATGGGTGGTGTTGACGTAATCTTGTTCACCGGAGGTGTTGGTGAAAACCAGGCAACAGCTCGCTGGGGAGCTTGCGAAACTCTTGGTTTCTTAGGAGTTAAACTTGATCCGGAACGCAACAAAGTACGTAGCAAAGAGGCTATCATCTCAACTGATGATTCAAAAGTAAAAGTGGTAGTCATCCCTACTGATGAAGAATTGATGATTGCTACCGATACAATGGACATCTTGAACCAGAAATAAAACGCATAGCAAGCGTTAAACATAAAAATGCAGTTCTATGAAGGAATTGACTTCCTCATGGAACTGCATTTCTTTTATCTATATCGGCACTATACCCTCCAAACTGTTCTAGAAGAAAAAAATGGCATGTGAAAAGAATCTGTTTTTGACTCAGTTCACATGCCATTTTTTCTATATCCTTATACTCCGTTTGCTTACAACGCTGTTTCCCCTTCGATATATTGTTCCAAAAACATCGTTTCACCATCGAAAACAGCATACGAGAACTCAGTAATCCAGTCACCTAAAATCATCATACGCGTATTCCGGTTCAGCATCAAGTCAAGCATGATATGCCGATGACCATAAATAAAGTAATTCAAATCAGGATGACTCTTCAAATAGTTTTTTGTAAACAGCACCAAAGGCTCTTTATCCTCACCCATATAAGGAGGCTCCATTCCATTTTCCCGCTTCATGCGGCTATGTTTTGCCCACTCCAGACCAAAGTCGATGCTCCAGCGCGGATGAAGCATGGAAAACAACTTCTGCAAAGTCTTGCTATGAAACAGATAACGTAAGATTTTAAACTTACGGTCATTGTCTCCCAATCCGTCACCATGAGCAAGGAAAAACTCTTTCCCGTAAATTTCACAAGTCAGAGGATTGCGGTGAATAATGACACCACACTCTTTCTCCAAATAATCGCCACACCAGATGTCATGATTCCCGATAAAGAAATGCACTTCCACTCCCAAGTCGGTCAGCTCAGACAATTTCCCCAAAAAACGAGTATAGCCTTTAGGTACTACCAGTTTAAACTCATACCAGAAGTCGAACATATCTCCCAGCAGATAAACAGCAGCAGCCTGATGCTTAATGCTATCTAAAAAATTAACCAGCCTGCGCTCCTGCGTCCGGCTGTGTGCAATAGCCCGTGAGCCTAAATGTGCATCCGAAAGGAAATATACATTCTTCATATGAAGTAACTTTTAGTGTATTACAAAAATCCCAATTCCAGTTTTGCCTCCTCCGTCATCATGTCCTTATCCCATTCAGGTTCAAAGACCAGATTAACCTGAGCCGCCTTTACCCCCTCAACCGACTCTACTTTCTGACGGATATCTTCCATGATGAAATCGGCAGCAGGACAATTAGGAGCCGTAAGCGTCATATCAAGCACAAGTTCGCCGTCGTCTTGCAAATCTATTTTATAAATCAAGCCCAAATCATATACATTCACCGGTATTTCCGGGTCGTATACGGTTTTAAGCATATCTACAATCCGTTCTTCTATTTTCAGTTTAGCCTCATTATCCATAAATTGTATGCTTTAGTATTTTTGCAAATGTAATAAAAAAGCCGATACAATTCTATGTTAAAATTAAAGTTTACCTTCATCCACATAACTATAATAAGTTCCGTCGGTAACAATAATATGATCTAACATACGGATATTCATGATTTTAGAAGCTTGATTTAACGCAGAAGTCAGTCTGTCGTCGTCGGCACTGGGACGTGTATTTCCAGAGGGATGATTGTGGCAAAGAATTAAAGAGGTGGCACGTTTCAACAACGCCTCTCTGAGAATGCAGCGCACATCTACCTGAGTAGCAGCCAATCCACCCTGACTAATCTTTATCGCATCAATGATACGAGAAGCCTGATTAAGAAACATGACCCAGCACTCTTCTATCGGAAGATCGCACATCAGCGGATGGAAATAAGCATAAATATCTTTTGAACAGCGTATTTGTTTGCGCTCCAGAGGCTCTTCCTCTTTACGGCGCTTGCCCAACTCAGAAGCTGCCAAGATTGTGATAGCCTTAGCCGGACCGATGCCTTTATAGTGACATAAATCGGCAACGCTACACTTTCCCAACTCACTCAAACTGTTCCGGCATCCGCCCAAGACCTTACGCATCAGCTCTACTGCCGAATCCTCCGTGTTTCCCGAGCCGATTAAAATGGCAAGCAACTCCGCATTACTCAGCGAAGCTGCACCATGAAGCATCATTTTTTCCCGAGGGCGGTCTTCTTCCGCCCATTGATTAATTGCTAATTTTTCTGTCATTTATAAAAAGTCTTCTCAAAAGCTGAGAAAGCATCTTTCTTCCTAATGCAACGCTGCCACCAGGCGAGAAGAAAGCCTGTCCCATAGCCTGTCAGCTGTATAAACGCTGCACACACAGAAAGGACACCTATTTTTAGACTTTTATTTTGAACCGAAGAGTCAGTAAAAATCAAAAAAGCAAACAAAGCCAGTCCGATAAGGCTCCAGCTACAGTATAGGGAACCTAATAAGATGCCCACTACACCTAGCGTAAATACTGCCGGAAGCAGATGAACGAGTTTTAATGATTCCGGGTATTTCTTATAAAGATTTATACGGGCAATACCCGAGTTATGCACTTGTTTGAAGAATTTTTTCAAATCAGTGCGCCGCTTATGCCACACCCACGCTTCAGGAAACAGCCGGCACCGATATCCCCCCTTGAAGATTCGGATGCTAAAATCAATATCTTCGCCAAAGCGCATTTGTGAAAATCCGCCCAAAGCCCGATATACTTCCGCCTTCACCCCCATATTGAAGCTGCGAGGATAGAATTTATCCATTTTCTTTTTCCCGCCGCGGATTCCTCCGGTGGTAAAGAAAGAGGTCATTGCATAATTGATGGCTTTCTGTACATCCGAAAAGGAATCATGAGCCCGGTCTGGACCGCCAAAGGCATCTGCCGGTTCGCGGGATAGTTCTGCCTCAACAGCAGCCAGGTTTCCATCGGGCAAGATACAGTCGGAATCTAAAATCAACAGATAGTCTCCCCTGCTTCGTTCGGCTGCATAATTACGCGTCTGCCCGGGACCCGAATTAGGCTTATAATAATAATGTATATCCAGTTTATCGGCATATCCGTCTACCACCTGCTTACAGGGTACAGAAGAGCCATCCTCCACCACAATTACTTCAAAATCCTGAAAAGTCTGTGTAGTCAGACTATACAACAGCTCGTCTACCTCATCCGGACGATTATATACGGGGATAATAACTGAATATCGCATATGCTATTTTTTCATTGTTTTGAATGTAAAGATACGCTTTCTTCACATGCTATAAAAAAAAATTCATCAGAAATAAAACACAAAGAAAGCCATTGCTGTCTGAATAACAGAAATGGCTTTCTTTCGTATGTAATTAAAGCTATCGATTAAGCTTTTACACGACCTACGTATGAACCGTCACGAGTATCAACTTCAATGATTTCATCTTGGTTGATGAACAAAGGAACACGCACAGTTGCACCTGTTTCAACAGTAGCAGGCTTAGTTGCATTGGTAGCAGTATCACCTTTCAATCCCGGTTCTGTATAAGTAACCTTCAACTGAACCTTTACAGGAAGTTCAGCAAACAGAATAGTTTCAGTAGAAGCATCAGATACTACTTCGATAACCATTTCTTCTTTCAAGAAATCTACACCTTCAATCAAATCATGAGCGATAGGTACCTGCTCAAAAGTTTCCTGATTCATGAAGATATAATCTTCACCTTCTTTATACAAATACTGGTACGGACGACGTTCTACACGCACATCTTCCAGCTTTTCACCGATATTAAAACGACGTTCCAATACGTAACCGTCAACAACGTCTTTTAATTTTGTACGCATGAAAGTATTACCCTTACCCGGTTTTACATGCAAAAAGTCAATGCAAAAATACAATTTGCCATCCATACGGATAGCTGTTCCGATTTTAATGTCTTGAGCATTAATCATAACTTGAAATCTTTATTATATGTGATTATTGAATAATTGGCATATCAATTCGAATGCAAAATTAATCGAAATAAGGAAAAAACACAAAAAGATTTGTCTAAAAATGACTTAGCTCTTGGTTTATTTAAAAAAAGTCACTAATTTTGCAGCCCGAACGCATGGAAGAATAACATAAAAAGTATATACGAAAATGAAAAGAACATTCCAACCTTCTAACAGAAAGAGAAGAAACAAACACGGTTTCCGTGAAAGAATGGCTACCGCTAACGGTCGCCGAGTATTGGCTGCACGTCGTGCAAAAGGTCGTAAAAAATTAACTGTATCTGACGAATACAACGGCGTTAAAGCATAATTACCGTGTCAGAAATAACAATAAAAGCCGCAAAAACGAAATGTTCTTGCGGCTTTTATTTTATCTCTTTAAATACCTGCGCGTTGCACTTCTTCCATTACCCGCAAGAAGTTTCCTCCCCATATTTTCCGGATATCTTCCTCGCTGTAACGCTCTGCCAATAAGAAGCGGGTCAGGTTGATGAGTTCCGACGAGTCATTGCAACCGATTATACCTCCGTCACCGTCAAAATCGGTTCCGATGCCCACATGGTCAATGCCCATTATATTCACCATATGATGAATATGCTCTATGGCATCGCAAATGGTAGCCGGACGGTTGCTCTGCAAGAAACCTCCATACAGGCATACTTGAACCACCCCTCCCCGTTTCGCGATTGCCTTCAACTGCCCATCTGTCAAGTTACGCGGATGGTCACAGAGCGCGCGGCAAGATGAATGAGAACAAACGATGGGAGTACGGCTGATTTCCAAAGCCTCATAAAAACTTCTTTCACCGCCATGCGACAAGTCAACCATCATCCCTACCCGATTCATTTCCCGGATAACCTGCTCGCCAAATTCACTTACTCCCAGATTTTCCTCGTTATAGCGTGCCGAACCACAAATATCATTATTTCCGTTGTGGCACAACGTCAGATAAACCACTCCCCTGCGGCGGAAATGCTCCACGTTACGCAAATCCTTTCCGATGGCATACCCGTTTTCGATACCCAGCATAATTGCCTTTTTCCCTTCCTGCTTCAAGCGATATAAATCCTCCGGTCTGTAAGCAATATCTACTGCTGTACAATTCATGGCCACCATTTCCTCAATACCGTTCAGCAAGCGGTCGGCTTTTGCTGTAGCAGCCAGTAAAGCCTCATCCGTACGCTCTTTCTGAGGAAGATAAGCCACCATAATCGTTGCATCTTGTCGACCTTCGGTCATCTTGTGTAAATCAACTTTAATTTTTTCATCTCTCGCGGCAAAGTTGATATTCTGTCCGAAAAACATGGGAGTATCACAATGCGTATCCAGTGTCAGCAAACGGGTATGCAGGCGTTTTGCTTCACGAAACGACCCCGCCTCTCTGACAAGCCAATCGAATAAAGGCATCATACATTCATCTCCGCGCAGGATAAAACACTCCGGATGCCATTGCACTCCCAACATCGATTTATATTCACAACTTTCCATCGCCTCAATCACTCCGTCGACCGCACGCGCAGATATTCTGAATCCCGGGGCCGGATCCTTTATTGCCTGATGATGAAAAGAGTTGACCGGAACAGCATCGGCATTCAGAAGCGAAGCCAATAAGGTATCAGGCTCAACCTGCACGGTATGCGAGGCAAAGCTACGGTCAAGGTCCTGACTATGTTTGATTCGGTTTCCCTCCATCTGCACATGAATATCCTGATACAAAGTTCCCCCGAAAGCAGCATTCATGACCTGCATTCCCCGGCAAATGCCCAGCAGCGGAATCTGCCTGTTGGCAGCAAGCCGCGCCAACAGCAACTCTTGACGGTCACGGTGCGGATTAATTCCGTGGAGTTCCCTGATGGGCTCTTCATGCAAAAATAAAGGGTTGATGTCTCCACCTCCTGTAAACAAAAGTCCGTCTACGTCATCAAGCAACTTCAACAATATATCTTCATCATCAAAAGGAGGAATAACCAGCGGAATTCCTCCTGCCTTCAGCACAGACGTATAATATCCCGGAGCAAGCATCAGATTTCCATCGCTGAAGTTTCCAGTGATTCCAATGACCGGATGTTCCGCATGATTGGGGAATTTTTTATGAATGGCAGTATAAGCTGCATCTATATCAAAGCGTTGAGATGTTTTCATAAGTTAAATATTGATTGGAAACAGAACAAAGATAGATATTAATCCAGATTTATTTCTCATATTTGTTTAAAATCTGAGCATTATGGAACCGATTCGAACTCTTTCGGAAATAGTTAACTGCCTCCGCTCGCGTCAAATACGCCGCCGGGTAGCTATTGTCTGTCCCAATGACCCCCATACAGAATATGTCGTTATCCGCAGCCTTCGTGAAGAAATTGCTGAATACCTGCTGGTAACCGACACCGAACATCTTGACATTGCCCGTCATCTTCATGCAGCTTCTCCCGATTTTGTCCGCATCTATGAAGCTCCCACTCCGGATGCTGCAGCAGCTTTAGCGGTACAACTGGTACGAATCGGCGAAGCCGACATCTTGATGAAAGGACTGATTAACACTGACAACCTGCTGCGTGCCGTTTTGAAAAAAGGAGAAGGGTTACTTCCTCCGGGAGGCATATTAAGCCACGTTGCCGTGGCACAAATTCCGCTTTACCATAAACTTTTGTTCTTTTCGGATGCAGCTGTCATTCCACGTCCCACCCTTGACCAGTTCCGAGCCATGATTGAATATAACGTCAACTTATGCCGGAAACTCGGAGATGAGCAGCCACGCGTAGCCCTGATTCATTGTACGGAAAAAATAAATGAAAAATTTCCACATACCCTCAGCTATGCCCAACTGAAAGAAGAGGCTTCTCAAAACAGGTTCGGATATGCATTCATTGACGGACCGATGGATGCCAAAACGGCCTGCGACAAGCATAGCGGTGAAATCAAAGGTCTTTCTTCTCCCGTAGTGGGAAATGCTGATATTCTTATTTTTCCGAACATAGAATCAGGTAACACATTCTATAAAGCCGTTTCTCTGTTTGGCGATGCCAATATAGCAGGCATGCTAACCGGAACCATCGCTCCCGTAGTGGTTCCTTCGCGAAGCGACTCGGGAAATTCAAAATATTACAGCCTGGCACTCGCTTGCCTGGCAGGAAACTCCAATAACCGTAACCAACCATGAAAAAGATTCTTGTTATCAACCCCGGTTCAAC
The DNA here is from genome assembly GCA_900546645.1 of uncultured Bacteroides sp. Lineage (GTDB taxonomy): Bacteria > Bacteroidota > Bacteroidia > Bacteroidales > Bacteroidaceae > Phocaeicola. Next base: position 6,664 of record URDR01000077.1, on the reverse strand, counting down.
CTCAACAAAGCTGGCCGTTTACGAAGACAACCAGCAGATATGGCGTCATAGCATTACTCATACGCCTGAGGAATTGGCAAATTTTCATCACATAAACGAACAATATGAATTCAGACGGACTCATGTGACGGAGGCTTTGAAACAAGCTCAAATTTCATTACAGTTTGATGCCGTCATCGCACGCGGAGGATTGTTAAAACCCACTCCCGGAGGAGTTTATCTCATTAACGAGCGCATCAAGCACGATCTTTGGAATGCCAGCATGCAGCATGCGTCTAATCTGGCTGCATGGATTGCTGATGACATCGCATCAAAAATAAGCTGCCCGTCATACATTGCCGACCCGGTAGTGACCGATGAACTGCGTGACATAGCCCGCCTGACCGGTATCCCCGAAATTCCGCGCATTTCTATATTCCATGCGCTGAACAGCCGTGCCGTATCACGAAAATACGCCGAACGTATCGGACGAAAATATGAGGAACTCAACTTGATTGTAATCCATCTGGGAGGAGGGATTTCTGTAAGTGCCCATCACAACGGGAAAGTAGTAGATGTAAACAATGCTCTAAACGGAGAAGGTCCCTTCAGCCCGGAACGTGCCGGGACCATACCGGCACGCCAACTGATTGACCTTTGCTTCAGCGGAAAATATTCGCACGAAGACCTTCGGAAACTCTTGAACGGACGTGGAGGACTGCTGGCTCATCTGGGCACTACTGATGTACCGACTATCGTACGATGGGCACATGCCGGAGGAAAGAAGCACAAACTCACACTGGAGGCCATGATTTATACAGTAGCCAAGCAAGCCGGTGCCATGCATGTAGCTCTGCACGGACATACCGATGCCATTATCTTAACTGGAGGTATAGCTTACAGTGAGTACTGTGTCAGCCTGCTACGCGAATGGCTGGAAGGGCTCGCCCGCATCGTAGTTATTCCCGGTGAAGATGAAATGGGAGCACTCGCCATGAATGCGTTAGGTGCGCTAAAAGGAGAGCTTACACAGCAAGAATATGCCCCTCAAGAAGATTTATCTTAAAATGGCACACAGCTACTTCATTCTGCAAATCAAACTTCCTCCCGAAGCCGGATTTGCAGAATGAAACATGTACAAACCAAGAAACAATGAACATCAATCAGAGCAATACTTCCATAGAAAACCTGCGCGACACACCTTCCACCCCAACGATTACAGCGCAAAGCAATGTAAGCTATCTACAACTATGTTCGCTCAACAAGCTTCCCTCCTTTCAGTTTCCCGTGAAGATGCTGTCCCTGCTGGAAAAACATAAAATACCCATCTTATTCATGACCTCCTCAAGCACCAATCTTTCAATGATTGTCGAGCTTGACGAAAGCGATTTTTCCTGCATATATCCTCTCCTCAATCAGTTTGCTCAAATAAATTTTGAAAAAAATATTTCAGCCGTATCTATTACCGGAGAAGATTTGCAAACCACCGGTCAGATGGAAAAACGAACAATAGATGCATTAAATTCGATTCCCATCTTAATGGTTTCACAAGAAAGCAGTAATTACAGCCTCTTTATGGCTATCTATGACAAAGACCTGAAACAAGCACTTTGCAACCTGAAAAAAGCACTTTTCTGACAGAGAAAAAAATGCCAAGGCATTTCATCTGAAACACCTAGGCGAATACCTCCGAACGCCTTGACATTTCAAGTTAAACGCACTGGTGATTTTTATCACCTCGTGAACCAGAGAAGTCCTCAGATTTCTAAGGAAGAAAACATATTTTTCACTATCTTTGCATACAAGATGTTACAGAAATCAACTGGCATAGTGCTGGGCACCATACGATATAACGATAAATCGAATATCGCCCATCTTTATACGGAACAGAACGGACTGATGTCTTTTCTGATTCCTGCTATCCGTTCACGCAAAACCTCAGTTAGTCCCGTGCTTTTTCAACCTCTTTCACTGGTTGAATTCGAAGCCGACATCCGTCCTCGCTCCGGAATACACCCTATAAAAGAAGCGCGTGCGTGGTTTACCTTCCATTCTCTTCCATACGACCCGTATAAATCAGGAATAGCTCTGTTTCTCACCGAATTTCTTGATTATGCGCTGAAAGAAGAAGGGCCCAACCAACCGCTATTCGCTTATCTGGTTCATTCCATACAATGGCTGGATACCTGCGAAACACACTTCGCCAATTTTCACCTTGTATTCCTGCTGCGGCTCTCTCGCTTTCTGGGCTTCTATCCGAACCTTGAAAATGCTTCAAGCACAGCTTATTTTGATTTGCTGAATGCCTGCTTTACTAACGACAAGCCGATGCACTCCATGTTTTTATATTCCAAAGAGGCATCACATATCCATAACCTGATGCGATTGAACTATAAAACCATGCATCTGTTCACCATGAACCGGATGGAAAGAAATCACTGTCTTGATATTATCTGTTCATACTATAAACTGCATTTGCCTGATTTTCCCGAACTGAAGTCCAAACCCGTATTACAAGAGCTATTCAGTAACATATAAAACCCTGCAATAACTTTTTTTCGGAAAAAACAGAGATTTTTGAGGATAAATGACATACTTTTAAAAGAGATACGTTACTTTTGCATCGTAAACATTAAAACAAGAATGGCTGACGATTCAATCTTTTTAATTGACATAGACAAAATTCTAAAAGAGAAAGCCGGGAAAAAAGCCAAAAGAGTTCCCCGTTTTCTTGTTTCCTACTTAAAGCGCATCGTACACCAAGATGAATTGAACGAGTTTCTGACCCGAGTGGCAGACAAGAAAGGAGTGGATTTTCTTGAAGCTTGCATGGAGTTCCTTGATGTTACACTGGATATACATGGACAGGAAAACCTCCCCGAAGACGGATTGTGTACATTCGTGTCTAATCACCCCTTGGGAGGACAAGACGGAATTGCCTTAGGGTATCTGCTGGGTAAACATTATAACGGACGCATCAAGTATTTGGTGAATGACTTACTGATGAACCTGCACGGACTCGCTCCGCTATGCATCCCTATCAATAAAACCGGATCACAGTCACGCGACTTCCCCCGAATGGTAGAGGCCGGATTCCAGTCGAACGACCATATCATCATGTTCCCTGCCGGATTATGTTCACGGCGGCAAAACGGAATTATCAAAGACTTGACTTGGAAAAAAACCTTTATCTCCAAAAGTGTGGAAACACATCGCTACATCGTCCCTATCCATTTTGAAGGACGTAACTCCAACTTCTTCTACAGTCTGGCTAATGCCTGCAAATTCTTTGGAATAAAGTTTAATATAGCCATGCTCTACCTGGCAGATGAAATGATGAAAAATCGCCATAAAACTTTCCGTGTCAGCATAGGGAAACCTATTCCATGGGAAACATTCGACAAATCAAAATCAGCAACAGAATGGGCTGATTATGTCCGTGAACTGGTTTACAAACTTTGAAAAGACGATATTAATTAATATATATGGAAGAGATTATTGCGCCGATTGACAAGAAAATACTGAAATCGGAACTTACAGAAGATAAACGCCTGCGCTTTACCAATAAAAGCAACAACGAAATTTATGTTGTAACATGGAAGAATGCGCCTAACGTATTAAAGGAAATCGGACGCTTACGTGAAATCGCATTCCGAGCTGCCGGAGGTGGAACAGGACTGTCTATGGACCTGGATGAATACGACTTGATGGAAGAACCTTACCAGCAACTAATCGTATGGAATCCTGATGCTGAAGAAATCTTGGGAGGATACCGGTATCTCTTGGGAAACGAAGTGAAGTTTGATGAACATGGCAAACCGATATTGGCTACTGCACATATGTTTAACTTCTCTGAAAAGTTCCTGAAAGAATATTTGCCCACTACCATCGAACTGGGACGCTCATTTGTAACACTGGAGTATCAATCTACCCGGGCTGGATCAAAAGGGCTGTTCGCACTCGATAATCTGTGGGACGGATTAGGAGCTCTAACCGTGATTAAGCCGAACGTAAAATATTTCTTCGGAAAAATGACCATGTATCCCAGTTACAGCCGCCTGGGAAGGGATATGATATTATATTTCCTGAAAAAACATTTCACCGATAAAGATGAACTTATCACTCCCATGGAGCCGCTAAAGATAGAAACAGATCCTGACATGCTTAAAAAACTATTCTGCTATGATACGTTTAAAGAAGATTATAAGGTATTGAATACAGAAGTACGCAAGTTAGGATATAATATTCCTCCTCTGGTGAATGCCTATATGAGCTTGTCACCTACCATGCGCATGTTTGGTACTGCCATCAATGACGGCTTCGGCGACGTGGAAGAAACAGGTATTTTAATTGCCGTAGATGAAATCTTGGAAGAAAAACGGGTACGCCATATCGAATCGTTTATCAAAGACCATCCAGAGGCTATGCGCATTACTTCCGGTGCTAATCCGATAGTATCGAAAAACTAACCGACAAGGTTCGTTCTCAATAATCAGCAAGCGGCAAATTTTTGCCGCTTTTTTTTGTCTGCCTGCATCACCGTCAAACCTGTATGCAGCCCGGTTTTCTTCCAGAACAAGCCATACAAGGCTTTTTCATTTTTATGACCGGTGGCAAAGCCTGAATATGCGCCGACTTTCAGCAGGCAGTAACAATATACAAGAAAAGACCTTGCCAACACTCCGCAAAGCGTTATGACAAGGTCTTTTTAAATTATCAATGAAAATTCTATCTTCAGATAAAGAATTTACTGACGAAAGAATTAGCTCATCTTATACTTTATTATTCAGCACGCAAAGTAAAACGTTTGAAGTCAGCGATAGCCAATTCAGCATCAGCCTCTTTCAATACTTCAGAAACAGTTTTCTTCGGATCCATAATGCTTTCCTGGTTCAACAGACAAACTTCTTTCAAGAATTTGCCCAGACGACCTTTAGCAATATTTTCAATCATTGCCTGAGGCAAGTTAGCAGCCTTTTCAGCAGCAACTGTTTCCTTGATTTCCTTAGCTTTAGCTACATCTTCAGCAGTAATCCATCCCTTAGCCATGTTGCTATCCATGTGTTCTTCGCTGTCTACGTGAGAAGGATTGATACCAGCTTTCTTCAAAGCAGCTTCTACAGCCTTCTGAACCTGTTCAGCCTTAGTTTTTTCGATAGCAACCTTGATTTCTTCTTCTTTCACTGATTCAGGAACACCAGCTTCATCAATAGCAATCGGGTTCATAGCTGCAATCTGCATACAGATTTCATGAGCCACTTTTTCTTCGCAAGGCTTGTTGAAAGCTACGATAGTACAAAGCTGGTTCTTGTTCATGTGGTTATATACTGCAGTGCAAGCACCTGAAACGAAGAAATAACCATCCAATTCAGTTTTTTCACCAGTAATACCGCTACGGTCGATAACTGCGTCAGCAATAGTAGCGTTACCCATCGGAAGAGCTTTCACTTCTTCAAGAGTCTGGCATTTATTTTCAACAGCAGCATCCAAGATAGCTTGAGTCAAAGCAACGAAGTCTGCATTTTTTGCCACGAAGTCAGTTTCACACTTCAAAGCAATCATAGCAGCATAGTCACCTGTTGATTTAGCCAATACACAACCTTCTGAAGTTTCACGGTCAGAACGTTTTGCAGCTACTGCCTGTCCTTTTTTACGGATAATTTCCACTGCCTTGTCGAAATCGCCTTCTGATTCTGCCAAAGCGTTTTTACAGTCCATCATACCAGCTCCAGTCATTTTACGAAGCTTGGTGATATCAGCCATACTTACAGCCATAGTATTTCTTTTTTATTGAGTTAATAAATAAATCGGTATAAAGCAATTGAGAGTTGAGAATAGGGAGTTGAGAATTGCTGTATATAGTAACTCTCAACTTCCAACTCCCAACTCTCAGTTAAGTTATATTAAGCTTCTTCTTTGTCGATGAAAGCGGCAGCCTTAGAAGCGTTGATCGCTTCTTCTTCAGCTTTGTCCATGCGAGCCTTAGTAGTTTTTTTCTTGGCAGCTTTCGGTGCGTTTTCACCAGCAGCTTCCATATCTACTTTTTCAGCTTTTCTTTCTTCCAAGCCTTCAGCCATTGCAGCGCAACATGCATCCAAGATAACTTCTACTGACTTGGTAGCGTCATCATTAGCTGGAATTACGAAATCTACGTTTGAAGGATCTGAGTTTGTATCAACGATAGCAAATACAGGAATACCCAAACGGTTAGCTTCGCGAATAGCAATGTTTTCTTTCAATACATCGATAACGAACAATGCAGACGGAAGACGAGTCAAATCAGCGATAGAACCAAGGTTCTTTTCCAATTTAGCACGCTGACGTGAAATCTGCAGAACTTCTCTTTTTGACAAGTTTGAATAAGTTCCGTCATTAGTCAATTTATCGATAGTCGCCATCTTCTTCACAGCCTTACGGATAGTCGGGAAGTTGGTCAACATACCACCCGGCCAACGTTCGATAACATAAGGCATATTTACAGAAGCAGCTTTCTCAGCTACTACCTGTTTAGCTTGTTTCTTAGTAGCAACGAACAGGACTTTCTTTCCTGATTTTGCAATCTGTTTCAAAGCTTCAGCAGCTTCTTCAACTTTAACAACGGTTTTGTTCAAATCGATGATATGGATACCGTTGCGTTCCATGAAAATATAAGGAGCCATTGCAGGGTTCCACTTTCTCTTAAGGT
>URDR01000076.1 GCA_900546645.1 uncultured Bacteroides sp. | reverse complement strand
CTAATTGTTGTGAGATTGTAGCCCAGTTAGCCAGTGGCATGGTCCACTTCTTCCGTATATTGCGGTATGCAAGATAAACCAGTTTCTCAAGGGCTGTATCCGACGGGAACACACCCTTGTTTTTTGTTACCTTAACGTGAGTTCGAAATAAGAACAAATATATTTTATTGATAATTAGGAACATAGCGATAAAAGTATTAAATTTATAGTGTTGAATTATAACATTTAAACGATTACCATTATGTTTCCAGAGTCTAAAGTTACAGAGATTTATTGTATGACCGATGATTTTTGCAAGGAATTCACATTACAACAGGAAAAATATATGATTGAGGATAAGAAGACCAGGCATCGCAACAAACCCAACCGTATGAGTGATGCTGAGATTATGGTTATTCTAATCCTGTTCCACTCCGGTGGTTTCCGTTGTTTCAAACATTACAACAAAGAATATGTCTGTAAACATCTGAAACACCTTTTTTCGCGTCAGGTTTCCTATAACCGTTTTGTGGAACTTGAGAAGGAAGTATTGCTTCCCATGACCATCTTCATCAAAAAAGTACTGTTGGGAACCTGTACCGGTATCAGTTTTGTTGACTCCACTCCTTTACGTGTTTGTCGCAACCAGAGAATCCTTATTCATAAGACATTTGAGGGACTAGCCGAGCGTGGAAAATGTTCAATGGGATGGTTTTTCGGATTCAAACTGCATCTGATAATCAATGACAAGGGTGAGATTCTCAATTTTATGTTCACACCTGGAAACATGGATGACCGGGAACCATTGAAACAGGGTAAGTTCGTGGAAAATATTAAGGGAAAACTATGTGCAGATAAAGGATATATTGGACAGGCTTTGTTTGAAAATCTCTTCCTAAACGGTATTCAGCTTGTTACAAAGGTAAAAAGCAACATGAAGAATTCACTGATGAGTATTGCCGACAAGATTCTGCTTAGAAAAAGAGCCTTGATTGAAACAGTTAATGACGAACTGAAGAATATTGCTCAGATAGAACACTCAAGACATCGCTCTTTTAACAACTTCATTGCAAATTCCTTGTCTGCTATTGCAGCATACTGCTTTTTTGAGAAGAAGCCCGCCATTGATGTAAATTTTGTCAATGACGGACAACTGTCTATTTTCTAATTTTATATCGAACTCACGTTAGTTTATGTTTATATAGAATGATTTGCTCCTTTGGAAATCTCTAATTTATGATTTGTTGCCTTTTGTGGCAGGAATAGATTCGGCACGATGAGTAAGTTTGTATAGGATGCAAAACAGTAAAAGCCGAAGCTCTTCTTTGGAAGAATGAACTTCGGCTTTTAGTGAATTTTAGAGTGTTGTTTCGTAATACGTGGTTATTCTTACGAGATAAAAATCCATACAGCGGGGTATGCTGTCAGAACTTATTGCAGTTCCCCGGTAAAAGTGGTTACACTTTGCGGCAAAAATTCCAAAGTACTTCCTGTAATTGTACCTTCCGACCATTGTTTGTCGGCTGTGGTAATATAATTTCTCAGCGAACCTTTTACAACTTTACCATTTTCAAGCAGAAGCTGAGACGTCAGCTGCCTGTCGGTGGGATTGACCACAACGATGGTGAACTGGTTGCCATAACGGAAGGACGAAACTTTTACTTCTTCAGGAAGTCCGTTCGGCTGGTTGCCCATACCTCGGCTTCCACGTGGAATGTAACGCGTATAGTTTCCAAACGTGTCGTATCGTTTGGTTTTGATGAAGCTGCCCTCTTGCTGATTCAAGACGATCAGACTTTCATTGGTCTTGGTGGGTTGTGCTCCCAACCACCAGATAATGGCACTGACTTGTGCCTCCATCAGATACTCATGGAAAGCAGTAGCCCAGCGCAGCCCATCCTCCATGGAAACATCCAGCGGGGTGATGTCACTTATTTCGGTAACCCACATCGGGATATTCCGTTTTAAAGCCTCTTCAAAAGGAACGATGGGGGTGCGTCTTAATTCTGCCGGAAGTGGAATTGTATCGGGTAATACATAACCATGTCCGGCGGCGATGATGTTCTTTTCAGGCATATCGGCATGAGTTTGCAGTACGTTGTTGACAAAATCGGCCGAGGAAATCATTTTGAGCCGGTCGAATACGGTTGACCATGCCGGGTTTTCACCAAACAGCACCTTGACTTCCGGATTCCGTTTTTGCAGGGTAGGAAGCAGGTTATGCTGGATAAAGTCGCCCATCTCTTGAGGGGTCCATAAACAGGAATTCCAAGGAGCCGCATATCCCGGTTCATTGGAGGGTGAAACTGCATAGATGGGAATTCCGGCTTTGTTATACGCTTCACAGAAATCGGCTAAGTAATCAGCATAATGCTGATAATGTTCACTTTTCAGTTTTCCTTGAGATGCCGGATACAGTTCGGTTGCCCGATTCCCGTCTTTCATCCAGGCAGGAGGACTCCAGGTAGAGAAAGTAAACCGTACTTCCGGATACTTCTGCTGCACATGCGAGGTGAGCCAAAATTGTCCCCGGCGCAGTAAATCATTCCGTTCTACTTTTTCGGGGTGCTGAGCCACGTGTAAACTGGTGTCGGAAGCAGTGGCAAAGTCTGCTTGAAGTTTACCGGTGGCATAGTGAGGAAAAATCTCTCCCCGGAGGATGTTGGCATTTAATCCGTCAGGCGCGAAAAGCGCATCAAGCACTTGCTCCCGTTTGGGAAAAATGAATACATCGTCTGCCCAATCTGCTTCGCCCACGCCAAATCCGTCGATGGTTTGGCGCAAGTCGTTGCATCGGAGGGTGATGGAACCGGCCGGTTGTGCAGGGAGCGAAAGCACTCCCTGCAGCATGCCACATGCCAGTATTAATTTTGCATATCGCTGAAATTTCATACGTATTGTTTTTTATTGAACCGAGCCGACATAGGTTACCACGCTCATAGCGGGAACGGTAATCGGATACAGGTTCGATTCATCTTTAGTTATTGTACTTTCTTTCCAGTTCTGTTCGGCATCTGTGATGTAAGCCTTTAACTCCCCGATTGGTCTGCCGCCTTTCACTTGGATGGTAGTTGTGATTGGTTCTTTTGATTTGTTTACTGCCACCATTACATATTCCCGGTTGTTTTTGAATGCGGTCAGTAACAGTTTTCCGGTAGTAGAGATAGGCTTGTCGGTACGGATTTGCTTGCTGCCTACTTTTACGTAGCGCGTGTAATTGCCATACGTATAGAACCGTTTCGGAATCTGGAAGTTGCCTTGTTCCAGTTTGATGAGGCTTTCATTTGTATCGGTATATCTGGCTCCTGTCCACCAGCATACAGCATTGACATGCGCATTGGTGAGGTATTTATGGAAGACCTCTGCCCAATGGATAGCGTTATCCATAGAACCGTCATAATTGTCGAGCGCAGAGCTGATTTCTGTCAGCCATACTTTCAGCCCCTGGTCTACAGCCTTGTCATAAGGTACGATAGGGAATTCATAAGGAATGCGTGGAATATTATATCCGTGACCTGCTGCAATATCAGCATATTTAAGTACATCAGGATTAGCTTCCATTACGTTTTCTGCATACTTCTTGGCTGAAACTACATTGAATGTTCCGAGTACCAGTGTAGACCATTGAGCCAGTTCTCCGAAAATGATTTGCGGGTTTACTGCCTGCTTTTCGAACGTTGGTCCCATGTAGTTGGCTATAAAGTCGGCAAGCTGTTCGGGCGACCATTTACATGAGTTCCAGTTCGCCTCGTAGTTTGGCTCGTTGACCGGTGATATGGCATAAATATCCATTCCGGCCTCCTTGTAGGCCTGTACGAACTGAACCAGGTAATCGGCAAACATTTGGTAATATTCTTTTTTCAGCGAACCATGTGAAGCAAAGTTATCTTCAGTGATGTAGCCGTCTTGTTTCATCCATGCGGGAGGACTCCAGGTGCTGAAGAACAGCTTATCTACATGATATAATTGTTTGGCTTGTTGAGTAACCCATAATTGCCCTCTTCTTTTCAGCTCGTTGGCTTCAGCTTGCTGGAAGTACGGGTCGCCAAGCGGCATGTCTGTTCTTACATCCGTATCAAAAGAAGTGTCTCCTTCCTTCATCCAGTAATGCGGGAAAATCTCTCCACGGAGCATACTTATATTCAACCCATCTTTGCCGAAAAGTAAATCCATGACTTCTTTTCTTTTGGGATGGGTGAAAATATCGGCGGCACAGTCGGCTTCAGCTATGCCGAAGCCGTCTAATTCCTGTCCCTCCTCATTCCATTCTATCACCACATTTTTTGTGAACAAGCCGCGTGTTTCGGCAGTTGGTTCATCCTGGGTCATAACCTCGGGCTCATCTGTTTGTGAGCAAGAGAAGAGCAGACCCAACAGGGCTGTCAGATAAAAAGCCTTTTTCATAATGTTGTTTTTTAAGGGTTATAGTTCACTGTTTAAGTGTTGTCTTTGGATTACTTGGCTACGTCCCACCAGATACGGGTGTTCAAGTTGTCGGCTCCCTGTTGCTGTACAGCCTGCTCAACGTTTGCTTTGTTGATGGTATATTCATCAATGGCATACGGCAAGCGTCGGGGTATCTGTCCGTTGCTTTCATTGCCGGCATAATGGGTAGGAGTCAGTTTAGGATATCCACATCGACGCCAGTTGGCATAACTTTCATACCCATTCATGAAGGTAGTAACCCAGTATTCATTACCCAGTACCTCCAGCTTTTCTTCTTGCGAAGCTGCATTTGTGAAAAGATTCTGTGCCAGATAGTCGTTTACTTGCTGTTCGGAGATACTCACGCCGTAAGCCTCTTTCTGTTCCTGCATGGAGAGGCGGATGGCTTCTTTATAGAGGGCTTCCGGGTCGCCTGCTACCCAGTTGCGCAGAGCAGCTTCAGCCTGAAGCAGCTTGCTTTCGCTGGGCATAAGAAGCAGGGTTGGTGCATCTTCGCGCAAGATTACGTTCGTATTGAAGTTTGAGTAATCTTCAAGCTTGCCGGTATAGTCAGAATTGGTACTGATGGTATTTTTATCATAACCGTTAGGAAGACCTTTCTGGATACTCGGGTCGGCGTTGCCGTCTTTCAGCGAGCAGAATACAGCGATACGAGGGTCATTTGTAGCTTGCAGATGATTCATGAAGGTCTGGCTAATTTTCACCTTTCCCTGTCCGATGTAGTCATCTTTCTGGAAGCGTAAAGCTACCGGATTCTTGTCTTCATCGCGTCCGCCGGCAATATGCTTCACCCGGCACATATCTTTTGCTTCACTCATGATACCTCCCTCGATGGCTGCCTTAGCCGTAGCTGCAGCTAATTCAGGTTTTACTTTGCTCAGGCGCATTCCGAGGCGGAGCAACAAAGAGTTACCGAACTTTTTCCATTGGTCGATGTCGCCGTTATAGAATAAGTCGCCTTCAATAGCAGGCTTATCGGCATTGAGCAGGCTGATACCTTCTTTTACCTGATCTATCAAATCGGCGTAGATAGATTCCTGTGTATCGTATTTCGGTTTGTAGATATTCTGACGGAATCCGTATCCAGCTTCAGTATAGGGTACATTTCCGTACAAGTCGGTCATCCGTTGAAAGAGGAAGGCTCCCCAAATCTTGGCTACTGCCTGCATGTTCTGATATTCAGGTTTCTGTGCAGCCTGGTATTCCATTTCACGCCAGTTCTTGATGGCTGTACTGTAAAAATCAAGAAAATATGAAGTTGAGGGAGCCTGCATCATATAATACTTGTCGCCCACACCTGCTTCGGTACTTTCCAACGAAGCGGTTTGCTGAACCATCATCATGCAGCAGCCAATTTGCATATTTTTGGTATGGCCGTCTACGCTTGTATTCAGCTGGGTATAGGTTAACAGCGGACCAGGAGTAATGACCGTGCTTTCATTAGGATTCAAGTTTTTTTCCTCAAAATCGCAGGCAGTCAGGCACATGCCTGCAGCACAAAACAATGTTGCTTTTAAATATCTTGTTAACATAGCTGTCCATTTTTAAAATTTCACATTCAAGTTAAAACCAATGCTGCGAGTAGCCGGCATTCCGTATGACTCAAATCCCTGACCATTGCCAATGTTCAGCATGGCTTCCGGGTCAACCAAAGGAACATCGTCATAAATGTTCCAGAGGTTACGTCCTACGATGGCTAAAGAAAGAGCAGACATACCCAGTTTCTTAATCCATTTCTGCGGGAAGGAATAGCCGAATGAAAGTTCGCGAAGTTTCACAAAAGAAGCATCGTAAACAAACTCCTCAGTGATTCCTGCCATAGCCATGTAATACCTCATGGCGTCAGCTTTTACATCATTCGGTGTTACTCCGTCGGCTTTGACGCCTTGTCCCAGTACACCGCCTTCACGTCCGGGTAAAGTGCCTGCATGGCGACCGAAGCTGTACATGTGTGCATTAGTCATGGAATAGATGTCACCGCCGATTTTTGCATCGATCAGGAAGCTTAATGTGAAGCCTTTATAATTAAAACTGTTGCTGAAACCTAAGGTGTATGGAGCAACCGATTCACCCAGTTTTTTGATGCCACCTTTCATGGGAAGACCATTGTCGTCGAACATGATTTCACCTTTATCGTTCCGTTTGTAAGATTCCCCTTTAATGATACCGTAAGGTTCGCCTACTTCGTGATAGATGAAAGCCGGACCGCAGTTGTCACCGTCATGACCGGTACGGGCTGTTTCCAGGATGAACTCATTGATATCGTCGGTAATTCGTTTTACTTCACTCTTGTTATAAGAGAAGTTTAATGAACTGTTCCAAGTAAAATCCTTTGTTTTGACCGGAACGGCAGTCAGCAAGAGTTCCACACCATGATTATGCACTTTACCTGCATTGATGCGAACGCCTTTATAACCAGAGGCAGAAGAAACTCCGGCATCTACGATATCGTCTTTGGTGTTACGTACGTAATAAGTAAAATCAATACCGATGCGGTTATTGAGGAAGCGGGCATCCAAACCGATTTCATAAGCATTCGAGGTCAATGGTTTCAAGTCAAGGTTCGGTACGATGGATTGTCCGATATAGCCGATAGGATGACCGAACATTTTCTGATTGAATGCGTAAGTCAACCCCAAGTTATAAGGACCTACGGCACCACCTGACTGTGCCCATGAACCACGAATTTTCAAGTAAGGAATCCATTCGGGCATGTTAAGCGCTTCACTGATGATGAATCCGGCACCTACTGAAGGATAGAAAATATGGTTCGAACTGTTCTTTCCTTTGTATGACAAAGCAGAGAACCAGTCATTTCTCCCGGTCAGTGTCAAGTAAACCATGCTTCGGTAAGAAAGTTCCAGCTGGCCAAAAATAGAGTTGATATAGCTTTCCGATTTAGAGGTGCTTCCGCTTGTTACGGTATTACTTCCCATGGCTTCAAAACCGGGCTGTATGAATCCTTGTCCGGCAGCAGTGGTCTGGTTATACCAAGTTCCCATGGTGTTCCATCCCAAGAAAGCATCTACACTGAACAGGTTGTTGCGGAAGGAATTGGTATATCCCAAGATAGCTTCGGCATTGAACTCACCGTTGTATATAGCACTGCTGGTGATTGATCCGTCGTTATCTACCGCTGTTCCGTAGGGAACGATGTTTTCGCTGCGGCGGTTAATCATATCGCCTCCGAATTTTCCGCGCAGATACCAGTTCGGAGTGAAGTTATATTGTGCTTCGATAGAACCGATTACACGGTCTTTGCTGTCTTTGTTGCTGTGGTTATAGGCAATGAAGTAGGGGTTTCCGATATAAGTCTGGCCTGTGGGCAGGAATTCCATTCCCTTGTCATCCACTCTCTTTTCCAGCAGGCGTACATCGGTGTTGGGTGAAAGCATGAATAAAGTAGCATTGGCATTCGAGGTCAAGTCGCCTAATCCCGGACGGTTTTTGGCGCGTTCGCGTACATACATCACGTTTGCTTTGATGGTGAGATGCTCGTCAAGTTTAGACTGTACGTTCAAGGTGATGTTGTTACGTTCCAGTTTCGAGTTAGGCATGATGTCGTGGAAGCGTTGGTCACCGGCAGCTATACGGTACTGTACTTTTTCTGTACCACCCGATACGGCCAGGTTGTTGGTCAGCGCCCAGGCATTCTGGTAGAAGTTCTTGAAGTTGTCTTTGCCGGAAGCGATATACGGGCGGCGTACGCCATCAAACTGCATTATGTCTTTGCCGTCTAACTTACTTCCAAATGACAACATATTGATTTGTGAAGCCAAACTCGGGGCAATTTTTTCTATCAATACCGGGAGCATGGATTCTGGGTAGCCTTGTTGCTGTATCTGCTGCATAGCTACGCCATAAGCCATCTGTTCGGCATTGGCACCGTTCGAGCCGGCTCCATATTCCCATTGCAGGTCATCGTTTTTGAACATGATTTGTTCGTTGGTATAAGAAAGGTTATACTCCACTTTCACTTTACCTACCGAACCGCGTTTGGTTGTGATGACAATGGCACCGTTCGAAGCGCGAGAACCATACAGAGCAGCAGCTGTTCCACCTTTCAATACAGACATGCTTTCAATATCTTCACTGTTGATTGATGAGATACCGTCACCGCCGTCAGTACCACCCCACATGCCTGTTTGTCCGTAGTTGGTGTTATCCATCGGAATACCATCGATGATGTATAAAGGCTGGTTTGAACCATTCAGTGAGCCGTTACCGCGGATGATGATTCGGCTGGAACCCATTACCCCTGAAGCCGGTTTTGATACATTGACACCTGCCACTTTACCTGCCAGACCTGTTGCGAGGTTGGCTACTTTCACGCGGTTCATGTCTTCACCTTTTACTTCGGTTACGGAGTAAGCCAATGCTTTCTTCTCTTTGCGGATACCTAAGGCGGTTACCACAACTTCATCCATTGCTACATCGTCTTCTTTCATGGTGATGCTCAGAGGTTTGCGCCCGGCTTTCACTTGTACCGATTCATATCCAATGTATGAAATGGTCAAGACCTGCCCTTCTTCTGCCTGAAGGCTGAAGTTTCCGTCCATATCGGTAATGGTACCGGTAGCAGTTCCCTTCACTTGGATGCTGGCTCCAATAATGGCCTCTCCACTGCTGGCAGAAACCTTTCCTTTTACAGATATGGGGTCTTTTTTCGTTTCTGTTTGTTTTTGCTTTGTTTTACTGCTGACCAATACCGTATTCCCCTTACGCTCAAAGCGCAGTTGAGTCTGCTGGCTAATGGCATTAAGTGCTTCGCTCAGAGGTGCTTTTGAAAGATTTAAGCTAACCGGAGGCTCCTGGCGAATCGTTTCATGGTCATAGAAAAACTTTATTCCGATTTGTTTAGTGATTTGTGTAAAAACTTGTTCTACATTCTGGTCTTTCACTTGTAAGGTTAAACTGCTTTCGTTTTGTGCATAGGTCTGTAGAGAAATAACAGATAAGCATACGAATAGTAAAAAAGCAGCAAAAGGAGAGTAGTGTGTGCCTTCCTTTTTTAGAATAGAATTCATATTCATAAGGCTGTGATTTAATGGTAAGATTTAGGTTGTAAAAGCAGCGGATACGCTGTCAACTCATCGGCTGGAGGCCGTGGCAGTGTATCGGATGAGATAAAAGCTTTCCTGAGTTAAACTTTTACTTCTCTTGGTAATTAGGGAGATGATTTCATAGGCATTCAGGCAATAAAGGTTGATATTTATTTATAAAATGTAATTTGATTTCCATCCTTTTCGTAGTTGATACCGCAGATGTAATGTAGTGACTCCAGAACCGACTCTAAGCTTTGGTTATCATGCTCGCCAGAGATGAGATTCTCAAATACTTCTCCTTGGCGGAAAGATATTTTGCAATGGTATCTTCGTTCGAGTTCTTTTGCCACATCGGTCAGTGGGGTTTGATAAAAATGCAAAGCCCCATTGCGCCATGCTGCTACTTTATTCTCACTTCTTTTTAACTTGCTGTATTCACCCGACTGCTTGTTCAGGTAGATTTGTTCTTGTTTTTTTAGCCGGATTCGGTCTTCGGGCAAAGTTACTTGTACTTTTCCGTTTTCCACTTCTACCGATTGAACCTGGTCATGAGCATATGATTTCACATTAAACTCTGTGCCTAATACTTCTACTTGAAAATCAGAAGTATGAATTAGAAAAGGTTGCTCAGGATTTGATTGGACCTTGAAGTAGGCTTCTCCAACGAGTTGTACTTCTCTTTTATCTCCGATAAACTGGGAAGGGTATTCTAATTTTGAGCAGGCATTTAATATGATTTGGCTGCCGTCGGAGAGGGTCAATTCTTTCTTCTCCCCGAAGCCGGTTGTTGCTTGAGCTACTGTGATGTGTTGGATATCCCATTGTTGTTTCATAGTAATGGCTCCCCAAATCACAAGAATAGATGCAGCGATACCCGTAGCCATATAGAGTATCCGCTTGGTGAATGAGCGTTTTTGAGACTGCATACTCTCAAGCAGGTGCTGAGCTTCTTTCTTATACTGCTCTTTGATTTGGTCTGAAGGTTCGGGCAATGATAAGGCTTCCTCCCAAACTTCATCTGCCAAGTCGTCCAGAATGCCCTCTTTATCGGCACGCAGTAGGCTTTCAGCCATTTCTTTTGCTTCATGACTGTTATAGGCTCCGTTCAGGTATCGGCGTATTTGCTGTTTATCTTGATTTTTTTCCATCTTCTTATCTGGTTTGCGATTTTATAATAAATACACCGCTGTAGAGAAGATGGGGGGATGAATTAACCTTTTTTAAATATAATGAATAAAAGGATGGTGAGTAAGTTGGAATTGACTTTACCATATTTGATGAGGTAGTGTCGGATGGTGTATAAACATGAAGTAATATGCTCATGAACTGTATTGACCGAGATACCTAACTTTTCAGCTATTTCTTTATAAGAAAGCTGTCCTTCCCGACTTAACCGGAAAACTTCCTGCTGCCTGGGTGAGAGAGCCTCGAATGCTTTTTGTATGATATCCTTCAAGTCTTGTGATAGAAGTTCGTTTTGTGTATCTTCTGTATAGTCAATAGCATTTTTTAGCAGATGCTCTTCCAAAAGCTGTTGATGCTCCATGCTGCGAAGCTGGTTAAGAATTCGGTTTTTGGCAATGGTGTATAAGTAGGCAGAGAAAGGCTGGTCGGTTCGGATGAACTTTCGGCTGAGCCAGACATGAAGGAAGGTTTCTTGTACTATGTCTTCGGTATAGGCAGACGATTTTAAGAATTTGAAAGCAAAGAAGGTGAGCTGTGCTCTGTATAAACTGTATAATTTACAGAAAGCCTTCTCATCTCCTTCTGTCAGTAGGAAAACAAGTTCCTTCTCGCTGATGTGACTATTCGGTTTCATGTGATTTTAGTCCTAGTATAGTAAGGTGTTATAAGGGTATGCAAATGTAGTGTTTTATTTGGGAAAACAAATAATAGATCTGATTTTTTAGAGCCCTTGAACTGTTAATATGTAAATAGAAGATATTCTTTTCTCTATGCAATATAAAACCTTAGGATGGTGAATTGCTTTGTACTCAGTAGGAAGTATGTCGTTTTGTTTCAGTTGAAACAATAGAGCTGTTTTTTGTCTTACTAATTAAAGGCTGTTTTTTCGATTGCTATTTGGCAGATGGCTTAAATGCTTTGCTTGCTCATATCGGGTTTTAGCACTATCTTTGAATCTTATTAAAAAAATAGCATTAAAACAAACTCTATATATGAAGCAGCGGGTAGAGGAAATTGATTTCCTGAAATGTATATTTATTTTGCTGATGATTGTATTTCACCTGCGTTATATAGGTGATACCTATCCGTATGTAAAGTCGTTGGTTTATACCTTCCACATGCCGGCATTTTTGATTATTTCGGGTTATTTGATGAATGTGCAGAAATCCGGAACTCAGTTCTTTCGTGCAATGAGATGGATTTTTGTTCCTTATGCATTGATGGAAACAGGTTATGTGCTGATGTCGGCTGTTCTTCCAGTGCGCGACCGTGTAGATGATTTAAGTTTTTTGCTGTGGGCTGACAAGTTATTTCTTCATCCATTAGGTCCTTATTGGTATTTACACACGTTGATGCTCTGTGGAAGTACTTATTATTTGGTTAATCGGTTTAGTTGTTTGTGGAGAACTAATTTGGCAGTTTTGATTGTTTTGGCATTATGCTATGCCGGTTGGTCTTGCGTAGGTATTTTGTCTTTGCCCAATGCACTTTATTTTACAGCCGGAGTTGCTTTACGTCGGAGCCGATTACAGTTTCTTGACTTTTTCCGTCCTTCGGCTTGGGCAGTGATTCCTTTCATTCTGTTGGCTTTATCACCCAATAATTTAGATAGGGCACTTCCTGAAGGAATTTTACTTACTTATCTTGCTATGAGTATCGGACTGACTTTGGTGAGATATCTTTCAGAGACAATAAAACAGACTTGTTGTTATATCGGAGAACATACTTTTGTTCTTTTGATTTTTTCTCCGATATTCACAATGGCGGTAAAGCCTTTGGCAAATGTCTTTGCTTTCGATTCATCAGGAATGTTGTTCTTGACAGTATCTTTGTTAATAACTCTTATAGGCTGTTTTATATTGGCATGGGTTATTGATTATTTGCATCTTTCTCCTTATTTTTGGGGGAAGGAGCGAATGATGCAGCCTTTTCCTAAGTATCATGCCAAGATGACAGATAATTAAAATATTTCTCATGCAGAGGATTTTTGGCATTTGGTTTGTTTATATTAAAGAAAGGACATTCTTCAAAAAGAGAAACGCGAATATCCGATATTAATGTATCATTAAAATTATATAGCTATGATTTCAGAAAAATTACAAAAAGCGATTAACGATCAGATTGTTGCCGAAATGTGGTCTTCAAACCTTTATTTGTCAATGTCGTTCTACTTGAAGAGCGAAGGATTCGACGGCTTTGCTCACTGGATGCGTCTTCAGTCGCAGGAAGAGTTAGCCCATGCTTATGATTTGGCTGATTATCTGGCGAAACGTGGCGGTGTGGCTAAGGTTGATAAAATAGATGTTGTTCCACAAGGCTGGGGCAGTGTGCTTGAAGTTTTTGAACACGTGTATAAACATGAATGTCATGTTTCTGAATTAATTGACAGCTTAGTGAATGTAGCTGCAGAAGTAAAAGACAAAGCTTCTCAGGATTTCTTATGGAGCTATGTTCGTGAACAGGTGGAAGAAGAAGCTACCGCACAAGGTATTGTTGAAAAGTTGAAACGTTGCGGAGACCATGCAGGTATTCTGTATATGGATGATAAATTAGGTTCTCGCAAATAAAGTATCTGTAGGAAATAAGAAAATGCTGCTTCGTATTGCGAAGCAGCATTTTTTTATATCTTTGCTCTCATAATGATTTATAACAGGGAAATAGTATGGGAGGTATTTGGTTACGAGGTTTAAACTGGTGTCGGCGTTTCCGCCATCGTTGTGGTTATGGGGTACATTCGCCTTCCGATTTCTTCTTGATTACGTTCGTTATTTATGAACAAGCTCCATACTATGCTTTTGCATCGTTGCATCATTTGCGCAGAGTAGTAAGTCATTTACCCCATTATCGTGAAAAAGTTGATCGTTTTCTATTTCGTTTAGCTAATTATCTGCAGCCGGTCAACATCGTAGAGGTGGGAACAGGAAGTGGTTTGACTACCCGTTATATTGCAGAAGCTTGTCCGAAATCGTCTGTCCTAACCATCTCCGATATGCGTGAAGAGTCTGTGGAGCGTATATTCTCTTCTCAATCTAACATTACCTATTTGTCGGGAAATGCAGTAGATAAGATGGAACAAGTATTATCTACGGCAAAAGCTCCTCTTGATCTGATTCATGTGGCTGATATTCCTGATTATAGAGAGGTAGTTGAAAAGATTCTTCCATTTGTTCATGAACGTACTTGTCTGGTTGTAGCTAATCCTTACGGGAGTGAAGAGAAAAAACGATGGTGGAAAGAGGTATTGCTTGCTGATCAACAGGTAAGAGTAACGTTTGATTTATATGATGTGGGCTTGGTCTTCTTTGATAAGAAGCGAGCTAAGGAAAATCATATTGTGAACTTTCTTTAAATTGATATATTATTTAAGTTTCGCAAGTAAAAAAATATAGCTTTTAGTTCTGTATGTCACAGAA
>URDR01000075.1 GCA_900546645.1 uncultured Bacteroides sp. | reverse complement strand
CCTATGGGAAAAGCAAGGTCGGAAATGTCCGATATGTGGTGAACCGATTGACACGCATAAGGCATGGAATGTAATGCCGACCGTACAAGACGGACGGAAATGCAATCTGTTGGTTCATGATGAATGTTTCAAATTATCCCGTAAAAAACAATGGAAACAAGAAGTAGGATGAGCCGGTCTCTGCACACGAACAGAGACTTTGAAAAGCTTGAGCCGTATGAGGGGAAACCCTCACGTACGGTTCTGAGGGGGGAAGAGGGCAGTAATGCCCTTGACCTACCCGATCGTTTTTCAGGAACCGGCTAAGGCATTTCTTTTTCTTGCCTGAAAAACAAATCCAATCACATCTTTTCATTCAGAATCTTACCATTTTCATGTACCAGATTGACAGAAGTCTGCCTTCTAATTGTTATTCATAAAGCAAGTTTCAAAACCATGTTTGCCCAAGTTGAATATTTTTTATACGATTTAGCTGAAAGAATAGTAAAAAACGCTTATAATATGCTTTTTTTTCGTATTTTTGCAGCTCTTAGTTGACGACAAGATAAGTATCCTCTGCTGAAACCAAGCAAATTAATACGCCGTCAGCCTCGTCTCCTATAAAATTTATTAACTCAAAGTATATCAGAATGAAAAAATTAAAAGTTTTAGCACTCGCACTGATTTGTGCCGCCTTCACTCCGGCTAAAGCCGATGAAGGGATGTGGTTGCTCCAACTCATGCAGGAGCAGAACCTTGCCGACCGAATGAAAGCGCAAGGCTTGGCTATGGACATCGCTGACATTTACAATCCAGGGAAAATCACCCTGAAAGATGCCGTAGGTATATTTGGACGCGGATGTACCGGAGAAATCATTTCACCCAACGGATTGATTCTCACGAATCACCACTGCGGTTACGACGCTATTCAACAACATAGCTCGGTAGAGCACGATTACCTGACCGATGGCTTCTGGGCTAAAAGCTATCAGGAGGAACTGCCTACTCCGGGGTTGACCTTCAAGTTTGTAGAACGTATTACTGATGTAACCGACAAGGTCAATGCAGACATCAATAAAGGTAAAGTAAGTGAAGCTGAATCTTTCGGAGCTGAATATCTCCGCAAGCTGGCTGACAATGAATTAAAGAAAAGCGACCTGAAAGGTAAACCGGGTGTATCAACCTTGGCTCTCCCTTTCTATGAAGGAAATAAGTTTTATGTTTTCTTCATCAAGACCTACAGTGACGTGCGCATGGTGGCAGCTCCCCCTTCATCTATCGGTAAGTTTGGAGGTGAAACCGACAACTGGATGTGGCCTCGCCATACCGGCGACTTCTCTATGTTCCGTATTTATGCCGATCAGGAAGGAAATCCTGCTGAATATAGCGCATCGAATGTGCCCTTGCAGGTAAAAAAACACCTTACCATCTCGCTGAAAGGACTGCAGGAAGGCGACTATGCCATGATTATGGGATTCCCCGGAAGCACCAGCCGCTACCTGACTCAGAGTGAAGTACGCCTGCGCATGGAAGGAACCAATATTCCTCGTATCACTGTACGTGAAGCGCGTCAGGGTGTCTTGCGCAAAGAAATGGCTGCCAGCGATAAAGTTCGCATCCAGTATGCCAGCAAATATGCTGTTTCAAGCAACTACTGGAAGAACTCAATCGGTATGAATAAGGCAATCATCGACAACAACGTATTGGAAACTAAAGCCGAACAGGAAGCTCGTTTCGCTCAGTTTGCCAAGGAAAAACAAAATGCAGATTATGAAGCTGTGGTCAGTAAAATCAATTCGTACGTAGGCCGCGTAACTCCCCTGCGTACGCAAATGACTTATTTCACCGAAACGTTCAGAAGCGGAATCGAGTTTACGCTTTCATCAAAGGCCAATGCACTTCAAAGCTTAATGGCTGCTTTGGAGAAAAACAAGAAAAAAGATATTGAAAAAGCCGTTGATGCGCTAAAAGAAGCTTTCGATGCCGTTCATAACAAAGACTACGACCATGAAGTTGACCGCAAAGTAGCAAAAGCATTGTTGCCTCTTTATGCTGAAAAAGTTCCGACTGAAGCCTTACCTGAATTCTACCAGACCATTAAATCGACCTTCAAAGGCGACTACAATGCCTATGTAGATGCACTTTATAACCAGAGTATTTTTGCCAATCAGGCAAACTTCGATGCCTTTATCAGCAATCCTACGCTGGATGTATTCAGCAAAGACCTGTCTGTACAATATGCCCTTACTGTCAACCAGAAATACAAGGAACTGAGCGACAAGTTAAGTCAGGCTAACGGTGACATCAACCTGTTACATAAGACCTTTGTACGCGGACTGTGCGAAATGTATGCTCCAACTCCGAAAGCTCCGGATGCCAACTTTACCATCCGTCTGACTTACGGAAATGTTAAAGCATACGATCCGAAAGACGGAGTTCATTACAAATATTACACCACCCTGAAAGGAGTGATGGAAAAAGAAGATCCGAACAACCCGGAATTCGTGGTTCCTGCCAAACTGAAAGAACTGTATGCTACCAAGAACTTCGGACGCTATGCACTGCCAAACGGAGAAATGCCGACCTGCTTCCTGACCACAAACGATATTACCGGAGGTAACTCTGGTTCACCGGTTATGAACGGAAACGGAGAACTGATCGGTTCTGCTTTCGATGGCAACTGGGAATCGCTTTCAGGCGACATCAACTTCGACAACAACCTGCAGCGTTGTATTGCCGTAGATATCCGCTACGTGTTGTTTATCGTTGAAAAACTGGGAGGATGCAAAAATCTTATTGATGAAATGACTATCGTTGAATAATGAAACATACACTACTCATCTCTTTATTATCTACTTTTTCCCTCACGGCTCTTGCCGATGAGGGAATGTGGATGCTTACCGACCTGAAACAGCAAAATGCTGCCGTCATGCAAGATTTAGGTCTTGACATCAGCATTGATCAGGTTTATTGCCCTGACAACATCAGCCTGAAAGATGCCGTGGTGCACTTTGGGGGCGGTTGTACCGGAGAAATCATCTCGGCAGAAGGTTTGGTTTTAACAAACCACCACTGCGGATATGGTTATATACAGCAACATAGCTCAGTAGAACATGACTATCTGACTGATGGCTTCTGGGCCATGTCACGTAAAGAAGAATTGCCATGCGAAGGGCTACAGGTTACTTTCATTGACCGCATCTTGGACGTGACTGATTATGTTCAGCAGCAACTGGCTAAAGATAAAGACCCTGACGGAACAAATTACCTGTCGCCTTCTTATCTGGAAACCGTGGCTAAACGATTTGCCAAAGCTGAAAAAATCAAAACTGACGAATTTACTACACTGGAACTGAAGCCTTTCTATGGAGCAAACAAATACTACCTGTTTGTTAAAACCAACTATAAAGACGTGCGTATGGTGGGAGCTCCTCCCTCTTCTATCGGTAAGTTCGGAGCTGATACAGACAACTGGATGTGGCCTCGTCACTGTGGAGACTTCTCTATCTTCCGTATCTACGCCACTGCTGACGGCAAACCGGCCAACTACAGTGCCGACAACACGCCGCTGAAAGTTAAAAAGCACATTGCCATCAATCTAAAAGGCATCAAAGAGGGTGACTTTACATTTGTGATGGGATTCCCCGGACGTAACTGGCGCTACATGATCAGCGATGAAGTAAAAGAACGGATGCAGACTACCAACTTCATGCGTGATACGGTGCGCGGAGTTCGCTTGCGCGTATTGGGCGAAGAAATGCAGAAAGATGCCAAGACACGCATCCAGTATGCTGCTAAATATGCTTCTTCTGCCAACTACTGGAAAAATGCCATCGGTATGAATGAGGGCTTAATCAACCTGAAAGTGCTGAACAAGAAAGAGGCACAACAGGAAAGTCTGCTCGCTTTCGGAAAAGAGACCGGAAATATGGCTTACCAGGAGGCTTATCAAAGCATCAAGAACATTGTAGCTAAACGTTTCCAGGCTGTTTATCATCAGCAGGCTATCTATGAGGCACTGATGCTGGGTACTGAATTCTCTAAAATACCGGATACGGCTCCGCTGCTAAAGGCACTGAAAGAGAAGGATAAAAAAGCTACAGCTGAAGCAATTGAAGACCTTACAAAAGAGGGAGATAAATTCTTCAATAAGGATTATAGCCCAGAGGTCGACCGCAAAGTATCGAAACAGCTGATTGCCTTGTATGCCCGCTTGGTTCCGACTGAACAGCACATCAGCATCTTCAAACAGATAGCCGATAAATATAACGGCAGCACAGACGCATTTGTGGATGCTTGCTTTACTCAATCGGTTTTCAGCAGCAAGGCTGCACTTGACAAGTTCCTCAAAAATCCAAACGCTGAAACTTTGGAAAAAGACCCGATGGTATGCTATGCCCAATCGGTAAAAGAAGGATATCAGGCCACCAGTGATGCGATGAAGGCTGAAACCGATGCCTATAACCGTGCACATAAAGTGTGGGTGGCAGGTATGCTGGATTTACGCCGCTACGAGGGTAAAGCAATCTATCCGGATGCAAACTCTACACTGCGCTTGACCTACGGCAAAATCGGTTCATATGAGCCGAAAGACGGCAAGGAGTATCTTTATTATACTACACTGAAAGGTGTGATGGAAAAAGAAGACCCCAACAACCCGGAGTTTGTGGTTCCTGCCAAACTGAAAGAGCTGTATGAAAAGAAAGATTTCGGTGAATATGCCATGCCCGACGGACGTATGCCGGTCTGCTTTGCCACTGCAACCGACAACACCGGAGGTAATTCTGGTTCACCGGTATTCAACTCACGCGGTGAGCTGATTGGTACAGGATTTGACCGAAACTATGAAGGTCTTACCGGAGATATCGCCTACAATCCGCAGCTACAGCGTGCTGCTTGTGTAGACATCCGCTACACATTGTTTATCATTGATAAATTCGCAGGTGCACGCCATCTCATCGATGAAATGACAATCATCCGATAAGGTTGATTTTACCATAAAAAAAAGACATCCTACCTGATTACCCGACATAAGTCTGGGGTTTATCAAAAGTAGGATGTCTTTTTTTTATACTATCCTGTAAAAAAGAAAAAGATTATTTGCTTAATGCTTGAATCGTATGACGCACACGTTCTGCCGTAGTTACGGGATGTGCATATTCATCTTGGTCTGAACTGCCCATTGACAAGGCCGGATTACGCAGCAACATCTTACTCTCTTTTAACTCGCGTGCCGAAAAATGAAATTCAGAAGCACCTGTACATGCAGCCAGTTCGGCTATGTTCCATTCATTAACTCCGCAACCCGGCATAATCACAATACGACCTGCTGCCTGACGAACCAGTTCAGCCAATAAACTCGCCCCTTGCATGGCAGTAGGCTGCTGACCGGAAGTCAATACACGGTTTACTCCCAAATCGATCAGGTGTTCTAATACTTGTTCCGGACTACGGACATAATCAAACGCACGATGAAAGGCTACAGACATCCCTTCAGAAATCTTCATCAAACGCCTCATGGCTGGCATATCCAAGTCCCCCTCCGGAGTAAGACAGCCGAAAACCACTCCATCGGCTCCCGCCTGACGCGCCATATGTATATCTTCCTCCATGACATCCAGCTCTAAGGGCGTATAGAGAAAATCTCCTCCACGCGGACGGATAATGACATGTAAACGGATATCGATCAACTTACGTGCAAGTCTGATTTCACCGAACGAAGGAGTTGTTCCTCCTTCGGGCATAGAGGCACAAAGTTCTACGCGATGTGCTCCTCCTGCCTGTGCCGCTACGCAACTCTCTGCCGAGTTAGCACATATTTCAAAAGTATAATGCATCATCTTCTATTGGATAAAAATAAAAAAAGAGTGCATCGCGAATCACTTCGCCCTGCACTCGCATATTATGAAAAAAAATGAAGTGAGTACACCCGTGGGGAGTCGAACCCCAATCGATGGAACCGGAATCCATTATTCTATCCATTGAACTACGGGTGCATATTCCATTCCTCCTAAAAGGCGAGGCAAAAGTATAACATAATTCTGTTTATTCCTAATATTTTAAACAAAATATTTTCAGAAACACACAGATAGTTGCTGCAATCAGAGATTTTTGTTGCTCCCTCCCCGTTTTTTCATTTTTCTTTATGCCTTATTCAGAGGCGAGAAATTTTCTAACGAAGTTTGTCACCGAATCTGTCACCGAATTCAAAATCTTACCTGAAAAGGAACAGTTGGCATATACAATATATAAAATGTCACGAATCATAATTTCTTTTAAACATTTTGATAATATTATCATCTGTTTTAATTGCACATTTCATAAATATACCTATCTTTGCCAGACAATATAACTAATCAAACCTAATCATATGAGTTACTTGATAAAACCAAAGAATTATCGTCCACTACTCGACATGAAACAAACCGAGTTGGGTATCAAACAAATAAAAGACTTCTTCCAGCAAAATCTCTCATCAGAGCTGCGTCTACGACGCGTAACCGCTCCCCTTTTCGTTATGAAAGGAATGGGTATAAACGACGACTTAAGCGGAACAGAACGCCCCGTTTCATTCCCGATTAAAGATTTAGGCGACCAACAAGCCGAGGTGGTACATTCACTCGCTAAATGGAAACGTGTTACTTTAGCTGATTATCAAATCGGTCCGGGATATGGCATATATACGGATATGAATGCCATCCGTGCAGATGAAGAACTGGGTAACCTGCATTCTCTTTATGTAGACCAGTGGGACTGGGAAAGAGCTATTACCGCAGACCAACGCTCAGTAAGCTTCCTGAAAGATATTGTAACGCGTATCTACTCGGCTATGCGCCGCACTGAATACATGATTTGTGAAATGTATCCGCAAATCAAATCATTCTTGGCACACGACATCCATTTCATTCACTCTGAGGAGTTGCTGCAAATGTACCCAGACAAAACACCTAAGGAACGTGAAAACCTGATTACACAAAAATATGGAAGTGTCTTTATTATTGGAATCGGAAATAAGTTGAGCAACGGTGAGCCTCATGATTTGCGTGCCCCCGACTATGATGATTATACCACAATCGACCCACAAACCGGACTTCCGGGATTAAACGGAGACCTGCTGGTATGGAATGAGGTATTGGGGCGCTCTTTCGAACTTTCTTCTATGGGAATTCGTGTAGACGCTGAAGCCATGATAAAACAGCTGAAGCTGGCAGGAAAGGAAGAACGTGCCAAACTTTATTTCCACAAGCGTCTTCTGGAGGGCTCACTTCCACTAAGCATCGGTGGAGGTATCGGGCAGTCTCGCCTGTGTATGCTCTATCTGAAGAAAGCACATATTGGAGAGATACAAGCAAGCATTTGGCCAGATGAGATGCGTAAAGAATGTAATGAACTGGGAATGATGCTGATTTAATGAAAAATGAAAAGTAAAAAATAAAAAATGAAGAATGAAGAATGAAAAAACGGACTCTTCCAGATTTTTCATTCTTCATTTTTCATTACTCGTCATTCATTATTTAGTACCAGGTAACCGAGCTACCCGTATTGCTTCGCTGATCCCACTTCAACGCATCGGTCAGCATACTTGAATTGGCACGAATCGAGAAGTTATACGATGTAAACGGACCAAATACCAAACCGCAACTCATATTGAAACAGTGCAAGTCACGTGTAATATTCAGCGTAGTCATAGACATCTCTTTTGACGTAAAATCGTAACCCGTAGAGTAATTCATATTCCATCGACTTCCAATCTTAAAGTTTCCGGAAACATTCAAAGAGTGCGTCAAAGAGTAAGGATAGCGCATCTTTTTAATATTAATCTGCTTCGAACGATCTTCACGGATGCTGTAGCTATAACTCAAGCTAATGCTCCAGGGGAATTTAAATGCCAAGTAACCGTCCGAATCAACAGATGCCTTTTCCGTTTTACGCAAGTTCCCCTTATTGGCATCTTCTGCTTCTTCATCTATTTCATCCTCCTCTTCCTTATCAGTTTTCTGATCTTTTTTCTTATCGTCTTCCTTCTTGCCAAACAGTTTTTTAAACGTATCATTATTCAGCGTATAAGAAAACGAGCCGCTATATCCCTGGAAACGACCGAAGCGTCCATACGACCATTCTGTCCGGTCGCCTACAACTACATTGCCATTCTCATCAAACTGATAGGCATACGTAGCAAATGAGGCATTCATATTAAATGTATAACTCTTGGTCAGTTTCAGACGCAAGTTCATACTCAAGTCACTCCAGCGACGATTAGCGAAGTCATAAGAAAGCGATCCTCCCAACTGGTCAATCAAACTGATTTTTTTATATCCGGTTGAGTCCTTATCCGACTTCATCTTCATTTCGATATTGTTATCTACCGAGAAGCTGATACTCTGTGACATTCCTTTTCCCGGCTTGCCATATACGGCACCGTCGTAAGGAGAATATTCCACGGTACGCACCTCCCCTTTTTCATCGGTATATGTATAGGTGTCATAATAACCGTATTTCTTCTTTCCGAAATCAGGAGTATAAGTATAGCTCACTGTTGGTGTAAAGACATGACGAATTTGCAGTTCCTTACTTTTCATAAACAGAGGCTTATACATACCGTAAAGCTTCGTATTCATCTGGAGCGACAGATTGTAATCGTACACACGGTTAAATCCGTTAATCGTATCACGCTTCACATGGTCACGCGAAGTTGCACTGGCATCATAGCTCTGCATCACCTTACGCAAGTACCAACGCTCCGTGTAGTTAAACGACGGAACAATATTGATATACTTAAACAAGTTGAATGTTGCTGATACCGGAATTTTATGTTGCATACCATTATCCCACTGCGTCAGCGGTGTCTTAAACAGCAAATTGTCCTTTGTATTGATTTTATTCGTGATATTACCGGTATATTGAAAAGAAATCTTCTCATACCACTTGTCATCACCAGCTGAGCGCTTCCGCTTAAAAGGGTAAATACGGTTCAACGAAATATTCACATCAGGCAACGTCATGCTCAAAGAAGAGTCACGGGTGTTCTGAGTAATATTAAATGTCCCTGAAATATTCAACCCTATTCCCGGAAAGTTACGCGAATAGCTTACACTTGAAGCTTTCGTGTTTTGAGAATAAGCCTGCGGATTATACAAACTGCTCAAACTAGAACGGTCATAGCTACTGGTAGCAAAGTTCACACTGGCAGAGAATGAACTGTTCGGACTTGCTTTCGCATCCTGCCGATGACTCCACTGGATACGGAAATCCTTCGACACCGAATAGTCGGGCATCCCCTTCTCACCCGTTTTTGTTACCAGATAACTGGTGTTAAACGAGCCACTGAACTTATATCGCTTATTATAGTTCGATGCTGCTGAGAGTCCCCATGACCCTTTGGTAAAGATTTCCCCCAGCACCTTCAAATCCATCCGGTCACTGATGGCAAAATAATACCCACCGTCGCGTAAATAAAATCCGCGGTTCATCTCATCACCATAAGTAGGCATAATAAATCCCGAAGAATAGCTGCTGTTAAACGGGAAGAAACCAAAAGGAACCGCAATAGGAAGCGGTACATCTTCTACCACCAACTGAGCCGGGCCAAAAACAACATTTTTCTTCGGACGAACTTTTGCCATTGAAAGTTTCAGATAAAAGTGCGGGTGTTCATGGTTATCACAAGTGGTATATTGACCATGCCGCATATAAATTTCATCATTGGCTCCCTTCTTACCCTCCTCACTGGTAACATAGCCTTCCCCCTGCTGAGTTACGATGCTATTGATAAACCCTTTCTTGGTCTTGAAGTTATAGCGCATGATTTTTGATTCATAGGGCGTCTCACCGTCCTTGAACACAGGCGTACCCGATTCAACCCCCGTTGTATCAGATACCCCTCGCGCATATACCGTACTGCTATCCATGTTCATCGAAATAACAGCCGAAGTAAGTTCTATATTCTGATAATTAACCTTTCCGTTTCCATACAGATGAGCAAAGCCCTCCTTGGTAAAGACAATTGAATCGTTCGCCTCATAAACCACAGGATCATCAAGCGGTTCTTTCTTCTCGTTCTTCAATGTGTCCATGGCCAACGAATCAGCAAGAAGCGAATCGCCCGCCAATGAATCAGCGGCAACCATGTTGCTCCGTCTTGTCCGCTTTCCTTTTACGCGCTGTGCCTCAGCATAGAAAGAGCAGAAAAAACCGAATACAAATAAAGATAATAGTAAATATGTTGTTCGTTTAAATGATGTCATTATCTGTTTTTTACGCAATATAGCGGTGCAAAAGTAAGCATTCTCCTGCAAATAAACGCCAAAGCCTGTGTTTTTAATTTATTTTTTCTTTTAAGCAGCCATCCCTTTTCACGTCATCCTCTATACAAGAAAAGAGATAACCTCAGCTCTTGGAGACCGCCCATAAACTTTATTCTTTCCTTATAATCAAGCATTACAAAAATAGGCGGCACCAATTGTCAAACCGTTCCAGACCTTCCTCACCATGGCGTTCTATACTTTTACGTGCTTTTTCCAAGCTTTTTTCCTTATCTAATTTCGTTTTTGAATAAAACTTATCAGCAAAACAGATAAGTTGTTCCTCCAAACTTACCGGAACCATTTCACGATGCGGAATAGGAAGGTTCCGTTCTTCTATCGCTTTGAGTGATAACCCTGCTCCCGTATGACGTTCGCATACCAATGCATGGCGGGGATAACCTTCTTTACGCACCAAATCAGCTCCCAAATAACCATGACAAATATAAGGATGGGAACCATAACAGTGAATGCCATCGGCATCGGTAAGGAAAATACCGATATCATGTAAAAGAGCAGCCTCTTCTATAAATTGCAAGTCCAGTTTTAACTCCGGATGCAAGCGGGCTAGTGCCAGGGCTTTATCGGCCACCGAACGGCTATGAGTCAGCAAAATGTGCTTTAATTCATTTTCTTCTGGGTAATATTTGTCTATAAGTGCTAATGCGTTCATAATCTTTATCAGTTTTACAATCTGTTTAGGAACAACAAAAATACAATTATTTTCCCTGCCCCGAATCTTTTATCTGTTTTTTTAGTACATTTGAAGTTAAAGACAAGATTCTATAAGTATGGACAAACTCAACTTATTTGCTCCTTTTATCGGTCTATGCCGCCACCGCATCCAGACAGATGGAGAAGGCGTAACTACGCTTGCCGCATTCCATGGTTGCCCATTGCATTGCCGTTACTGCCTCAACCCGCAGTGTCACACCTCCCCTGACCGCTGGCTATGGCACACACCGGAAACCCTTTATCAAGAAGTAAAACAAGACGAACTCTACTTTCTGGCTACCGGAGGAGGAATCACGTTCGGAGGTGGGGAACCACTGGCTTGGTCTGATTTTATTCATCAATTCAGACAACTCTGCGGAAAGCAATGGCGAATTACCTTGGAAACCTCCCTGTACGCCTCATCCGACCTGTTAGAGCAAGTTATTCCTGACATTGACGAGTTTATTATCGACATCAAAGATACCAATCCTGAAATTTACCGCAAATATACCCAGCGCAGCAGCAAACTGGTAGAAGCCAATCTCAACTTGCTTCTCTGTGCAGGAAAAGCTGAACAGTGCCTTATCCGACTCCCTCTGATACCCGGTATCAATACTGAAACATCTGTTGCCCGCTCTGAGCACAAGCTCCGCAAAGCGGGATTCACCCGATTCAACTTCTTTAAATACATCATACCATGAAACAAGGAAAACGAACCTGCAAGATACTAAAAGAAATTCGCTCCAACATTGCTCAAAGAAACGAGATAGACTTTTGTCCGCAACCTTGCAACTTCGAAGAAGACTGCACAGGTACCTGCCCGCAATGTGAAGCCGAATTACACTATCTGGAACGACAAATTGCCTTACGGCGTGCTGCGGGGAAAGCTGTCACCTTAATAGGCATATCGGCAGCTACGATGCAAGTCAATGCAATACCGCAAGAAGTTCCTTCAACGCCACACGTTGCACTAGAACAAAACGATACCACATCCATTACCCTAACCGGAACCGTGAAAGACTCAAACGGAGAACCGCTGCTCGGAGCAACCATCGTGGAAAAAGGGACACACAATGGGACTATTACCGACCAACAAGGTCGATTCAAATTGAAAGTATCGGGCAAAAGTCCAATTCTCATCCAATATATCGGTATGAACGAACGGGAAATCCCCACTGACAGTCTGACAGGCAGGACGTTGCTTTCCATCGTGATGCAGGAAGACAACCTGCTGATGGGTGAAGTTGCCGTTGTAGAACAAGCAGTGGAAAATGAAGGAAAAGAGCAAGCTATGCCAGGAATGATAACCGAAACCATGCCCGAATTTCCAGGAGGAATGACAGAACTTATGCGATACATGCATGAAGCCATAGAGAATCTGCTAAAAACAAAAAACGTAAAGCCTCCCATGCCGGAACAAACCATCGTAATAGTAACGATAGCAGCAGACGGTAGTGTACAATCCCCCTACATTCTGCGAAGTCTTTTCCCGGAATTCGATTCCATCGTGCTTGAAGCCATACGCCTCATGCCCCGATGGAAGCCAGGCATACAACGTGGGAAACCGGTTCCCGTAAAATATACGATTCCTGTCAGTTTTCAGCTTCAGAAATAAAAAGCTGCCAAAGACTTTTTTCGCTTCTCACTTTTTCTGCTAACTTTACCGATTATTCAATTCCAAATTAAAAACAACATGAATATCCGTACAATTTGCTATTTTATTTTCTGTTTATTTTGCTGCATTCCTGTCTCATCTCAACCGCAATGTGGAGCAGAACGCCTGGAGGTATTGCTTCCTTTATTACAAGGGAAAAGAGTAACACTGGCAGTTAACCAGACCTCGCTCTGCAAAAATACGCACTTACTTGACACCCTATGCAGCCGTAATATAAATATCGTACAAGTCTTTGCCCCCGAACATGGATTCCGAGGGAATGCCGATGCCGGAGAAACCATAAAAGACGGACGCGATACGCGTACCGGAGTACGAATTACATCACTTTATGGAAAGAGCAAGAAACCGCAAGCAGCCCAACTTGCAGAAACGGATGTAGTGGTTTTCGATATTCAAGATGTGGGTGCCCGATTTTATACTTACATCAGTACCTTATATTATATTATGCAGGCATGTGCAGAGAATCAGAAAGAAATGATTGTACTCGACCGTCCGAATCCATGCGACTATATCGACGGTCCGATATTGCAACCGGCATTTAAAAGTTTTGTAGGCATGCTGCCTATTCCTGTACTCCACGGGTGTACGGTGGGAGAACTTGCACAAATGATAAACGGAGAAGGATGGTTAGGCAGCGGACTGACCTGCCGCCTCCATGTAATCACAGTAAAAAGCTGGAGCCACGGACAACCCTATTCTTTGACAGTTAAACCTTCTCCCAACTTGCCTAACGACCAAGCTATCGCTCTCTACCCATCGCTCTGTCCGTTTGAGGGAACCGACATTAGTGTAGGCCGTGGAACAACCTACCCCTTCCAAGTCATCGGCAGCCCCATTTTAAAAGAGCAGTCCGATAAATTCTTTTTCATCCCCCGTCCACTGGAAGGCTTCGACAAAAATCCGCTTCATAAAAATCAGAAATGTTATGGAAAAGACCTCCGC
Organism: uncultured Bacteroides sp.; assembly: GCA_900546645.1. Lineage (GTDB taxonomy): Bacteria > Bacteroidota > Bacteroidia > Bacteroidales > Bacteroidaceae > Phocaeicola. Next base: position 484 of record URDR01000075.1, on the reverse strand, counting down.
CATCAGTCTGCACCAAGGGGTCTATCACTCCGCTATGTCATAGAAAGCTACCAAAGCTATTGCCGCACAGGAAATGGAAGCAAGTTCTTCACGCGCCCCCGCTGGTTCGACCTACTCATGGGTACCGATCAGGTAAGAAAAGCCATCCTGCGAGGAGACAGTGAAAAAGCAATCAAAGAAACATGGCAGAAAGAACTGGAAGAGTATCGCAGCATACGAAAAAATTATATACTCTATCACTAACTTCTTTTCATACCTCCCTGCTCTAGAAAAGGCTTGAAAACACAGATTAAGTCACCAAAAAAGCATGTTTAAACAAGGTCCTCACACAAAAAGCACATAAAAATCAAAAAAAATTGCCCGAACGCTTGCAGATTTAAAAATAATCCGTACCTTTGCACCCGTGTTTGAGAAACACCTCAACACAAGCAAAGGATGGCCCGTTCGTCTATCGGTTAGGACGCAAGATTTTCATTCTTGAAAG
>URDR01000074.1 GCA_900546645.1 uncultured Bacteroides sp. | reverse complement strand
TTTCCGCATAGCAAATTTATATGGCTATCCCCACTAAAAATCTACTGAGCCAAAGACGTTTGTACTGAAACGTCTTGACGTTTTTTTTATGCTATAGATATAGTAAGTCTCCTCATTGAGATTCTATTCTCTGAACCCAACCATTATCTATTACACCATTGAATTCAACCGCCATATTCGATATATCACTTATACGCAACACATCTTGTCTTCTGAAAAATCCGTTGAGCTTTATTGAATATATCGTTCTCACTTTCAGTCTTTATCTTGGCTTGTACCGCAGAAATGCGTCCTACATCTGGCAATATCTGATATTTGTGGAAAGTTACTTTATCGCAGTACCAAGCCCAATGCATAACTTAAATGAAAAGAATACCAACTGCTTCTAATCTTCGCAAAAACTCCAGGACTGACCTTCGTTGGAAGATCAGCCCTGGAGTTATAGTTTGAAGCAATGTAAAGTTGGTGTATAGAACACCACACAGCTTATTCTTTCACCTGCAACATGCGGCGGGCATACAGCCATACCACCACATAACCAAGGCAGGGAACAATGAAAGCCATACTCATGGTTGAGCAATCGGCAACATAGCCCATCAGCAACGGACCTACTGCCCCTCCTACCGGAGACATCATCAGAAAGGATGAAGCACGCTTGGTGTGACTGCCCAGCCCTTTCAGTGAAAGAGCAAAGATAGTGGGGAACATAATTGCCTCGAACGCATAGCAGCAAAGCAGGGCGATAAAGGAAATCAGCCCCAAGTCGAGTACTACCAAGACTGTTGAAACCACAGTTCCTGTGGCACACCAGAAAAGCATTTTCTCGGCACGCACACGACGCATAATCCAACTTCCGATGAAGCGTCCTGCCATAAACAGGCTCAGTCCGCCAAAGGAGAGGACAAGCGATGCCTGACGAGCATTCATCCAGTCTTGTTCGGTTACGTAATTAATAAAAAAGCTATTGATGGAGATTTCACCTACTTCATAGGCAAATAAGGCAATCAGTCCGAAGATAAACAGACGATGCGACCATAAGCTTACGCGGTGTCCGCTCTCGTCCACCTCCGTTTCGTATTTGATTTCCGGAAGACGTACACGGGTAAACACGATACCTACCAGCAACACGATTACTCCCATGATGGCATAGGGCAATGCTACGTTACCAGAAACGCCTTGCTCTTCATCAGAAAACAAAACCAATCCAGCTAATATCGGAGCAAAGATACATCCCAGTCCGTTAAACGACTGAGCAAAGTTCAAGCGGCTGGCTGCCGTTTCTTTGGCTCCCAACTCGGTTACATACGGATTAGCAGCAGTTTCAAGGAAAACCAGTCCGCAACCGATGACAAACAAGGAGAACAGGAAGAAATTAAACGACATCAGATTCTGCCCAGGAATGAAAAGCAATGAACCAACCCCATAAAGAAGCAATCCGAAAACCACTCCCCGGCGGTAGCCGTAACGGTTAATGAAAAGTCCGGCAGGAATCGCCATTACAAAATAGCCCATATACATGGTTACCTGAATCAGGGCAGAGTGTGCCTTCGTTATGGCAAGCAGTTCCTGGAAATGTTTATTTAATACATCTAAAATGGCATGTGCAAACCCCCACAGAAAGAAGAGGGAGGTCAGTAACACGAAAGGTATAATATATTGCTTTTCAACTAAAGCAACTCGTTGTTTTTCCATCTTTTTAAATTCGTATGTTTACAGGTTTTACAATAGACAAGGCAGCAAGTCGGGCAAATCGGTCAGAATCAAATCGGGAAGAGTCTCATCAATGGTTTCATTTCCCCAGCCTTCTCCTTTCAGCCATGCCACTTTGCAGCCTACAGTTTTTGCCGGCACTACATCCTTCGAGAAGGAGTCGCCTACCACCAATACATTTGCAGCAGGAAGTCCCATGGCTTCCACTCCCAAGCGATATATTGCGGGGTCGGGCTTACGCACCCCCACTACCGACGATTCTACAATATCGGAAAAGAAATCAAACAAACCGAAATCTTTCAAGATGGTCTGAATATTTCCGTAAAAGTTTGATACCAGAACCAGTTTATAGTGTTCAGCCAGTTCCTTTACTACCGGACGAGTACGCTGCAAAACATCCAGCACATACTGATAACATGCGTCGGCCACCTTAACGGCATACGCTTCTGTTTCAGCCTGCTGCTTATTCAGTTTACCCTGCTCTACCAGATAGTTAATCTGAATATCAGTCTTGATACGCAACACATCGTGAAAGTTATGATCCGGCTTTACCAATGGAAACCGTGCCAGCGTACGTTCGCCATGCACATAGGCTTCCCGGAAGCTTTCATTATCTACCGGAACTTGAAATTCCACATATTTTTCCCATAACACACTCGCCCAATGACGGCTGTTGGTGTCAATCGTACCTCCGTAATCAAAGATTACTCCTTTTATATCTGTCAGTTTATTCATGTTTCTCTATATTTCCGGTGCCGTTGCCTACTTTCATCAGCAAGACTCCAATTACAATCCAAATTAATTCACGTACACGGGTTATCAGTCCGGTATAAATGCCAAAAGCACTGGGAATGGCCAACCCTCCGGTAGCCAATGCAAATCCTCCTTCACGCGCTCCAAGCTGCATGGGTGAAAAAAAGAACAGGTTGGCAAACAGAGAAGTAAACGCCATAATCAGGATACATGCCAGGAAGCTGACATCGCTAGTCAGAATGTTCAGGATGAAATAAACTTCCAGACAGCCCACCACACGTGCTGTAAACTCCAACCCCAGAGAGGCATAAAAAGTAGTCTTACGCTGTCTATGCAGTTCGGCAATCTGCGCATCGACCCGTTCCAGTGACTCTTTCTTCTCAACCGCAAAACGTTGTGCCCATTTCTTCACAAACGGAACATGCCCCAAGATACGCAGGCTGCGCACTGCCATACCGTTTCTGTATCCTTTCACAAAAAAATAGATGGCAAGTAAACAGGCTGCTACCACAACAGAAAGCACAATGCCCATCCCCCAGTTCATGGGTTCAACCAGTACATAAAGAATGGCAGATGCCAGCCAGAAACAGAAGTGGGAGAAAATATGCATCATCACGTAAAGGATAACCGATGAAGTGGCTTTGCTCGCTCCCACATAAGGCGTGAGCTCCATGATACGGTATGGCTCTCCTCCCATCAGTCCAACCGGAGTGGCGTAATTCAAGGCAAAACCCGATATGGTCAACTTATAAACTTTCCAGAACGGAATCTTAGCATGTTTTCCGTCGCGAATAATGATAAACCAAGACCACGCATTCAGACAGTAGATGAATACCCATAACAGAATAACAGCCGGGAACCAGATACCGGCCTTCCGCAGATTCTGCCAAAGTTCTTCATAATCCATGTCGAAAGTAAACAGCATGACCACGATGGCAAAGATACCAAAGAACCAAAATATGTTTCTAAACTTTTCTTTCATCAGGCAACGTATTTTTGGTAAAGGCTGGCGCAAATATGCTCATGACGATGACGCATATAAACGAATAAGGCTGTCATTACCACAATTTCAAATACAAAATACAGCCAAGGTTCTCCTATAAGCAAACTGATATACAAGGCTATGGCACGTGTATTAAAGGTAAGAATATTCGTGTATTTCATCAGCGGAAGACTCAACGAACGAAATTCATCGCGCAATGACTGCGGGATATTGTCGCCATATTTCTGCTGAACCAAGGCATAGAAACGCTGAAAATTGGGGGTCATTCCTTCTTGTTGACGCGTGTAATTGCCATAGAAATACAGGAAAGCCTTCCACCAGAAATTACCTTTCCAAGGCAGACTATAAAAAATTTCACGCTGCTGCTTGAAATTATCCAGTTCGCTTCCTGCTTTTCCTTTCAGGAAGAACAGATGGATATTACGGTAATAATCGGCTAAAGTACATTGTTTGCTATGACAAACGGTTCCGGAGAAAATGGCCAATATCCAGATATAAATGCTCCAGGTCATGCCGCTTTCCGCGCCGATACCCAAAGGCAAGGGTTGGTTCATCAAGCGCAAGCAGATGGCCGCATAAATGGTGAAGAACCATAAATCGCCGGCAAATCCGTCCAGCATACGTCCCCAACGTGTTTTCTTTCCGGTAAGTCGTGCCAACTGACCGTCACAGCTGTCGTAATGATTAGCCCACATCAGCAAAAAGATACCGATAAGGGTATGCTTCATATCCGGAAAATAGAACATGATCCCTGCAGCTATCCCTAAGATGATAGAAAGAATAGTCACCACATTGGGGTGTACTCCAAATTTATTAAAAAACAAGGCCCAAGCGTAACCTATCGGGCGATTAAAATAGATATCCAGAAACTCTTCTGTGTCCATCGACTTAAAAGAAGCTTCCATTCCCTTCTTTTTCTCAGTCATTTTGTTGTTTCAGTTTATTGATAATACAATTATAAATACATTCTGCGATTTTCGGACCGGCTTCTTCCCGGCAACGTGCAAAGCTTGGCCAGTCATTGAAATCGATAATCTTGATTTCTCCAGTTGCAGAAACCACACAGTCGCCTCCATATATGGGAACATTCAGAGCTTCGGCAGCCTGATTGCTGTATGTCTGGAGTTTTTTCACATCGAAAGGAAACCCTCTTGTTTCCCCGTTGATAGCTTCTAAGCCAAACTTACTGTGCGACTGCTCTGTAGGATAAAAGGTATAAAAGAAATCAGTTCCCAGAACACCGTAAAACTTCACCAGATCGCCTACCAAGTGCTCATTGACTACAGCTTCTGGAATTCCTCGTTTTCTGAAATCGGCCAACACACATTCAGCCTCCTCCTTGCATTCTACATACACTACATCTTCTTTCACCATCGCATGAGAATTTCCTCTCTTTATCCAGCAGGGAAAAACATCAACCGTAAATGCTCCGTCGGTAGGAACAATAAAGCTGCGCGGATGGGGCACATGATTAGCTATCAGCAGCTCTGTCATTGCCTTGCGCACACAATTATCAATACCATAAGCCGAATTTACAACCAATGCACCTCTATCTTCTAATTCTTTTAAACGGTTGATGGTAGCCCGGTCACGAGCCATATCAAAAACCACATCTCCTTCCACGTTTCTTTCTACAAACTCTTTTTCCGGGTAAAGAGCAACCTTGCATCCTCTCTTCTCTAAGTTTTCGGCTACAATACGAAAGATTGCAGCATCATTTCCTACATGATTCGGTGAGTATTCATTGCCTCTGCTAACTCCTATCACCCGAATCTCTTTTTCTGTTATAAACATTTCTTAATTTAACCTTTACGTATTTAGTCTTTCAACTCATAGGTTCTTGAGTCTGCCGTTTCAGATTACAGTAAACTTACAAACTCAAAAACTGAAAAACTTATTCTTTATGATTTAAAAAAGCCTCTGCCTTTACTATATCACTGGCATGATCAACATCCAGAATCTTTGAGAACGGATATGCTTTCAGTTTCAAACCATCTGCCACCAACTGCCGTTGGAAATTACGCATCCGCGACATACCTCCATCCATGCATCGCTGCAAGGTATCTATTGCCTTGGGAGACAAGCAATAAATTCCTCCCGAAATATAACGGCAATCGGCTGTTGCCGAATCATGAAAGCCTGTAATATCTAAATCTTTACCTGTAGAGATATACAACGGCTTCTCGTCATCAATATAATCGGTTACAGCCATCATCCCGTCTTTATCGGAAGCCTTAAATGATTCAATAAAAGCGGTAAATTCATCCTCACGGAAAATGGTGTCAACCGTGGTCAGACAGAATTTGTCGTCTTTCAAGTAAGGACTTAACTCATAAAAGCTGTGCATCGAACTGGGAGTAGTTTTTACGATCACCTCCAAAGGGACAGGTGAGTTTTCTTTCAGTTTTGCCAGATGTTCTTTGGTCTGCGGCACCTCATTGTTAATGATTACCACCACTTGTTCGGCACCGTTTTTAGCAAAGATGTCAATCAGGCGGTCAATCATAGCTACCCCATTTAACTGAACCAAAGGTTTGGGCAATTGAACACCTTCCTGAGAAAGTCGGGAACCTTCTCCGGCCGAAATGATTGCAAATTTCATATCTAAGTATTTTGTTTTAAAATCTGTAAGTCTGAAGCTTGTAGGTTCTCGTTTCACTCAACTCAAGAACTTACAAGCTTACCAGCTCACTTGTTTTGTATATTAATCTTCTACACTGTCCAGTTTCAGCTTATCGCTGTCGTCCCGTTTTTCATAATATTGTTTACGCAACGGACGGGCACTGATTTCACGCTCCATGCAACGGTTGCGGAACACATCGATAGCCACATAAACAGCTTGGCGGAATGAATCCTCTGAAGCAATCCCTTTTCCTGCAATGTCGTAAGCAGTTCCGTGAGCCGGAGAAGTGCGGACAATAGGTAATCCGGCTGTAAAGTTTACTCCTTCATCCATAGCAAGTGCCTTGAACGGAGCCAGTCCCTGATCATGATACATGGCTAAGATACCATCAAAATGCGTGTAGTTACCGGAACCCATGAATCCGTCTGCCGGATAAGGTCCAAAACACTGAATACCCTTGGATGTCATCTCTTTAATAGCCGGAATAATGATATTCTGTTCTTCTTTACCCAGCAATCCATTATCGCCGGCATGGGGATTTAAAGAGAATACTGCAATACGAGGACTGTCTATACCGAAATCATATTTCAAGGAGCGATGGAAAATGGCCATCTTTTCCTGAATCAGTTCTTTGCTTAACTCGTGGGCAATTTCGCTTACCGGCAAATGACCGGTTACCAACGCTACACGAAAATCGTTTTTCAGCAAAATCATCAGTGCTTTCTGTCCCTCACCTACCCGCTGTTCGATGTATTCAGTGTGTCCGGGAAAATGAAAGGTGTCCGACTGAATGGTATGTTTATTGATGGGAGCAGTGACCAGCACATCAAATAATCCCTCCTGATAATCGCCCATTGCTCTCTCCAATGCTGCCAATGCAGCTTGTCCCGCCTCCGGCGTGGGTTTGGTCAACTCTACTTTCAGCTCATCATCGATACAGTTCATAATATTCAACCGTCCGTCTTGTATCTCGGATGCTGCATTTATGATGCTGAAATTGGTCTGAATATCCATGGCCTTACGGTGATAAGCAGCCACCTTGGGCGAACCATAAACAACGGGGGTACAAAGTTCCAACATAGTAGGGTCGGAAAAGGCTTTCAAGATTACTTCATAACCGATTCCATTTATATCTCCGTGGGTGATTCCCACTCTTATTTTACGTTCTTCCATAATTATTTTTACTCTGCTTGTTTTTCTATCTTTTCTTCTGCGACCGATTCATCTACCGGAATTTCAGGAGTGCCTTTTTCACTGGGTAATTGTAAAGTATAAAGTGCAGCATTCAACTTACGTATCTGGTCTCGCTTCAGCTTGCCCGGATTATATACAAATCCCTCCACAACAATAACACGACCGTTTGCCTGATCAACACGTGCATGCGAAACAAACGGACCGCCCATGGCATCGTTCTTCATTTCCCATAAGCCACGTACCTCGAACGCATAATCGCCTTTCACCGCAATGTCACGCACAGTTACAAATGCAGGATCGGCTGTTTCCATATACATTCCTTCACGAGCTCCCGGCAAGTTGATTTTCATGACTGAATCTCGCTTGTGAATAAAATAATCCTTCGTGAATGTATTTTTATCTGTATAAGGATAAGAGTACATGACAAAGTTCATATCATTCTGATTGGTAGATGCCCAAAGGAAATCTTTCCCCTGCTTATACGACTCCATTTCAACAGGCATCCATATAGTACAATCAAACATGCTGGCCACCTTCGTTGCGAGCGTTTCATTGTGTTTCTTTTCCAGCAATTTAACCTCACGGTTCATTTCTGCACGGGTAAAGAAATCAATGATAACCTGACCATGTTTTGATACGTACTCCGCAAAATCCTTTTGATTGGGAGTCTGAATCGTCATAATCATTTGTGGTGACGCATAAGCATCACGTGTATATTTAAATTTGGTCTGCGTATAAATATCCTGCATATCTACAATAATGATATTACGGAACAAACGCATGCTGCGGTCATAAAAGTTGGGACGAACCCGGGAAATACGGAAAGAGCGTTCGGCTTGAGGCAGTCCTGGAACATCTGTATCCAATACATGAAAGAGTGCACTGTCCGGACTCATCCAGCAGTTATCATCGGCCACAACCAAAACTTCATACGGACGTCCGCTGGATACAGGAGTCATCAGACTCTTTCCTCCATTGCGACAAGAGGCCAGCAATAGCATCATCAGAGATGCCAAGCCCAAATAAAAAGTAAATCGCTTCATATTCTTCTTTGTATTAAATGGTTTCTTTATTCTTTTCTGCCTGCTGCTTTGCTGTTGACAACATGCCACATGCAGCAAAAATATCCTCTCCACGCGAAGCACGGATGGTGGCAAATAAGCCATGGTTCGTCAGGTAATCTCGGAAGGCAACCATCGATTCCATGTCTGTACCTTCCAAATCCACATTCGGGATGGCATGAAAACGAATCAAATTGATACGGCAGTCTAACCCGCGCAATAACTTAATCAGTTCTTTAGCATAGACAAGACTGTCATTCACTCCTTTAAACACGATATACTCAAACGACAAGCGCCGCTGCTTGCTGAAATCATAGCGGTGAAGTATTTCTACCATTTCGGTGATTGAGAATGCTTTTTCGGCAGGCATCAATTCACGGCGCTGGGCAGGGAAAGGTGAATGCAAGCTGATTGCCAAGTGACAATCACTTTCCTCCAAAAAGCGGGTCAGCCCTTTTTTCAGCCCTACCGTAGAAACTGTAATGCGCTTCGGACTCCACTTATAACCGTAATCGGAGGTTAATATCTCTAACGCACGAAGCACTTCATCGAGATTGTCGAACGGTTCTCCCATCCCCATAAATACCACATTGGTCAGCGTATCCCGTTCTGGTATAGAGTATATTTGATTCAATATTTGAGAAGCCGTCAAACTGGTGGTATACCCCTGCTTGCCTGTCATACAGAATTTGCAGTTCATTTTACAGCCCACCTGTGAAGACACACACAAGGTTGCCCGGTCATTATCGGGAATGTAAACCGACTCTATATAATCTCCTTCCGGAGTGCAAAACAAATATTTAACCGTACCATCTACCGAACGCATTTCATGAACCGGAGCAGTAGCCCCCACTTCATAATGTTCCTTGAGTAACTCTCTATTTTTCAATGACAAATTTGTCATTTCATCAACCGATGCAACTTTCTTATCGTACAGCCACCCGGCTATTTGCCCTGCAGTAAATTTAGGCATACCTAAGCTCTGTACAATTATCTTAAGTTCATCTAAAGTCTTCCCCAGTAAAGGAGTCTTTGCCATATAGCGTCTTTTATTAGTTTCAGATATATAATTAGGGTACAAAGTTAGGCAAAAAATAAGATATATTGCCTATCTTTATCTGTATAATTGCATTTAACATGAACAAAAATATTGCCTGCTTCCTCCCTTACAGAAGTGATACCCAATCAGATAACAATATTTCAGAATTACAGGCATGTTTACAAACCGGTCACATTTTCCTACTAAAAGAACATTTAAGCACTCCTGCGGCAACTCGTTCTGCCGTTAGAGTTAGGATATTTGGCACTGGAGCGTATGTGTGACTATCTGGATAATCCGCAATGTGGAATGGTGTATGCCGATCACTATCAGCTGACCAACAGTCTGCGTAATCCGCACCCGGTCATCGATTTTCAGCAAGGAAGCGTACGCGATGATTTTGATTTCGGCTCGGTTTTACTGTTTAAAACACAATGTCTTAAACAAGCATTCTCCATTCTTGAGAAACAGCCGGAGTATACCTATTCAGCCCTCTATGCTCTTATCCTTACTTTGTTTCAAAGATTTACTCTGACGCATATCCGAGGGTTTTTATATACCGAGATAGAGGAAGATACCCGAAAATCCGGAGAAAAGCAATTCGATTATGTAAATCCCAATAACCGTCAGATACAAATGGAGCGAGAGGAGGCCTTTACTTTCCACTTGAAAGCAATCGGAGCTTACTTACCTCCTGCACAAAGTGAAATTTCATTGACGGAGGGGCACTTTGCCTATGAGGCATCTGTCATTATCCCGGTGCGCAATCGGGTTCAAACAGTGAACAGTTGCATCTTCATTGAGCAATTCGGCTACGAATTTGGCTTTACCGCATATATGCTTTATCTGATTCAATTTTCGGAAGGTCCCCACAAAACGGCCCATTATGCCATCTGTACGGCATTCATGGCCTTAGGCATGATGATTCCAGGAATGGCTGCCGGATGGATTCAGACCACTTTAGGTTATCAGCATTTCTTTATTTGGATTGTCGCATGCACCGCAGTAACGTTTGCCGTTACAGCTCTCCTGCGATTCACTGAAAACAAAACATAAGAGTAGTTACCTGCATGCAACGTAACAGCACTTACTCTATTCCGGTCTGAATCGAAAAAATAAGTTGCCTATACCTTACCCTTCGGTTTCACTACTATTCATCAACAAGTACTTTTGCCTATTTTCTGCGTCTTCCTGCAAATACAGGAGGCAACAGACAACAAAAGGGAATTGCCACTTCCTGCTGATTTTATTCAACAAGAAATGGCAATTTCCAAAAACTTCCGGGCGTGCAGACCTGAGTTATTTCTGCACACTATATCGAACTCGTATATCAAGCTTCAGGTTCTTCCGTTTTTTCTACGAATTCAGTTATACCGTTAGATATTAGTAAATTATACCATTGGATAAGTTTTTTAATATCTCCGTTATGTACACGGTCGCGGTCATAGTTAGGTAATACTTCTGCCATAAACGCATGCAATTCTTCTACTGAAGCTTTCTTATAATCTAAAGACGCAACATTTCCGTTTTCCTTTGCTTTCACAGCCTCCAAAACTTCAGCCAAAGGAACTTCATCGGCATCTGTATACATGGCAATATCACCCAGTGAAATTACTTTATCGCTTGCATAAATCGGCATACGTTTCTTATCAGCACTGACTGCTTCAACAATCAACATATTTTTTGCCTGAGAAATCAACTTGTACAATCCCGGTTTACCCGAAATAGCTAAAACAGTTTTCAACATAATAAGTTTATTAAATTTGAGTTAATAATTCAGAGAACAAAAATACAATTCAACAATGACATACACAAACTATCAGAAATGTTTTCTCTCTTCCAACTGCTGGAGCAATTTTTCCAACTGAGGCTTCACCTCACAGATTCCATCATTGATAATTACAAAATCAGCCCGCTCACATTTATCCCGATCGTCCATCTGGGCCGTTATCCGTGCACGAATTTGTTCCTCTGATGCATGATCACGCGCCATAGCCCGGTGTAAGCGCACTTCTATAGGGGCTGAAACCATCCAAATGACATCAACCGCATGCTCAAATCCTGCTTCAAAGAGAATAGCACACTCCATGGCTACAATATTCTTTCCCCTCTTCCGGTAATCTTCTGCCCATTTACAGAAATCATCGTATACACGAGGATGAATCAACGCATTGATATGTTTCGCATTTTCGGGACTGGCAAATAAATAATCTGCCATTAAGGCACGATTCAAGCAATCACCATGATAAACCTCCTCACCCAACAAGTCTATCAACCCTTTACGGATTGAAGGATGAGAGAGAGTCAGTTGCTTAGCCCGACTATCTGTATCATAAACGTCAACCCCCATTTCTTTCAGGAGACAAGACACATAAGATTTACCACTACCTATGCCTCCGGTAATACCTATTTTTATCATCTTTACTGCATATTTACTTCAACAGTTTGTTGTTCTATCAGAAAATCTACTGCATTGGGCAGGATGCGTACATGGCTTACACAGTCAGGAGTACTACGAAGAGTGACCTTTGTCTTATCGCTTTTGCTATTCTTCAGGTCTTCATAAGAAACAGCTATAAAAAAATCTTTCTCTGTAACTGATTTAAAATCTTTTAAACCCACCTGAAAAGTGACCTGCACCTTTGAGGGGAAAGTCCGCAAAACCTTTCCATCCGGAAAGCCAAGTCCGACAACCGGAATCTCCAAGGTTTTTTCTGAATACATATCTACACATACCGTCACATCGGCTGAGGAAGGAGAAAACTTCGCCCCTTTTATCTTCTGCAGACGAACAGGTGTCTTTACCGTATCTGTAATATTCTCCTGAGCTAAAGGCTGCGTATAAATCGTTGTCAATGAATTCAATACCTCATCGGGAGCATAGACCATGACTGAGTCGGGAAAAAGCTTGACATTTGAAATATAATACTGACGACCTGCAGTAATCTGTCCACTAACCGCCACAGGTATCTTCTTTGCTTTTCCCTGCGTATAAATAAAATCGAGCGTATCAGGGTGTACAGACAGAAGCTTAGTTGTAGTATTCAGCTGGGCTGATACCTTCTTAATTACATCCGAAGGCGAAATGAGCACATGTTCTCCCATTCCTTGATAGTCTTGAAAATCAAAGGATACAGGAAAAAAGGTTTTTCCTAACATATAATTAAGCAATACAGTTCCCCGATCTTCCACGCTCACCCGTATATCATCAGGAAGCTCAGAAGTTACAACCACTTCCTTAGGAATATTACGCAAACGAACCGGCATTTTAAACTCTGTTTGATACGTATCATTCAGAGTCTGTAATAACCAAAAGCAAAAAGAGACGAACACAAAAAACAAGAAAACCAAAAATTCCCTGCTCTTATCACTGAGCAGAAAATTTCTGATTTTCCGGATTCCTATCAAATAAGATCTTTTTATGTTCTTTCTATCGAACATAATCATACGTTTTATTTAGTTTGATTAGCTTGAGCATCTGGGTAGATTGAATTCTTATCTACTTTGATTTTTACGCTTGATGCAATCTCAACCACAACAGCATTATCTTCTATTTCCTTGATCTTTCCATAAATACCGCCAGCAGTAATAACCATCTGGCCTATTTCCAAATTTTTACGGAAATTAGCTATTTCTTTCTGCTTCTTATTCTGAGGACGAATCATAAAGAAGTACATGATAGCAAAAATCAGCACCATCATTACCAGGAAAGAGTAGTCTCCACCCTGAGCCTGCAAAAACACAGTCAATAAATTCATACGTTAATTCTTAAATTTGATTAATACTTAATGAGACAAAGATATTAATTTTTAGTCAACTTGTTTTCCTTTTTTAATTGATTAACAATTCCATCTAATGTTCCATTAATAAAACCTCCACTCTTAGGAGTACTATATAATTTAGCTATTTCAACGTATTCATTCAGCGACACGTTAACCGGAATGTTCGGAAAGCTTAAAATTTCAGCCAATGCTATCTGCATAATCACAACGTCCATCACAGCCACACGACTCAAATCCCAGTTTCTGGAATTTTCACTGATTAAATGACGATAATAATCTGCATTCAATATAGAGCGACGGAATAAGCGACGAGCAAAGTCTTGATCTTCTTCATCTTTAAATTCCGGAAGCAACTCTTGTTTCTCGCCGGTCTCAGGAGTAAAGCGTTTGATGGTTTTCAAAACAAAAGTATCTACGATTTCTTTATCGTCGTTCCAATACAGACTTTGCTCTTCCAGAACCTCATCCAACGCTACGTTATTAAATACAATCTTTTTGTAAAGTTTTCTCCACAACTCACGATCTTCCTCATAAGAAGAAGTTTCACTCGCCATATATTCTTTGTAAATATCACTCTGCATAATCTGTTCGCAAAGAGACTTTATGATTTCCGGTTCGTTTTCCCATGTTTTCTTCTGTGTAGAAGCGAACTCATTGAGCTGGGTATTTATTTCCAGTTGCGCAATGAAACGATTATCTATAAATTTAGTATTAGGAGACAATTCTTCTTTTGTCGGAGCAAGTTTGTTTTTTCCTGCATCAATGCGTTTACTTGCATACTTGGTTATCTCAACCATCAGAAGGAGCAGATAGTTATATAAATCGTATGCCTTGGACAAGCTGAAGAACAACTCTTTTTCTGCAGTATCCAAATTTTTTCCACCGTTCTGATAATAAGCATAGATTATCTGAACTATCTTAAGACGAATAAGAACTC
>URDR01000073.1 GCA_900546645.1 uncultured Bacteroides sp. | reverse complement strand
TATGCCAAGATCAGTAAATCATGTTGCTTCAAGAGCAAGAAGAAAGAAAATTTTAGGTTTAACCAGAGGTTACTTTGGTGCAAGAAAAAACGTTTGGACCGTTGCTAAGAATACTTGGGAAAAAGGTTTGACTTATGCATACCGTGACCGTAAGAACAAAAAACGCAACTTCCGTGCATTGTGGATTCAGCGTATCAATGCTGCAGCTCGTCTGGAAGGTATGTCTTACTCTAAGTTGATGGGTGCATTGCACAAAGCAGGTATCGAAATCAACCGTAAGGTTTTGGCTGACTTAGCTATGAACCATCCGGAAGCATTCAAGGCTGTTGTTGCTAAAGCAAAAGCTGCTTAATTTTTCCTGGTTATACGGAATTAAGAAATAGGAAAGAGGGACCAAAGGTATTCTACTTTGGCTCCCTCTTTTTTTGCAGGAAATCGATTGATGTTTAATAGCTTAGCGCAAGCCAAGTAAGTTCGCTTATTTAAAACCTCAATAAAGAAATGATACAGATATTAGTAATTGATGATGAAGAGCCTATCCGTAACTTGCTGGCACGCATGATTGAGCTGGAAGGATATAAGGCTTTCAAAGCTGCCGATTGCCAGTCGGCTTTGATGCTGATGAAAACACAGCTATTTGACGTCGTGCTGTGTGACGTATTCTTACCCGATGGTAACGGAGTAGATTTTATTGCAGATATCCGGAAATGTCTGCCTGAAGCTGCAATTATATTACTTACCGCTCACGGGAATATTGCCGATGGAGTACAGGCCATCAAGAACGGGGCATTTGATTATATTACCAAGGGAGATGATAACCGGAAAATAATTCCTACCTTGAGCCGTGCGGTAGAGGAAGTGGAAAAGCAACGGGGAAAAACACGACCTTTGCCTGCTTATTCCTTTCAATCGGTTACCGGACATTCTGCTTGTGTGCAGCAAGCGGTCAAGTTGGCTCAGAAAGTTGCTGTGACCGATGTCCCTGTATTGCTTACCGGGGAAACGGGAACGGGTAAGGAGGTTTTTGCTCATGCCATTCATGCGGCTAGCAGCCGCTCTTCTTATCCCATCATAGATATCAACTGTTCGGCTTTCAGTAAAGATTTGTTGGAAAGTGAACTGTTTGGGTATAAAGCGGGTGCATTTACCGGTGCAGTGAAAGATAAGAAAGGATTGTTTGAAGTGGCTCACCAAGGTACGCTTTTCTTGGATGAAATAGGTGAGATGGCATTCGAGTTGCAAGCTCGTTTGTTGCGTGTGATTGAAACCGGAGAGTATATCAAAATAGGGGATACTCAGCCTACTAAGGTAGATGTGCGTATCATTTCGGCAACGAACCGTAATTTGAAGGAGGAAATTAAAAAAGGTAATTTCCGTGAAGACCTTTATTTCCGTCTTTCTGTTTTTCAGATACAGCTTCCTTCACTTCGTGAACGTAAAGAAGATATTGAAGAACTGGCTAACTTGTTTTTGGAAAGGTTTTCATTAAAGCTTGGGAAGCATATAGATGCTATTAATGGGAAGGTACTCTCGGCTTTGCAGAAAGGAGAGTGGAGGGGGAATGTGCGTGAGCTTAGAAATGTGATAGAGCGGAGTGCCATTATATGTGACGGGCAGATTACATTGGAAGATTTGCCAATAGAGTTTCAAGGTCATTTATGCAGCGATACGAATGGTGCAGATGAGTTTGAACTGGCGGCCATTGAGCGGAAACACATTACGAAAGTATTGCAATATACGCATGGTAATAAGACTGAAACGGCCCGCCTGCTGAAGATAGGACTGGCAACTTTATATCGTAAAATTGAGGCTTATCAAATTCAGTGACTCTATCCGCCGTGCCGGAGTCACTTGTTCAAAATGGAAGGGCAGATTTCTCAAAGTGAGAGATTTGCTCTTTTTCGTTTGTATCGGTGGAAATACGCATATGTCTTGTAATTAGAGGGTTATCTGTCTATCCGGCATCTTGGCATGCGAGTTGTCTTTATATGTTACGATGCGTAATAACATATAAAGACAAGAGCGATATGCTGAGTATATTAGGAATTTTGATAGCTGTGGTGAGCGGATGGGCTTGTTTGCTGTTTGCGAAGAAATGTATCAGTGCACTTGAAAAGTGTGTATTCCGGGAGGATTCGTGAACGGGTAGAGAGGGGACGGTCCGGTGACAGACACTGTCCTCTCCGGAAATGAAAGTCGGAGGTCGTTAGTAACGACACAGCTCGGTCATAGTAACGACCATGTCCGGTTGTTACTATGATTAACTGCGTTTGTGCTGATGACTACGCCCTGTCCCGTTGAATGCCCTTTCTCAAATTGAAAGCGGTTACCTTCTCAAAATGAGAAACAGGCTAAGGCCTCCTTGCTTGAAACCGTTCTGATATTCAGCTTTTTAATTTCAGCTTTATAAACTGGCATACTCCTTGCCTGGCTGTTTGAAACAAACAAGATTATGAATAAAGAGCAACTTTATTGTGATGAAAAGCGTGGATGGGGTAAGCGAAATAAGTGTTTAATTAACTGCCGGCTTATAGCTTACGCATTGGGTGTATTGGTACTTGTAGAAGCAGGACTTCTGGCCCTTTGTGCAGGAGTCTCTCTTTTTTACCAGGAGCAAGAGTATATGAGTTTCGTGCAGACTTTTTTTATTAACGGAGTTTTGGGGGCTATCTTGATAGGAGCAGGAAAGAAAAACGAAAAGGGAATGAATCAGCGCGATGGGTATTTTATTGTCAGTATATCGTGGCTGCTGTTTACTGCATTGGGCATGCTTCCTTTTATCTTCAGCGGACATATTCCTTCTGTGGCAGATGCTTTCTTTGAAACTATGTCGGGTTTTACTACCACCGGAGCTACCATTCTGGATGATATTGAATCTTTACCGCATGGATTGCTGTTTTGGAGAAGTTTGACGCAATGGATTGGCGGGCTGGGTATTGTACTTTTTACCATCGCTTTATTGCCTTTGTTCTCTGGAAGTAGTCAGCAACTTTTTCTTTCTGAAGCCACCGGAGTGAGCCATGATAAGATTCATCCTAAAATCAAGGTAATGGCACGCTGGCTCTGGATGATCTATATCGGATTGACCGGACTTGAAATTATTTTGCTGTTGTTCGGAGGAATGAGTTTGTTTGATGCGGTATGTCATTCGTTTTCTACTACGGCAACGGGTGGCTTCTCTACTAAACAGGCCAGTGTTGCTTACTGGAATTCTCCTTATATAGAATACGTCATATCTGTGTTTATGATTTTGTCGGGAGCAAACTTTTCGCTCTACTATTTATCGGCTGTGCGTGGCAGCTGTACGCATCTTCTTAAAGACGAAGAACTGCATTGGTTCCTCAAGTCGGTCGGCATTCTTACCCTGATTATTACGTTTGCCCTTTTTCTGAATGGCTATTATGATTTTGAAACATCATTCCGCAAGGCTCTTTTTCAGGTGGCTACCCTTCATACATCGTGTGGTTTTGCTACAGACGACTATAATCTTTGGCCTCCTTTCACGTGGATGCTGCTTATGTTTGCCATGATTTCGGGCGGATGTACAGGTTCAACAAGCGGAGGAATAAAAAACTTGCGCTTACTTATCGTTGCGCGTAATATCCGTAATCAGTTTAAACAGATGCTTCACCCTCGTGCTGTACTTGCTGTACGGGTCAGTCAGATTAATATACCGGTGCAGACTTCTGCTATTGTATATACTTTTCTTGTGACTTATTTAGTCTGTATCTTTATAGGATGGACGCTCTTGATGATGTGTGGAGTGGGGTTGGAGGAGTCGATGAGTACAGTTATCTCTGCTATTGGAAACGTAGGTCCCGGACTGGGAGACTTCGGACCGGCCTATTCATGGGCTGCACTTCCTGATGCGGCCAAATGGATTCTTTCTGTGCTGATGTTTATCGGGCGTTTGGAGATATTTGGTATTTTACTTTTGTTTTATCAGGGATATTGGAGAGACGAATAAGCGGATGAAAGTGTATTGAGAAACTTATCTTTTGAGCCGGTTTCAGAAATGAGTATGAAATAAATTTTATTTTTGCAGAAAAAAGAAGAAAACATTATGAATATAAAAACAAAACTGACCCTGAATATAGGGATATTGGTGGCTATGATCGTGTTGCTGGTATCATTGTCAATCGTTAACTTACAGATACTTACTGCTACGGAGCCCACCAGCCCGGCAGCAGAGCCAGGGTTGAATCGGGCTTTGCTGTGGATTTCGATGATAGGTGGAATCTGTATTGTTTGCGGTTTGTTTATGCTGAAACAGTTGCCGGCTTCCATTAACAGGCCGATACAAGACATTGCAGATGGTATCAAGGAAATTGCCAACCATAATTATGAGAAAAGACTCAGCTTGGAGGGATTGGAATTTGAGGAAGTATCGGACAACTTCAACCGGATGGCAAAGCGACTGGCTGATTATCATTGTTAGGTAAATTATTAGGATGTTTTATCTGTCTGATAGGGGTAGCGATGGTAGCTATTCCAACCGGTATCATCAGCTCTTCTTTCATGAACATTATCCAGAAGAAAGAGCAGGAAGAATGCGGTTATGAAGATGGAGGTGAGTAAGCGGGATAATAGTTAAAATTCACTCAGTTTTCTTCCTTTTTCTTGTTTTATTTTGATTATTCAAATATTTATTGTAGATTTGTAATACAAAAATGAAGCCGTACTTGCAGAATCGGGAAACTCATCAAATCAAAAGAAATACCGAGACAAGCTTCATCCTCCAATGGCGGGCCACGCCTTCGGGTAGCATTTATGCCGGTGGATTACAAAGGGGGAGAGCACTCAAAACCTGTCATTCGGAGTTTCGTCACGCCTCAGGTACGGCTTCTCCTTGTTTTTACCATGATATTTTATTTCTCAGGAACAGGTAACTCAGCATGGGTAGCGCAGCAGTTAGGTGAGGCGTTACATGAGGCTGTTCATCGCATTACAGATAAATTACCGAATCAAATTTATACTTTGCAGCCCAGAGAGCGCTTGGGCTTTGTTTTTCCGGTTTATTCTTGGGGACCTCCTTCTGTAGTGCTGGAATGGCTGGCACGTTTGCTGTGCAGTGAAACTCCTTCTTATTTATATTTCGTATGTACTTGCGGGGACGATGCAGGCAAGACGGCTCTTCTTTTCAGGAAGGTAGCAGAAAGACGGGGATGGGTCTGTAAGGCCGGCTTTTCGGTTACTATGCCCAATACGTATGTTTGCTTGCCGGGATTTGATGTCGATTCAGTTGAGGTTGAAAAGCAAAAGATATGCGATGCCCGGTCTCGCATTGTGCAGGTAATTGAATGGGTTGACAGAAAGGTCAGTCGGTTTGATTGTCATGAGGGAGGAGCTCCATATACGAAGAGCTATTTGCTTCGTCCTCTTTTTAATCGTTTCTTTGTTTCGGCTGCCCGGTTTCATGTAATGGAAACTTGTATTTCATGTGGAAAGTGTGAGCAGGCTTGTCCGATGCATAACATTCAGATGAAAGAAGGAAAGCCGGAGTGGGGGTCCCAGTGCAGCATGTGTTTGGCTTGTTATCATCATTGCCCGAAACATGCGGTAGCTTATGGAAATCAAACCCGAAAGAAAGGACAGTATATCTTTAAGTCTCCTAAACCGGTGTAAAGTTAAATCAGTACTTCTTTTGGATAGGCATTAAGAAAAATATTCCCCATGATCCGTCGCTTTGTTTACACAGGTCTGTCATGGGGAATAGGTATGTATTATCGGGTAGCAGGGAGGGGAGGTATGATTGCCTCAATCCGTTTCTCCGTACTGTCCGGAAGTTTGGAAAAGAAATCCAACCCGGTTATTTTCTCTACAGCGTCTACGCTATGCATGTATTTCTCCAGCTTTTGGTGATTAGCCTTGTTGGGGAAAATAAATCCCATGGCAACCGGATTTTTGGCATCATTGATTAAGACGACTTTAAAGAAACGGTCGGGAACCGCTACTTTACGCTCACCGATGCGCTTCGGTTTTTTCAGATCGTATATCGGTCCGCAGGCGATATAAACTGCTCCGTATTTTTTTGCCCACATACGGCAGGTCTCTTCCAAGTCATTCCAGTCGTCACGGTTCAGCTTTTGGTTTTGCGGACACACGTTACTCATATAAAAAGACTCCAGCATGGCTTGCTGGCTCCACTTCATATCAGCAGCCGGTGCCATGTGTCCCCGGTCGTATCCGGAGTGTGTATAATCGGAATGGGTTACACGCGGTTCCGGAAGATTCGGGTCGGGCGAGAAGCGGTTAATACGCACATTCATTCCTTTGGTTTCTCTTCGGGTGAGTTCCCAAGCCACCCAGTTCGGGTTCTTGTAGAAGAGGTTATACGAGGCGGTATATCCACTTCGTTTCAGTACCGGATCATTTCGTTTGGTCAGAGCCACAGGAATTTCCAGCTTGTCGGATGGCTTCACAGATGGGGATGCCAACGGTTTTTCTTCGGTCTTCTTTTGGGTAGTCTCAGTTTGTTTTTCTTTGAGGTCTTCTGCCTTTGAAGCAATCTCTTTCAGTTTTTCCGGAACCTGCTCTTTAGCTTTGTCTATGGTTTCGGTAACCATGCTTTCTATTTTTCCCGGTTTAGGAAAATCAGTTCCGTTACGCTGACTTTGGTAGAACCAGACAGCTCCTGCCACAATGAGTACGAAGACGAGAAAACTCTTCATTCCACCTCCACTTGGCGAGGATTGTTTTCTTTTTTTTCGGGTAGCCATAATCAGATTAATTTAAATCGCATCCGGAAGATACCGTCTTTATAGTCAGAGCTGATAATTTTGAAAGTACCTATTTCAGATGTATTGTTTACATGCTGACCAATGCAGAGGCATTCATCGTAGTCGCCCACATGAACCACGCGGACTGTTTCCGACGCTCCGTCCGGAAGGCGTTTCAAATCGAAGCGTCCGGTAGCCTCAGCTTGAGAGATAAATTCGGTAGTTACCGGTAAGTGGCGGCAGATAATTTCATTGACCGTTGTTTCTATTAGGGTTATGGCTTCTTGTGAGAGAGGTTGCGGCAAGGCAAAATCAAGTTTGCTCTTTTTCCGTTCGATATGTGCCGATACAGCCCGTCCGCATCCGAAGAGGTTTACCATGGTTCGGTTTACGATATGTTCGCAGGTGTGCATGGGCGGATGCTCTTGCTTGTTATGTTCGTTAAGTTGAGGTTGTTGTTCCATGATTTTGTTTTTTGTTTACTTTTTAGACAAAAGAACTTATTGTTCAGATTGTTCAGACAAAAGAATCTATTCTTTGGACATAAGAACATAAGGACAAAAGAACTTAATTCTTTGGACATAAGAATCTATCCTTTGGATATCTTACATTATAGGCGCATTGAATAATGGTTTTTATCAGACTTTCTATTTCCATATTTTCTTTTGTCCTTCTGTTCTTCTGTCTGAAAAAGATGAAATAAGTTCTTTTGTCCTTTTCATTACATCACTTGGGTGAGAATTTCCTTTGCCACCTTGCCGTTAACCAGTCCGTCTTCTCCATAGTGAGCATCACGTTCTGTAAAGCGGCGTTCGATTTCATTGATGACCTCTGCACCGATATGCTCTTCGTTTAAGCGGGTAGTCAAACCTAAGGAGCGGAAAAAAGCCTCCGTTTTTCGAATGGTTTCGTCAATACGGAAGTCATGCGTACCCGAAACCACGCCGAATACGCGTGCACCGAACTGCATGATTTTTTCGCCTTTCTCTTTGCGTAACACTTGCATGGTACCCGGCATGACGATGGCAAGGGTATGACCATGGGTAAGTCCGGTAAGAGCTGTAAGCTCATGACCAATCATGTGAGTGGACCAGTCTTCTGTGACGCCTAAGGCAATAAACCCGTTTAGTGCCATGGTAGCCGACATCATGAAATCCGCCATCAACTGGTAATCTTGTTTGTTTTCTTTAATTTTCGGGGCAATTTCAACCAAGGTCTGCAAGATACTTTCTGCCCAGCGGTCCATCAGTCGAGACTCCCCGGCTTTGGTAAGGTATTGTTCCAGCACATGAACAAACGTATCTGCAATTCCGCAAGCTATCTGATGGTCGGGTAAAGAAAAAGTCACCTCCGGGTCGAGGATGGAAAATACGGGAAAATTGGCATAAAAAGGATATTTTTCCTTGGTCTCACGGCAAGAGATAACTGCACCGTTATTCATTTCAGAGCCGGTAGCCGGTAAGGTCAGCACCGTTCCTAACGGAATGGTTTGTGTTGCTTCTCCTTTTTTGACCAAGTCCCATGCATCGTCCTCGTAAAGCAGTCCGGCAGCAATCAGTTTGGTTCCGTCAATCACCGAGCCCCCGCCTACAGCCAACAGGAAGTCTACTTTTTCCTCTTTCCCTAAGGCGATGGCTTTGCGCAATGTTTCGATGGCAGGATTCGGCTCAATGCCCCAGAACTCTACAGTGTCATATTGACTTAGTGCGGCTTTTACCTGGTCATATACACCATTCTTCTTGACACTTCCGCCTCCGAAAGTAATCATGATTTTTTTTCCGGCAGGTATTTCGTTGCTGAGTTCGGCTATAGTTCCTTTGCCCATTACCAGTTTGGTAGGATTCTGAAATTTGAAATTATTCATCATGGTTCTGAAATTTGCGTTTAATAAAAATGATTATACGACAAAAATACAATTATTTCCCGTTTCGCAGGCAGAGAGTGGCTTCGATTTGAGAAAAAACTTTCGTTCTTGTGCCGGAAACTTCCGGTTACCGGCATGTTAATTTACATTTTTCGGGATGTATTCTTAAAACAGAGACTCTGTTTCTATAAACAAAAGCTTTGGCTGTAAAAACAAAGCCTTTGTTTATACAGCTAAAGCTTTTGTTTTGAAAAACGTTCGGGGAAAATTCTGTTTTTCCTCACTCTGTTTCGGGTTTTAAAAGAAAACCGTTCGTTTTTCTGCAATAGATAATTTGGAGTGAGGCGTGATTGAAGTCCATAAAGCAAGGTCTTCACCCGTTGCCGGATATACGGCTTCCCCTTGCATATCGGCAGCCAGTGCGCGTAGCATGATATAATCCATACCCCGGTGATGCGCATCGTGTTTCAGAGCCTCTTTTCCCCATCGTTTCCAAAAGACATGTTCAAAGCGTTCTATGTATTCTCTGTCGTCCTCCCAAGTCTCGTCTGGAGATTCTCCCTCGATGTAAATTTGCCGGAACTCTCCGCGCCAGATTCCCTTCGACCCTTGCAACTCAAAGTCCAGGCTTCGCGGGCGAGGCAAAGTGGTGTCGTGAGTCAGGGTAATCAAAATGCCGGCAGCGGTGCGCATTTGTGTAATCACGATGTCGCCCATGGCAATCTTCAGCAAGGGGTCACCTCCCCGGCGGGCTATCAGTTCTTTCAAACCGCAAGCTCGTGAGGCAAACGAGGTGAGTTCGGCAATGCGGTCTGTCCGTCCCACTCCGGCAGCCAGACAGAGAGGTGCCAGTCCGTGTGTAGGATAAAGGTCACCGTTCTCTTCCAGATAAAACCGGCTTCTCCATATCCCCTCAGGCTTGTGAGGATTTCCCGGAAGCCCCTGTTCATCAATCAGCATATCGCGCAAATCGTGCCGGTATCCTCCGCGAAGGGCAACCAAGTCGCCCAATACTCCGGCTTGTACCAGATTCAGCATTGCCATGTTTTCACGCATGAATACCGTGTTTTCCAGTGGATAGATGCGCAAGCCTTTCTGTTCGGCAAGTGAAATCAGCGGGCAGTATTCATCTGTTTTCAATCCTCCCTTTATTTCAAGAGCCACATGGCAACCTTGCTCCAAGGCATACATAGCCTGCTCAACATGCCATTTCCACGGAGAGGCAATGACCACAAGGTCGGGGCGGTGGCGGAGAATCATTTCCTTATACCCGTTTGTCTCGCCGGAGAATCGTTCGATTTTTTCTTCCGGCAGAAGCTCAGACGAAGGGTCGAACAGCGCAGTGATGCGGTAAGCATGAATCTGTTTCATCAGACGCAGCAGCCGCATTCCCCGGTAGCCGGCTCCTATTAAAACCGTTTTTATTGTTTTCATTTCTGTCGTTCTTGATTTCCGCATGCAAAGCTATAAGATTTTATCATTATCTTTTCAAGTCTGCATGAAAAATGAAGTTTTTGCCAATGCTTGCGACAATTGGAATATTAAGCATCCCAGACAGAAGGAAGTCTGGTGAGGTGGGGCATTTCACTTGGACTTCTTTTTCCATACCTGTCTATAGTCGGAATATAGAACCGCCAAGGCAAAAGGCAAGGTGGTGATAATCGACTCCCTGCAAAGCCCGGAGAAGTCTTTACTTCTATCGAGCAGCAGATTAGAAACATAAACCAAGGCAAAAGAAAGGCAGAATAAGGCAATTATCTTTGCCAGAAAGAAAAGGATGTGTTTATTCATAATCCATTCGGGTTAAAGGGTGGTAAAAAGGAAGAACTGTCGCAGATGAATGATTTCGCTATTTGGAAAGAGCATGGGTCTTGCATTTTCTTTACCACGCCGGCAGACTATTCGGTAATCTTGGCATAAACTTCCTTGGCAACCTCTATCACATCGCCTTCGGCTTGCGAAGAATAAGGATGGGTCTGCTTTGTCCACTGTTCTTCAATGTCATAGAAATCTATTTCTTTCACCGGCGCACCGTCCAGCCGGGCTTTTTGCTGGTCAATCCACACTTTCCAGCGGTTGTAATAAAAATCGCGTAGCAAGCCGTTCCATTCCTTGTGTGCATAGTCGCGCAGACCGCCTTCATCAGCTGCCACACGGTTCCCCCATGTCGTAATCTGTACGCGTGCGTTCCATTCATACAAGTCCTTTTCTTCGGGAGTAGTGCCTAAATTACGTGCGCTTCCAATCCATGTGCCTACCTTAAACTCTGGGCGGACGGCAAGTAATTTATCCTGCAAGAGAATGAGGTCGAGGAAGCGCTGTGAAGCAGCTGCAAACAGATCTTTTTCTCCTGCCTTATACGCATCTATCATGACGGGATAAACCAGACGACCCTTTTCAGCCACAGCCTGACGGACAATATCTGTCAAGTCATACTCAAAATTATTATTCCCCTTGAAGCGGTCGGCTGCCGAAAGCATCATGCCTGCGGCACGGATAATATCTTCCGGTTTATAATAAGGTTCCATCTCGCTCCAGCTGGACACCTGATAAACATCGTATCCCGGTCGGGCGCAGAAGACGGATTCATGTGTTCCCTGCTGAGTATTCTTTGCCGGACAGTCATAAATGGTATTACTCAGTAGCAGCCATGCATCCTGAATTGTTTTGTCGTCCTTGCCGTAACGTGCCACTGTATAGTTCTTCAGCCACTCCTCTTTGTGAAACCACACCGGACGCCAAGGCAGTTCGCAAAGCAGTTCGAACATGACCGGATTATTTTCCGTGCCTTCCATGGTCATGCCCACTCCTTTCATCGTCTTGCTGAAAGAAGATGTTTTTGCCTTGTAGAACTCATCAATGACGTGCTTCATCTTTCCGTGCAGACCTACATTGCCGCCGTAATTCAGCAGCATGCAGTAGAGCCAGTCATGTTTTCCGAAACCTTCCTTCCGGTACCAGGTCGATTCTGAATCACCCCATTGAGGGCGGCTCTCGGAAAAGAGGTCGAGTACAATCAAATCTCCGGCAGGAAGATTTTCAATCATCTTCTGCCTCGGATTCGCCTGCCATGCCTGGATCACCCAGACAGCTTTCGGGTTTGCCTTTTTCATTGCTCCCCAAATGGCTTGACCTGCAGCATTCAAATCCACACTTGCCACATTTCCTCCTTCGTGGAAAGGATCCATACTGTAAAAATCGGCTTTGCCGTAAAGACGGTTCATCTCCTTGTAATAAAGGTCGGCTATCTCGTTGAAGCGTGAGTCAGTGGGCTGCAGGAAAGCAGGACGCCGGTAGCCGCACCACAAGCCCGGATCGGAAACATTCAGTTTCAGACGCTCTTTGGCATTGTGAGGAACCATCCCCGAATAGCCTGGCAATACCGGATGGATGCCATATTCACGCATACGCTTGAGGATTTGTTTCTGTAAAGTTTCACGCTGCTTGTACCAGCTGTCGGGATTGGGACCGCCCCAACCTTCGAGGTTATTCATCAGCCACCATCCCTGAAAAGCAGGACCGGCAATAAATTCATTGATTTCGTCTTTGGGATAACCCAGCTGGGTCAATACATTATACCACACCACATCTGCACCTACTACAGCCAAGGGAAGATTGATGCCATGCAATGCCATCCAGTCTATTTCCTTCTCCCAGCGATTCCAGTCCCAGAATGCCATGGTATAGGAATAGGTGCAGTAATTGAAGTCATAACGATATTTCATATCTGTTTCATGACGCTCTTTCCGGGGAACGGCAGGAAGCACGGCCGGGAGCTGCGCCGTCATGCCATTCCACGAAAGATGAATACCTGCATAGTATTTCAGATACCAGTTCACTCCTGTGGCAATGCTCACATAATTATTGCCACGAATCACTACTTTGTCACCTTTCTGGTCTAATTCAAAGAAATCGGCCGGTGACTTTACCTGCTCAATGACAAACTTGCGCGAAGCTCCTTTGTCAATGCGTTCCAGCAAACCTTGTATGGGGGAAGCCGCTTTGGCAACCACTGCCATGCAAAGCATGCAAATAAGACAAATCGTTTTCATGTTCGTTTCATGATTTAGAAGTTTATAAAGACAGCTTGCAAATGTGTATATCCGGAGAAGAGAAAGGGGTTTCTTCTTCAATGAACGGTTTGCTTTGCATCTGCTTTTACTTGTAAGAGTCATGTCGGCCTGTATTTGAAGCTGTGATATGACTCTTGCAGGAAGATGTTTTGCAATGTAGTGATTTTAATTGAAAATAATAGGATAAAACGCAGAATAAAGCGCAGAATAAAGCGCAGAATAAAGCGAATTTGAGCATTCTCACTGACGGTCAGAGGGTTTGGCTTTGGGTGGCACGGAATGACATAAGGGCGGAAAAACGGATTTGGGCGGATTACAGCAATAGATGCACTTCCAAATCATTACCCAACACCTGATGCACGTTTAACACTAACGGTCTCTATTTCTGCGTTCTGCGTAGGTTTACATTCTTCCTTTACAACTTCCATAAACTAATTTTGCACCAAACAAAAAGCAAGGATTATGAGGAGTACTTTCAAGACCGTCTTCTATGTAAACGGAAGCAAGGAAAAGAATGGAATTGTCCCCATCATGGGACGGTTACAATCAACGGGACTATCGCACAGTTCAGTTGCAAGCAGCGTATCTCCAAGGATTTGTGGGATGCTAAAGGCAACAGGGCGAAAGGCAAGAGCCGCGAGGCGGTGACGGTGAACTATGCGCTTGACAACATCAAGGCGCAGATAACGAAGCACTACCAGCGGCTTTCCGACCGTGAGGCATTTTCATTCATCATCAAGCCTGCTGTGGAAGCAACGGAGGTGAGTATCGCCATCCGCAGGCTGGCCAGACGGACTTCCGTTCTGCCGACCGACAAGGGAAAACCGACACCGCCGCAGACTTTTGGAAACAAAAGCCATAGCTCATTATGGCGTTTTCTTCACGCACCGCTGACGCTCATGCTAAAAACTCCCCAATGAGCCAGTGGGGTTGTCCCCTGAACGCCCCCGTTTGCTTCCGAAAGAAGCTGCGAGCAGTCCTTTGAGTTGCCCAAAGTTTATGAGCTGTTTTAAAGTCTGAACTCTGTTTTTATGGTAGCAAGTTTGTGTTTCGGGCATACCGAAGCTGTTTGCTATCATCCCATAACGGGAATTTATATACATCTTATTTTTTGAGCCTGATTTTTTCGTGATAGAAATAATTTACGATGACAGGCTTTCCTTTTTCCGAGCGTCCGTAAGGCAAATCGTTCACCCGATAGGGAAATCCTTGCGTCTGTGTATATTGGGATATGTCCTGCTCCAATGCCTGCCAGTAATCAAGCCTTTTCTTGTTGTAAATCTCATCGTATAATGGGAAGAGTTCGGGATGCTTCTCACGGATATATGCCATTATCTCTCCTTTGAATTGTCCGCGCAGGTTCAGATTTTCAAGCCATATCAAATCGGCATATCCTTTCACTTCCTTGATAATCGTCTTTACATCGGTTATTCCCGGAAATATGGGCGAAACGAAACACACGGTACGGATGC
>URDR01000072.1 GCA_900546645.1 uncultured Bacteroides sp. | reverse complement strand
ATAAATTATAGGATTCTATATGTTTTTCTATGATTTTATAAGCTTGTCAAATCGGTTATCAGCTTAATATCAAGAAAAGTAGCCAGCTAAAGGGGGTTAAACTGCACAAGTTTTGTCAGAACTTCCGCCGGAGTACTCCAGTACTTTGCCGAGAGTACTCCAGTACTTTGCCAAGAGTACTCTAGTACTTCAACGAAAGTACTCGGGTACTCCGGTGAAAGTTCTCTGCACAGACAAAGACATTCTTACGCTTCTTCTTTCAGACTTTCGCTCAACTCTGCTTTCAAATCTTCATAGAAAGCAGCACGCGACGCCGACACATAGGGTTCAAGAAACAAGACACCGATACCAAAAGTCAGAATGGTCAGCAAAGCCCAGCCGATGAAACTCAAGTCAAGCAAAAACAGCTTCATCTTATAACCGTTCATCATTCGCATACTTTCTTCAATGGCAGCATTAAACTTCAGTTCCGGATGGTCTTTCAGTATGTAAGGAGTCAGCGCATACGAGTAGCTTTTTACAATACCTGGAATAATCAACAAGAACATCCACAAAACAATGTAAATCTGACTCAGAATCATGGTTCCGCCAATGCGTCCGAAATCATTAAATCCGTCGAAAAGCCGAGCCAATTCCATTGGTTTGTTTTCACGGTGAAGTTCCAAAAAAATCACATTATAGCCATACACTAAGGGAGCTACAATAAGAAAGGAAAGAAGAGAACCTACAAAAGGAATCGCTCCGCATCCTCCTGCAATCAGTACATAAATCAATGTAACCAAAGCCGCCGTGAGCCATTGTCCGGACAAACTTACACGAGCCATCGTCCGCAATTCAAAATTCCGTTTCAACATAATATAATAGATTTAGTTTCAGGGGTCTAAAAAAAGAGGTAAACAAGCAGACCCCTATCGCTCCATTTACCTCTTTTATATAATTCTCAAATTAATCAACCATCATCACCCATCCGTACGGATCAGCTTCGTCACCATACTGAATAGCGCGCAACTTATTATAAAGCTTCTCGCTTATCGGACCGGGTTTTCCGTCCTTGGAAATAACGTATGACTTGTTATTTTCCAAATCATCAATCCGCTCAATCGGGCTGATAACGGCAGCAGTACCGCAAGCTCCGGCCTCTTCGAAAGTCTCCAGTTCTTCTTCCGGAATCGGACGACGCTCTACCTTCAAGCCCATATCTTCAGCTAATTGCATCAAACTGCGATTGGTTATAGAAGGCAAGATAGAAGTTGACAACGGAGTGATATAGGTATTGTTCTTTATACCGAAGAAGTTGGCTGCCCCGCATTCATCAATGTATTTCTTTTCTTTTGCATCCAAGTAAAATTCGCTGGCATAACCGGCATCGTGAGCCATCTTATTTGCCCGAAGGCTTGCTGCATAGTTACCACCCACTTTATACGTTCCTGTACCTAAAGGAGCAGCGCGGTCAAACTGGCGGATGATTACATAAGGATTGGTTGCAAATCCACCTTTAAAATAAGGACCTACCGGTGTAACGAAAATCACAAACAAATATTCACTGGCAGGATGTACACCTACCTGTGCGCCTGTACCGATAAGCAACGGACGGATATATAAAGAAGCACCGCTCTCATAAGGAGGAATAAAACGTTCATTGGCTTTTACTACCTTCCGCACGGCTTCACAAAACAGTTCGGTAGGCAATTCCGGCATCAAGATACCACGGCAAGTGCCTTGCAAACGCTCTGCATTAGCTTCGGGGCGGAACACACGGATATGTCCATCTTTACCACGATAGGCTTTCAGACCTTCAAAAGCTTCCTGTCCGTAATGCAAACAAGTGGCAGCCATATGGATATTCAAGGTTTCTTCCGAGCAAAGCTCTAATTCGCCCCACTTTCCGTCGCGATAATAACAACGTACGTTATAATCTGTCTTCATATAACCGAACGACAAACTCGCCCAATCTAATTCTTTCATATCATTTCGTATTTAAAGTTTTACTTTTTCTTACATATATAGGGCAAAAATACGGTTTATATTTACAAAAACCAATTTTATCCTCTTCTTTTTTCAGTTCTTTTCTCCTGTCTCCAGCATCTTCTTGATTTCCGCATCTGCTTTATAGAGCTTATCGCGACACAGTTTGATAAGTTTCTGAGCCTCCTGCAAGTTTTCTCCCAATTGGTCAATATCGAGTTCATTGCTCTCAATACGTGCCACAATTCCTTCCAAGCGCTTCATTGCTTCTGAATAGGTTTCTTTTTTTGCTGCCATAATTTTATATTTACTTAATGACTTTACTTCTTATTTCTCCTTTAGCTAAACGGGTTACAATTTCATCTCCATCCTTTAAAAGAGATGCATCCGTAACAGCTTTTCCATTGTTCAGTGTAATACTATATCCACGCTTCAACAATACGTCTGGAGAAGCGGCATTGACACGCTGTTCAAATAATTCCAGCCGATGTTTTTCTCTTTGCAAACGAGTCTGCAGTGCTCCGGCTATACGCAATGACAAGTCCAGCCGATGTTCTTCACGCATCAAGCGAGACTGCCATGCCAGTTCCATCCGCTTAAACAGCCGCTCTTGGCGGAAAACTTCTCTTTGTAAACGTATCTCTACTTGTGAAGGAATCCGGGAAACGCATCGTTCTAAGCGTTCTTTTTCTCGCTGTAATATATCGGGAATTGTCTGATTAATAAAAGAGGCATATCCGTCCAGTGCTTCTGCTGTGCCACGCAAATGGTTTATCAGAAACTCGGCAGCTGCTGTAGGCGTTTTTACCCGAGTATGCGAAACGACATCCAACACCGTATCATCGCGTTCGTGACCTATGCCTGTTAAAACAGGCAGAGGAAACTGCGCACAATGAGCCGCAAGATTGTACGTATCAAAGCCGGAAAGGTCGGAGGTTGCTCCTCCCCCCCGAATGATAACTACTACATCCCATTTCTCCTGTGTCTGATATATTTTCTCCAAAGCCGCAATAATAGATAACTCTACTTTATCACCCTGCATCACGGCCTGAAACAAATGAGGGTAAAACACAAACCCATAGGGATTATGTTCCAACTGATTACAGAAATCGCCATAACCGGCTGCCGTTGCTGAAGATATGACAGCTATACGCTGAGCAAGAACCGGAAGTTCAAGTTCCTTATTCAATGTCAAAATACCCTCACTCTCCAGTCGGCTGATTATTTCTTTTCGCCGCCTTGCCATATCTCCTAACGTATAAGTAGGGTCAATATCGACAACGGTCAGTGAATAGCCATACAGCTCATGGAAATCGACAGTCACCTTAACCAGTACTTTGATTCCGGAAACAAACAACTGTCCTGTTTCACGTTCAAAAAAAGGTTTCAAACGGGAATAGACATTGTTCCAAATAATGCCTCTGGCCTTTGCCACCAAGGCATTGCTTTTACTGTCTTTCTGCACAAATTCCAAATAACAATGACCTGAATAGTTAGAGCGGACATCACTCAGTTCAGCCTGTACCCAATATTCATCAGGCAAACATGCACGCACACTTCGACGCACCAGCATATTTAGTTCTACAAGCGATAAAGAGGTATGTTCTTCCATTTTTTATTGCTAAGAGTGAGTTCTTTAGTTTATGAGTTGATGGATTCTTTAGTGCTTAAGTTTATGAGTTTTTTAACTCCCAATTTTATGGATATCTTAGTCTCCGCTTGGGTTTGTTGAGCCTGCTAATTTATCATACACCTATAATCAGACAGAAGAGAGCCCAAATACATGGAGACTGAAAGGTGCACAAATGGCAATGACTATTGTTCAGGTTTCAGTTCAAGCCCCAAACGGTAAGCTTTCCATACATCGGGAATACCATAGCCGAAAATATTATCCGGAGTTGCCGCACGATCTCCAGAACGGTGTATCACATCAATCAGCTGACGCACGGTCAACCAAGGGCAGGCTTGCCAAAGGCAGGCAGCCAGCCCGCAAAAGGTAGGTGCGGCAAATGAAGTTCCATTTGCAAACGAGGTTCCACCATCAGTTCCTGCCACGTTCGACATCACTCCCATCGCCATAATATCGGGTTTAATACGCCCGTCGGATGTATTTCCTACTGACGAAAATGCTGCATTTGCCCCTTCCGTGTCAACGGCTCCTACAGTCAATACATTTTCCGAATCTGCCGGCGGAGTTATTTTCTTCCAGACATCCATTCCTGAGTTTCCGGCACTGCAAACCACCAGCATACCTTTGTCGGCTGCCCGCGAAGCCGAAGCCGCCATAAACGAAGTATGACCGTCAAGGTCACTATACTTATAATTATAAGAAGCATCGTCAAATGAATAATAGCCTAAAGAAGTATTCACCACGTCTATTCCTACGCTGTCGGCATATTCAAGTGCCGCCGCCCAGTTGTCTTCTTCTACCGGTTGCTCTGTATCATTATCTTCGCTGCGCAACAGTAAATAAGCGGCTTCAGGTGCAGTTCCAACCATCACGTAAGGAATATTCACAGCCATACATGAAAGCACTTTCATCCCATGATTATGCTGCGCATAAATATCCGATTCCGGATTAACGAAATCATGAGAGCCCAACAGTTTCATATTCTTGAAACACTTCATCAGGTCTACATTATAAAATCCGGCATCAATTACTGCAATCTGTATTCCCTGCCCACGGAAACCCGCCTGATGAAGACTGTCGCCATGATGCATTTTTATCTGTTGCGCACCCCGCCCATAAAAGTCTTTTTGCTTTTTCCAGCGATTGGTCACTTCATCCTCACGGTTCTTTCTCAGCGGAAACACCGTATCAGGTTCTACCCATACTTTCTTCACCGACTTCACAAATTTGTTTTCAAGGAAGCGTTCGGCTGTCTGCTCGTCAGGAGTCTGCATCAACACCGTATTGTTCCACTTGCTTGCAAAAAGAAATTTACCTCCCTGCTTCTCCAAATGTGAAATATAAGAAGCACATACCGGCAAATCTGTTGAATCAACAGCCAGGCCTTGACGTACCCTCCGCATAAGCGAACGTGCCGACAAAAAATCTTCGGGACTGTTAATTGAATAGGTGGTTTCAGCCTTATCAGTGAGCTGGACCCGATATTTATAACTTTTTCCTGCGTGAACAGACAGCACACAAAGCAATAGAAATCCTATCAAACCTCTTTTTTTACCATTCATAACTTATATACCTTTTTTCTTATAGCTTACAAAGATACAAAGAATAGATATTTTTCTGTACCTTTGTTGTCAAAATTCAAGAATACCCACTTATAAAAAGAGTTTTATGACACAAAAAGGAACCGCTACCGAACTGGGCACAGAATCCATCGGCAAACTATTAGCTCAATATGCCATACCTGCTATTATAGCCATGACAGCCTCATCTCTTTACAACATGGTTGACAGCATTTTCATCGGACACGGGGTTGGCGCCTTAGCTATATCCGGTCTTGCCATAACTTTCCCCTTAATGAACCTTGCTGCAGCTTTCGGGTCACTCGTCGGAGTAGGGGCTTCTACTTTAGTCTCTGTAAAGTTAGGACAAAAGGATTATACTACCGCCCAACAGATTCTGGGGAATGTAGTATCACTGAATCTTATCATCGGCATAGCATTTACCCTCTTAACTCTTGTATTTCTTGACCCGATTCTTTTCTTTTTCGGAGCAAGTGAGGCAACTATTCCTTATGCACGCGATTATATGGTCATTATCTTACTCGGCAATGTAGTAACCCACATGTACTTAGGGTTAAACTCGGTTTTACGCTCGGCAGGACATCCGCAAAAGGCCATGACAGCCACGATTCTCACCGTTATCATCAACACGCTGCTTGACCCTTTATTTATCTATACATTCAACATGGGAATTAAAGGAGCTGCGGTAGCTACCATTCTGGCACAGATTATCTCATTAGCCTGGCTCGTCAAACTTTTCTCACAGAAAAAAGATTTGTTACATTTCAAGCGTGGAATTTACCGCCTGCGTAAAAAACTCGTAGAAAACATTATCGGAATCGGTCTGGCACCCTTTTTTATGAATCTGGCTTCCTGCTTCATCGTCATTTTAATAAATAAAGGACTGCAACAGTATGACGGCGATTTGGCCATCGGTGCTTTCGGTATCGTAAACCGCATTGTCTTTTTATTCGTCATGATTGTAATGGGGCTTAACCAAGGAATGCAGCCCATCGCAGGATATAACTTCGGAGCACAGCAATATCACCGCGTAAACCAAGTAATGAAAACCACTGTAATCATCGCCACCATCATTACAACCAGCGGCTTTATCGTGGGAGAACTTATGCCTGGGCTTGCCGTATCAGCCTTTACCACCGACCAGACACTTATACAGATGTCGACCGACGGACTAAGGATTGTAGTGGCATGTTTTCCTATTATCGGTTTTCAGATGGTTACTTCTAACTTCTTCCAAAGTATCGGCATGGCTAAAAAAGCCATCATTCTTTCTCTTAGCCGGCAGGTACTGATACTGATTCCGTGCCTGATTATTTTACCTTTATTTTGGGGATCTAAAGGAGTATGGTTCAGTATGCCAATTTCCGATGCAGCCGCCAGCCTCATAGCCGGAGCTATGCTTTACAAGCAATTTAAGAAGTTCAAACATCATCCATCTCATGTTTAAACAAACATTAATTTAGTATTTCCAAAAAATATTTCTTCACAAGAAGAGCTGTTTAACAAGAAAATAATATATTTGTGTAATGACAATTAAACCCCTATCACTATGGAAAGTCACTTTGTTATAAATTTAGGACGCCAATTAGGAAGTGGCGGAAAAGAAATCGGAGAGAGATTAGCAAAAGATTTACATATTGCATTTTATGACAAAGAATTGATTAACCTCGCATCCGAGGAAAGCGGTCTTTGCCGTGAATTTTTCGAAAAAGCCGACGAGAAAGCTTCACAAACCATCTTAGGCGGACTGTTTGGTACACGCTTTCCTTTCGTCACCGAAGGAGCTTATCCGTATAACTCTTACTTGAGCAACGACTCTTTGTTTAAGATTCAAAGCGATGTAATCCGCCATCTGGCAGAAAAACAATCCTGTCTGTTTGTGGGCAGATGCGCCGATTATATTTTACGAGACCATCCGCGCTGCGTGAATGTATTTGTATCAGCTTCGCCGGAAGCTCGAATCGAACGTTTGATGCAGTTACATAATATCAGCGAAGAAGAAGCAGAAGATTTAATAGAGAAAGCTGACAAAAAGCGCTCTTCTTATTACAACTATTACAGTTACAAAACTTGGGGAGCTGCTGCTACTTATCATCTTTGTATCGACTCTTCAGTTTTAGGAATAGAAGGAACCGTGGAGTTTATAAAAAAATTCGTCAGACTCAAATTAAACCTCGACCAGATTTAATACATTTCTGTTTGCACGGAATCGACCATAAAAGCCGCATTGAAGTTTCCTTCGATGCGGCTTTTATAAAACTACAAATTCAAGAAAATCAACGACTCATTAAATAGCATTTAAATGAATCAAAATCTTTGCTCATCGGCACACTTTGCTTCACGCCCTTCATGAATTCCTGCAGTTTTTCCGGTATAGCCACCTTGTCTTCGATAATGCTTTCCACGGTTTGCAAGAACTTGGCAGGATGGGCAGTTTCCAAGAACACACCAGTCTCTCCCGGCTGCAACTGTTCAGACAAGGCGCGATAACCACAAGCACCATGAGGGTCAAGCAAATAGTCAGTATCTTCATACACCGCTTTCACAGTTTGCCGGATTTGCTCATCCGTATAAGTTGCTCCGCTGATTTCAGACGAAATAGCCGCATGACTGTTTCCGTATAAATCAAGAATACGGGCAAAGTTACTTGGAGCCCCCACATCCATTGCATTGGCTATGGTAGCCACAGAGGGACGTGGATTATATTTACCGGTCTGCAAATACTGATAAAAAATATCATTCCGGTTATTGGCAGCTATAAAACGAGCAATAGGCAATCCCATTCTTTTAGCAAAAAGCCCTGCTGTTATATTTCCGAAGTTCCCGCTTGGAACACAAACCACCAGATTATCAGCCTTACCCAATTTCTTCAGTTGTGCATAAGCATAGAAATAATAGAAAGACTGCGGAAGAAAACGAGCCACATTAATTGAATTAGCTGAGGTCAGTTTCATATGTGCGTTCAGTTCCTCATCCATGAAGGCATTTTTCACCAGTGCCTGACAATCATCAAAAGTGCCGTCAACCTCTATCGCAGTAATATTACGTCCAAGCGTAGTAAATTGTTTTTCCTGGATTTCACTCACTTTACCCTTCGGATAAAGCACATAAACATGAATACCTTCCACGCCAAGGAATCCGTTGGCAACGGCACTGCCCGTATCTCCCGATGTGGCAACCAGTACATTGACGGTCTTTTCTCCCGATTTACGGATAAAATAGCCCAGCAAGCGCGCCATAAAACGTCCGCCTACATCTTTAAAAGCAAGCGTTGGTCCGTGAAACAACTCTAAAGAATAAATAGACTGGGTCACTTTTACTGCAGGAACATCAAAGCTTAAAGTATCATATACGATTTGCTTCAACACATCGGCAGGTACATCTTCACCAAAAAAAGCATCAGCCACCCGATAAGCAATTTCCTGAAATGAAAGGGTTTCAATTTCTTCATAAAAGGAATTTGGCAATGGCTTAATTTCATAAGGCATATAAAGACCTTTATCTGCAGCCAAACCTTTTACCACGGCTTCTTCTAACGTAGCATCCGAAGCCTGTTTGTTAGTGCTATAATAGTTCATAGTCGTATCTCTCAGTTAATATTCATAAACAGATTCATAAACTCATCTTTCTCCAAGAAGCTATACCCCCCATGCGAACATGCCACCTCATCGTAGGTCTGCACCCCGTCAGGCTCAATTCCCGGATAATAAACCAAGAAAGGAACAGGTTCGGCAGTATGCGTGCGGAGTTTACATGGAGTGGGATGATCGGGCAATACTGCCCAAGCCACCGGCTCATTCCACTCTTTCACTGCCTCATAAATCGGACCTATAATGCGATGATCAAGCGATTCGATTGTCTTTAATTTCAAATCCACATCGCCTTCATGTCCAGCCTCATCACTAGCTTCCACATGAAGATAAACAAAATCATCGGTTTTTAAAGCCTCCAGCGCTGCAGCCGCTTTCCCCTCATAATTTGTATTATAAAGTCCTGTTGCTCCCTCAACGTCAATACACCGCAATCCGGCATAGTGACCTATTCCGCGAATCAAATCGACCGCAGTTATTACCGCTCCTTTTTTTATTGAAACATATTTTTCAGCCAACGGCTTCATCTGTGGACGATACCCAGGACTCCACGGCCAGATACTGTTCGCCGGATCTTTTCCCTCAGCCATACGCTTCAGGTTCACCGGATGAGAAGCCAGCAACTCCTGTGATTTCAAAATCAAGGCATTCAGCAAATTAGCTGTTTCCTGAGCTTCAGCACACTCGGCCTTAATTAAATTCGGGCGGAAAGGCTGTAAAGGAATGTCATGAGGAGGAACACAGGCTAAACGCTTATCACCTCCCTTTATTACTAACAAATGGCGATATTGTACCCCCGTATAGAAATGTATTCGCTCATTACCCAGTTTCTCATCTAAAAACTTAATCAGTTCATCGGCTTCTTCAGTAGATATATGTCCGGCTGAATGATTTTTCAGCGTCTCTCCCTCTACGCAAATAATATTACAACGCATAGCCATATCGCCCGGTTCCAGTTCTACACCAATACTGGCTGCTTCAAGTACGCCCCTTCCTTCGTAAACCAAAGGAAGATCATATCCCAATACCGACATATTTGCTACTTCACTTCCCGGATGAAAACCGTCGGCAACGGTCTTCAACATTCCGGTGCGTCCCATCTTTGCCAACTTATCCATATAAGGGATAGAGGCATGTTGCAGCAATGTATGGTTTCCCAGAGAAGGTACAGCCCAATCAGCCATACCATCTCCTAAAATGATAAGATGTTTCATAAGCTAAATATTTGCAATACTCATTATATCAGCAAAGACACCGGCAGCAGTTACTCCCGCACCGGCTCCATAACCTTGTATCAACATAGGATACTCATTATATCGTTCGGTAGTAAGCAGAATAATATTATTGCTTCCCTCCAGATTATAGAACGGGTGCGAACGACCTACCTCTTGCAAGGCAACCGTAGCTTTTCCGTTTTCCCACCGTGCCACAAAGCGCCAGCGCTTATCTTCAGCCTCCAGCTTCTGACGCCGCATCTCAAAATCAGCATCCAATTCAGGAATATGTTTCCAGAAATCATCCAATGAACCTTCAAAATACTTATCGGGTACAAAAAGCTGTTTTTCCACGTCTTCTTGATTGAGCCGGTAACCCGCCTCGCGCGCCAAGATTACCAACTTACGAATCACATCCTTTCCACTCAAATCAATACGCGGATCCGGTTCTGAGTAGCCTTCTTCTTTTGCTTTGCGGATGGTCTGACTCAACGGAGTATCGGCACTAATGGTATTAAAAATATAATTTAAAGTACCGCTGACCACCGCCTCTATCTTCAAGATTTTATCTCCGCTATTTATCAGGTCATTAATGGTATTGATAACCGGGAGCCCTGCTCCCACATTCGTTTCGAAAAGGAATTTCACCCCACGCTGACGAGCTATATATTTCAGTTCAGCATAAATGTCATATTCAGCCGAAGCAGCAATTTTATTGGCAGCCACCACTGCGATGTTATGACTCAAAAAATCTTTATATAATCCGGCGATGGCAGGACTTGCGGTACAGTCAACGAACACCGAATTAAAAATATTCATGCCGATTATTTCATCATGCAATACCTGCGGAGAAGAAGGAATCCCTTTTTCTTCCAATTCTGCACGATAATTAGAAAGGTCTATTCCACTGCGTGTAAACAGCGCATGATGTCCATTAGCTATTCCGACCACCTTCAGTTTCAGTCCCCTCTCCTGCTTTAATTTTTCCTGCTGACTATGAATCTGCTCAATCAAGCTACTTCCCACCGTACCGATTCCACAAATGAAAAGGTTAAGCACTTGATACTCTGAAAGGAAGAAGGAATCATGGATTACATTCAGCGTCTTACGAAGCGAGCCACCCTCAACGACAAAAGAAATATTGGTTTCCGAAGCACCTTGTGCACAGGCTATTACATTTATACCGTTTCTGCCAAGCGTACCAAACAGTTTTCCGGCAATACCCGGTGTGTGTTTCATATTCTCGCCTACAATAGCCACGGTAGCCAGATTCCCCTCTGCCTTCATAGGAGAAATCTCTCCCATTTCGATTTCCTTGGCAAACTCCTCATTCAGTACCTTACATGCCAGCATTGCATCCTCATTACGTACACCTATTGAAGTAGAGTTTTCAGAAGAAGCCTGTGATACCAAAAATACACTGATGCCATTTTCAGCCAAAGTTTTAAATATCCGGTGATTCACTCCGATTACGCCCACCATGCCCAGTCCGGTCATTGTAATCAGGCAAGTATCATTAATCGACGAAATACCTTTAATCGGCTTCGATGAGTGATCGGCTTCCTGCTTTACAATGGTACCCGGTGCATCCGGATTAAAGGTGTTCTTAATCAGAATGGGAATATTTTTATGACATACAGGATAAATAGTAGGAGGATAAACCACCTTCGCTCCGAAGTTACATAACTCCATAGCCTCCACATAACTCAGTTCTGTAATAGGATAAGCCGTACTGATTACACGAGGGTCGGCAGTCATAAATCCATCTACATCGGTCCATATCTCAAGAATATCGGCATCGAGTGAAGCAGCCAGGATAGAAGCAGTATAATCAGAGCCTCCCCGGCCGAGATTGGTCACTTCACCTGTCTGTTTATCCGATGAAATAAATCCCGGAACCAGCGATACTTTGGGGAGTTCGCGGAAAGCCTCACGGACCAGCTGAGTAGTTAAATCGGAATCAAGAATATGTTTATTATGCTTTTTCTCTGTCTTGATAAACGTACGCGAATCAAACCATTTCGCCCCATCAATCAAGGCTGCTACAATGATAGACGACAAACGTTCACCATAACTCACAATAGCTGCTGATGTTTTGGGTGACAAATCATGAATCAAGTAAATGCCCTGAAAGATATCTTTTAATTCGCTAAGCAGTTCATTTACCTGATCAAGCAGAATTTCGCGCTCATGCCCGGCAGGTATCACCGTATAAACCATCTCGATATGACGATTTACTATTTCCTTCATCTCTTTCTCATAAGATGCGTCACCGGCAGCAGCCATACGTGAAGTCTTTATCAGCTTATCTGTTATTCCGCCCAAAGCTGAAACCACTACAATCACGTCTTCATTGACAGCTTCTACAATTTTTTTTACGCTTAATACACTACTCACGGAACCTACGGATGTTCCGCCGAATTTCATAACTTTCATGCGATTATATTATTAGCCTCTCCTGCCGCAATAAACTACAGCAAAAGAACAATTATAAAAACAAAATAGAATATTGATTAAAATAAAACGAAATGTCTGCATCCGCAGACGCGTTTCACGTAGAAACGCAAACTATACTATCCTTACCCCCGAGGGGTCATCCCGGTAGCTGTCATGAAGAAGGGCATGCGCCCGGTCTCCGTCAAGATGATATGAAGATAGTAAACTGTCATTGATTAATGTTTTCTCGTTGGCAAATATAGCAACATTTTTCTACAAACAAATCGTTTTCATCTATTTTTTTGCAATAATCTTAAATTATTCGGATAAAAGCAAAGAGAGAAGTGCAAATAATGTTGTAATTTTGCAACAGAATAATCAAAGCACATCTCATTATGAATCACCCAGCCGAAATAGCTATTATCGAACCAAATACACTGACCGCACTCGGACTGCGCACCATTCTGGAAGAACTGCTTCCCGAAGCGACCATACGCGTTTTTGCTTCGTTCAGCGAGCTGACTGATGATACCCCCGATATGTATGCACATTATTTTATCTCTGCACAGATTTACTTTGAACACACTGCTTTCTTTATTGAAAGAAAGCCCAAAACCATTGTATTGGCTACAGGCAACCAACCGCTTCTGAACGGAATTCCTACCTTAAACATTTATCTTCCACAAGACCTGCTGGTGGCGTCTATCATCAAGCTGCGCCGCTATGGACATGCCGCATCTCCTCTATCAACCGATAACCAAGAAAGCGACCATGAATTGTCACCGCGCGAAATAGAGGTTCTGATACAGGTAACAAAAGGGTTAATCAATAAAGAAATAGCAGAAAAACTCAATATCAGCCTTACCACGGTTATCTCTCACCGGAAAAACATCACCGACAAATTGGGAATCAAATCGGTATCCGGACTTGCCATCTATGCGGTGATGCATGGATATATAGAAGCCGACCGGATTTGACTGATCCGCAAATCCTCATAAATTAGGATTGCATATCTCGCCATCATGCCGTTACTTTGCACCCGAATTACAAAACTTACAGATTTAACGGAATGAAAAGACGTATCTCACTTATCTCTTTAATAGCTGTGACGGGAGTCATAGCTAATCCGGCTAAAGCCGAAAACTATATCTCACCTAAAGACAGTACAAAAGTTATCGACATTGAGGAAGTAGTAGTAATTGCTACCCCAAAAGAAAATAACCGGCTTCGCCAGCAACCGGTAGCTGCCACCTCGCTTTCACAAAATGATATGCGAAATCATGTGGTCAACTCGGTCAAATCGCTCTCGTCTCTTGTTCCGAATCTGTTTATACCCGATTATGGTTCGAAATTAACTACTTCGGTTTATGTGCGGGGAATCGGCTCACGTACCAACACACCGGCAGTAGGATTATATGTTGACAACATTCCTTTTATCGAGAAATCGGCATTCGACTTTAATTATGCCGATATTGAGCGTATCGATGTTATGCGCGGTCC
Organism: uncultured Bacteroides sp.; assembly: GCA_900546645.1. Classification (GTDB taxonomy): domain Bacteria; phylum Bacteroidota; class Bacteroidia; order Bacteroidales; family Bacteroidaceae; genus Phocaeicola. Next base: position 2,037 of record URDR01000072.1, on the reverse strand, counting down.
ACAAGGTACCCTCTATGGAAGAAATACCATGGGAGGACTAATCCGCGTGTTCACAAAATCGCCCTTCACCTACCAGGGAACCGACCTACGCTTAAGCGGAGCAACCTATAACGATTATCAAGCCTCACTGACACACTATCACCGTATTTCTAACCAGTTTGCTTTCTCTGTAGGACTGTTTTACCGCCATGACGGAGGCTTCTTTAAAAATACCTATAACGCAAAACGCATTGACCGGAACAATGAATTCGGCGGACGTATCCGGGCGATTTACTTGCCTAAAGAAAACCTGAAGCTGGACTTTACGGTAAATTACGAATACAATAACCAGGGAGGGTATCCTTATGCCTACACCGGAAAAACAACAGGAAAAGAAGACCGGGAGGAATATATCGGAAAGATTTCATACAATCACGACTGTGGATACAAGCGTAACCTCGTAAACGGCGGATTAAATCTGGAATATCAAGCCGATGAATTCATATTGAGCAGCGTTACCGGAGTTCAATATCTGTATGACCAGATGAATATGGATCAGGATTTTACCGAACAAAATATCTATACGCTTATTCAGAAGCAAAACTCAAAAACGTTATCACAGGAATTTGTACTTAAATCAAAACCCGGAAGGAAATGGCAATGGACTACCGGTGTGAGCGGCTTTTACCAATGGCTCAAAACTGAAGCACCTGTTACTTTCTGTGAAGACGGAGTAAACAGCATGATTGAAGGAAATGTCAACAAAATCTTTACCGCATTAAAACAAAGCAACCCACGTATGCCGGAGATGTCGTTAGATGTTACCGATCCGACTTTTACCGTAGGCGGACAATTCAAAAGCCCAGTGGGCAGTGTTGCGGTTTACCATCAGTCTACTATCAATGACTTATTTACCGAAGGATTGTCACTCACGGCAGGACTCCGATTAGAGTATGAAAAATATTGGTTAGATTATCAGTCTGGCAGTACGCTGAATTTTGACTTCAACATCAAAATGCCTATGCCTATGCGTCCCATTACGCTAAAAGGACTGCAAACAAATCCAATGCTAAACGGTAAGCTGAATACCGACAACCTGCAACTACTTCCTAAAATAGCTTTGCAATATGACTTTACGACCCACAGCAACATCTACGCCAGTGTAACCAAAGGCTACCGTTCGGGAGGGTATAACGTACAAATGTTCTCCGACCTTCTTCAAGGAGAGATGACGAACGGAATGATTGCTGCCATTGATGAAAAAAGCGGAGGCATGGTCAGCCAGATGGGAGGAGACAAGATTCCTCATTACACTACGGATATTGAAAATGCCATAACTTACCGCCCGGAATATTCATGGAATTATGAAGTTGGTGCACACTTAACCCTACTTGAGGGCAAACTGCAAACAGACTTTGCTGCCTTTTATATGGACACCCACAACCAGCAATTATCACGCTTCTCTGAAAACGGACTGGGACGCATTACGACTAATGCCGGAAAAAGCCGCAGTATAGGAGCGGAAATAAGTCTCCGTACACAGATAACCAATGCATTCAGCTTAAACGGAAATTACGGATATACGTATGCCACGTTTACCGATTATGTTACCAATGAAAAGGCAGCAGGAGGAAAAATGGCTGAAATCAATTATAACGGAAACTATGTTCCCTTTGTCCCGAAACACACCTTTAATATAGGTGGCCAATATGTTTTCGCATTACGCAAGCATTGTTTTCTGGACAATATCACTGTAAATGCCAATTATAAAGCAGCCGGACGTATTTACTGGACAGAAAAAAACAATGCCAGCCAGTCGCTTTACGGAACCCTAAACGGAAGAGTCAGCCTTGATAAAGGAAACGGACAAATTGCCTTTTGGGTGAACAACGCTCTAAACAAAGATTATCAGGCTTTCTACTTTGAAACCATGAGCCGCGGATTTGCACAAGCTGGACGACCAGTTCAAGTAGGTATTGACATCCGCTGCCGATTCTGATTAATTTAACGTGAGTTCGAAATAAAATTAGAAAATAGACAGTTGCCCGTCATTGAACA
>URDR01000071.1 GCA_900546645.1 uncultured Bacteroides sp. | reverse complement strand
ATCCGTCTGCTGAACGAGCACATGAGGATGCAGGAAGAGCGTCATAGCACAGAGACACACTGCCAGCAGGAGATACACCGACAGGAGCTGAACACGAAGATAAAGAAAATAGAAGAGCTGAACAAAATCATCGGCAAAGCGTTCAAATGGTTCCCCATTATGAGAGAAATGCTGCAAATGGAGAAGTTCTGCAAGTCGACTGGATTCACGCAGGAGATGATAGACGTGCTTTTGGCTAAAAGGAAGCCCATCTCTGCAGCGGCAAGCTGTACTCCACACAGCATAGACAGTCATTCAAAATAAAGGATGTGATCTGCAAGATTGAGGACGATTTGACCGAGAAACATAAGTTGGTGCTGACTATAAACCGACAGTCCATAGTACAATGGCTTAAGGAACAATGGGACAAGTTACAGCAGAATCTGCGTAATTCGGTGCAGAGAGAACAAAAAACAGAGGATTCAGAATGTAATCTGATAGTATTTGATTGGATTTCAATAAAATTGCGTATCTTTGCAAGCGGATGGAGGCAACTCTGTCCAGACATATTAGAATTTAGAAGAAGCGTTATGCTTATCTTGTAAGTTGGAAACGTAGGAAATTTCGGACTTAGTACGAGAGAAGGCATAGTGGTTCTCACGCTATAGCGTGGGCTGCTATTACCATATCCGTACTAAAGGTTTTCCTACGACCTCCAACTTAGACGTGGCATTTGCAGTTCCACGCTTCGTGCATAAATAAAGGTCTTTGAGGAACTGCTAAAGACCACAATGTGCGATTATGGCAGAGATAAAAATTCCTATTGTAGAGCTTGCAGCTGATAAGTTCCAAGTTTCTGTAGATACGAGCCTATATGCTCATGAAGTCATAACGGCTGCTATCTATAAATTTTCTCATCTATTTTATATCCATCAGCAAACAGATGCTTGTAATCAAGTAATTGTGAATATTTGTTTTGAATCTAAAGACAAAAAGAAGGTTACAGAAGATATTCCTAAACAATTTTGTAATGAATTGATAGACCAGCAAATTCGCTATAATACAAATGCTCAGTTTGGTCATATTCGTGATATGATAGTTCAAGAAGCATTCAAACCTGTAACAAAATGATAAATTATGGCTTATCAATTACTTCCGTTTCGCTTTGAACGATTCAATAAAAGTCAGTATCTACTGACAAATGACGTTGGAGAATATATATTCTTGCCAAATGATGATTTCCATGCTTTTGTTAATGGTGAGTTAGATGAACATAGCGAATTGTTCTATGACATTGCTTCCAAACAAATAGCAACAACTAGCAAAGTAGAAGATGTAGTACAAATGCTTGGTACAAAATTTAGAACGAAGAAAAGCATTCTACGTGATTTCACTTCGTTACATATGATTGTGCCAACGTTACGTTGTAATTCAAGCTGTATTTACTGTCAGGTTGCCCGTAAAAATATGGATGACCATTCTGCCGATATGACTAAAAAAACAGCAAAGAATGTAGTGAAAACCATATTTCAATCTCCTTCTCCTTGTATCAAGATAGAGTTCCAAGGTGGAGACCCGTCAACAGACTTCGATATGGTAAAGTATATCATCGAAGAAGCCGAATGGCAAAATCTGTTCAAGAAAAGAGAATTGGATTTTGTAATCTGTACTAATCTTACTCTACTCAACGAAGATATGGTAAGGTACTTGAAGAAACATAAATGTATGATTTCAACTTCTCTTGATGGACCTAAAGATTTGCACGACATGAACCGTCCTTTGCAAAATAAGGATTTAGACCACCATGCAATTTTTGAGAAGAATCTCGCTATGATAAGGAATATATGGGGAGATAATGAGTGCGTTTCTGCATTGATGACTACATCTAAATACAGTTTAGGACATTTCAAGGAAATTATAGATGAGTATATCAGATTGGGATTCAATAATATATTCTTGCGTTCCCTCAATCCTTATGGATTCGCAAAGCAATATAAGGATAAGATAGCCTATCCTGTGGAAGAGTTTATTGCAAATTACAAGGAAGGACTGGATTACATTATCGAACTAAATAAACAAGGGACTTTCTTTGTGGAAGGCTTTGCAGCATTGTTGCTAAAAAGAATGCTAACTCCGTTTGCTACAGGTTTTGTTGATTTGCAATCTCCGGCAGGAGTGGGTATTGCAGGAGTAATATATGATTATGACGGGAGTGTATATGTTTCGGATGAAGCACGTATGATGGCTCGCTTCAAAAATTACTATTTCAAATTGGGTAATGTAAACGAAAACACTTATCAAGAAATGTTTAATGGAGAATTGTTACATCATATCATTGCTTCTGCTTGTAATGAATGTTTGCCTGTCTGTGCAGAATGTGTTTTTCAACCTTATTGCGGAGCTGACCCTGTTCGTAATATGTCAGAACAAGGCGATATGATAGGTTTTAGACCTACAAATGAAATGTGTAAGAAAACAAAAGCCATTATACACTACTTGTTTGAGTTATTGCAAAAGCATGACCCTGAAATCAATAGAATTTTTTGGTCTTGGTTAAATTGATTGTATTATGAAACAGATTCAAGGTACTTCATACAATATTGAAGATGACATAGTTGGACGCATAACCTTTGGCAAAAGAAATATATTTAGTCGTTCCAATGATATACTGGTTTGTAAAGATATCGACAAACCTGCTTTCGGCTATCTGGCAACCGTCACTGAGAAAAAAACTTTCTCTGCTATGAACAAACCCTATTGCAAAGTAGATAGTATTGAAAAATTTAACGAGGGAGATGTGGTTATTATCAACAAAAAGGGTGAAATTATTTTTGTATACGAAATAAATTCCAATCACAATGCTTTGATGGCGACAGAACGCTGTAATCATCGTTGTATTATGTGTCCACAACCACCCATTTTACAAGAGAAAGACAAAACCCCTTTTAATATACAACTCATATCGCTATTTGATAAGAATACACAAGAAATTGGCATAACAGGAGGAGAACCAACTCTTATTGGGGATAATTTATTCACATTAATAAACCATATCAAAAAGGAATTGCCTCAAACAGCTATCAGTATTCTGTCTAACGGAGTAAAATTTGCCAATAAAGAGTATGCAATGAAATTAGCCAAGTGCAGACATAAAGATTTGCAAATAGACATTCCGTTATTTTCAGACATTGCAGAAGAACACAATCGCATTGTAGGTGCACAAACATTTTATAAGACAGTTCAAGGGTTATATAATTTAGCTCTGTTCCATCAACGTATTGGATTGCGTATAGTAGTCCATAAGCAAACTTATAAGCGGCTTCCTCAATTTGCAGATTTCATCTATCATAATTTCCCTTTTGTAGCTCAAGTGGCTTTTATGCAAATGGAAACAACAGGATTGGCAAAAGAAAATTTCGAGGAATTATGGATAGATCCATATGACTATAATAATGAGTTGCGAGAGGCGGTTCTATTACTTGCTGACAGAGGCATGAAACCTTATATCTATAATGCACAATTATGTGTACTTCCTGAAGATATTCGCTGTTATGCCCAACAATCTATTTCAGATTGGAAAGACATTTATATAGAAGAATGTGACGGATGTGTGCTAAAAGGACAATGTGCAGGATTCTTTGAATCCAACAGACAGGCTCATAGTTCACATATAAGCAAAGTAGAATATATATCATCTGATATATCGTGTTAAGTAACAGATTGTTTAATTTAAAAAAGGAGGTATCAATGAAGAAACTCTTGTTCTTAGCAGTTTCTGCTATTCTTGCAGGTGCAAGCTATTGTTCCACTGTTAGCGAGAAGATTGTTGCTAAAGTAACTAACAGCGACACTCAAATCGAGCAACAGCAGGAGCAAACATTGGTGTTAGAACAGTCTTCTGCCGAGTTTAAATTACTCGCAAGCCACAGTTCTCACAGCAGTCATAGCTCGCATAGCTCACACAGTTCTCATCGCTCTCATAGTTCGCACTATTCGAGTAGATAAGATGCATTAAGCACAACGTAGGAGAGGTGTAAAACACCTCTCTTTTATTAAAGTTTTCCAATATTGCAAATTTTACACAAACGCAGAAAGGTCAAATAAAGATGTTCATATCACCACAATTGCATACCTACATGATCATTGGGAATGTAACCGATTAACATTGTATTCATGTGTGGGATTGTAAGTAGGATTTTATGCTGGTTAAACAAGATGAACTATTGGCTGATTTTGAAATTGCCCATTCTCTTAAATAGCTAATCTTAAATAATACAAAAACACCCAGCTTTACATTTTTGGGTGTAAAACTGGGTGTTTGTTTTGCAATTTGCTGATTTTCAGCGTTTATTGCGGAGAGGGAGGGATTCGAACCCCCGGTACCTCGCAGTACAACGGTTTTCAAGACCGCCGCAATCGACCACTCTGCCACCTCTCCAAGACTTTCCTATTACTTTAAGAAAGCGTCCTTGTTAAAAGTGATGCAAAGGTATACTTTATTTTTATATCTGCAAATAGTTTTTGCTATTTTTTTTCTACCTTTGCCGAAAATTCACGCAAAATGACAAAAAAGGTAATACTAAGTTGGCTCTTTACAGCCGTATTGTGCCTCCCTATTTGGGCACAAATCCAAGAACCAATCAAGTTTAAAACTGAGTGGAAAACAGTTTCGAACCAAGAAGTGGAAATCGTCTTTACCGGAACAGCCGATAAAGGATGGCACATCTACTCTACCGATTTGCCTGACGACGGTCCGATTTCGGCTACTTTCAACCTCGATCAGATTGAAGGAGCTGAGGTAATAGGAAAACTGACTCCGAGAGGAAAAGAAATTGAGAAGATGGACCCCATCTTCGGCATGCAAGTACGCTTCTTTGAAGGCACTGCCGTGTTTGTACAAAAACTAAAACTGACTGGAGGGAATTATAATGTCACCGGATATCTACAGTATGGAGCTTGTAATGACGAAAACTGTCTCCCTCCTACGAATGTGGAATTTTCATTTAAAGGAGAGGCTACCGGAGGACCTACAACAGCTTCAGAGACTACTGACAGCAAAGAAGCTATTCAGGAAATAACCGGCGGAGCTTTGACTCCTTTCAGCTTGCCTTCCTCAAAAACAGACTATTGGAAGCCTGTTATCGATGAACTTAACAGTTTTGGAGAACAAATCAATAATGACTCACACTCTTGGCTTTACATCTTCTTTGCTGGATTCGTTGGAGGCTTGCTGGCTCTGTTCACTCCATGTGTATGGCCTATCATTCCTATGACCGTGAGTTTCTTTCTTAAGCGCACAAAGGACAAGAAAAAAGGTATCCGCGACGCGTGTACATACGGTGCTTCTATTGTGGTTATTTATCTTACTTTAGGATTGGCCATCACACTGATTTTCGGAGCGAACGCACTGAATGCTTTGTCTACCAATGCCATATTTAACATTTTATTCTTCTTGATGCTGGTCGTTTTTGCTGCTTCTTTCTTTGGAGCATTCGAAATTACCTTGCCTTCAAAATGGAGTAATGCTGTAGATAGTAAAGCGGAACAGACCACTGGATTGCTGAGTATTTTCCTTATGGCCTTCACCTTATCTTTGGTTTCATTCTCATGCACCGGTCCAATTATCGGATTCCTGCTTGTAGAAGTCTCTACCACCGGAAGCGTCATCGCCCCTGCACTGGGTATGCTGGGCTTTGCCTTAGCTTTAGCCCTGCCATTTACTTTATTCGCCTTATTCCCGTCATGGCTGAAATCCATGCCTAAATCGGGGGGATGGATGAATGTGATTAAAGTTACATTGGGATTTCTTGAACTGGCATTTGCCTTAAAATTTCTTTCAGTGGCCGACCTTGCCTACGGATGGCGCATCTTGGATCGAGAAACATTTCTTGCGTTATGGATTGTAATTTTCGCCCTGTTAGGTATGTACCTATTAGGAAAAATCAAATTCCCACACGATGACGATAACAACAAAGTAAGTGTACCTCGCTTCTTCATGGCACTTGCCTCACTCGCTTTTGCCGTCTACATGATTCCCGGCTTGTGGGGAGCTCCCTTAAAAGCCGTAAGTGCTTTTGCTCCGCCGATGCAGACTCAAGACTTCAATCTTTATAATAATGAAGTACATGCCAAATTTAATGATTTTGAAGCCGGAATGGAGTATGCACGCCAAAACGGAAAACCGGTAATGATCGACTTTACAGGATACGGTTGTGTGAATTGCCGGAAGATGGAACTTTCGGTATGGACCGACCCGAAAGTAAATAAGTTGCTCAACGAAGATTATGTACTGATTACCTTATACGTAGATGACAAAGCTAAATTACCGGAACCCGTAAAGGTTACAGAAAACGGAACAGAAAGAACATTGCGCACTGTGGGCGATAAATGGAGTTACCTGCAGCGGTCTAAGTTCGGAGCTAACGCACAGCCTTTCTATGTATTACTTGACAATGAAGGAAAACCGCTTAACAAGTCATATTCCTACGATGAGGATATTCAAAAGTATATTGATTTCCTTGAAACAGGCTTAAAGAACCATAGAGACAAAAAATAAACAAATTGGTTTTTGGTTCATCAGATATGATTTTTTGAATTACTTGATAAAATGAAAGATACACTGTTGAAATCAGAAAGAGAGCAGATTATTGCTTTAATTCAACGGGAAGTAGTACCGGCAATAGGTTGTACCGAACCTATTGCCGTAGCTCTTTGTGTAGCAAAAGCTACCGAAACCCTAAAAAAGCGTCCGGAGAAAATTACGGCACAGCTGAGTGCGAATATCTTAAAGAATGCCATGGGAGTCGGCATTCCCGGAACTGGCATGATTGGACTTCCTATTGCCATCGCCTTAGGAGCTTTAATCGGGAAATCGGAATACCAGTTGGAGGTTTTAAAAGACAGTACGCCCGAAGCAGTGGAAGAAGGCAAAAAACTGATTGACGCACAGGCTATCCAAATCGGTCTGAAAAAAGATACACTGGAAAAACTTTATATTGAAATCACCTGCGAAAACGGAACCGACCGAGCTACAGTCATCATCAGTGGAGGGCATACCAATTTTGTCTTTATCGCACACAACGACCATGTCTTACTCGACAAACGTACATCTGAAAGCACGCAAGATAAAGACGAGGTCATCAACCTGAACCTCAGGAAAGTATATAATTTTGCCACCACTGCCCCACTTGAAGAAATCAGTTTCATCCTTGAGGCTAAGCGTTTAAACAAGCAGGCTGCCGAACGTTCTTTTGAAGGGTCGTATGGTCATGAGCTTGGGAAAACACTAAAAAACAGCCACAGCGAGCGCTATGTAATGGGAGATAACACGTTCACCCACATTCTTTCATACACATCAGCTGCCTGCGATGCCCGTATGGCAGGAGCCATGATTCCAGTCATGAGTAATTCCGGCAGCGGAAACCAAGGCATTGCAGCAACGCTTCCGGTGGTAGTCTATGCAGAAGATAACCACAAATCGGAAGAAGAGTTAACCCGCGCCCTTATCCTCAGCCATCTTACCGCCATCTATATCAAACAGCATCTGGGCAGACTTTCTGCTTTATGCGGATGCGTGGTAGCTGCCACAGGAAGCAGCTGCGGAATTACCTATCTGATGGGAGGAGGTTATCAGCAAGTATCTTTTGCCGTACAAAACATGATTGCAAATCTTACCGGAATGATTTGCGACGGGGCAAAACCCAGCTGTGCACTCAAGCTGACAAGTGGAGTTTCTACTGCCGTTCTTTCCGCCATCCTGGCTATGGAACAGAAATGTGTAACTTCTGTTGAAGGAATCATAGAAGACAACGTAGATCTCAGCATCCGCAATCTTACCAAAATAGGCTCGGAAGGAATGAATGAAACCGACAAGTTGGTTTTAGACATTATGACTCATAAACATTGTAGTTAAAAAACAAAGGGTACTCTGCATGAAACCGACAACCGATACAGAATATATCCACAAATTAGTTGCCGAAGGAGAGCATATACATCAAGACTTTAAGTTTGCCATTTCGGATGCCCGAAAAATAGCCAAAAGCCTATCCGCCTTTGCAAACACAGAAGGGGGACGACTGCTGGTCGGTGTCAAAGACAATGGAAAAATAGCAGGCATACGATCGGAAGAAGAAATCTATATGATAGAAGCAGCCGCCACCCTCTATTGCAAGCCAATCATAAAGGTGGAAAACCGGATTTATAAAGTAGAAGGCAAAGACATCCTTGAAGTAAGAGTGCCTGAATACACTCAAAAACCTGTATGCGCCCTCGACGAAGAGGGAAAGGCATGGGCATACATCCGAATTAAAGACGAGAACATCTTAGCTAATCCGGTTCATTTGAAAATGTGGCAACATAACCAAAAAGAAGAAGTAGTTATGGCTTACACTGACAAAGAGCAATCTCTGCTCAACCTGCTCCGTCAGCATGAAACGCTCACCCTCAACCAGTGCTGCCGCCTGTCACGTCTTCCCAGAAGACAGATGTGCGAATTGCTGGCCGACTTTATCCGATTTGAACTGATAGAACCGGTATTTAAAGAACATACTTTTTATTACCGCCTAAGTAAATAAATAACATTTTCACTATCTTTGCAGTTAGAAAAACAAAATATCAGAATAAACTATGAACCTATTTTCAAAACTTTTTGGCAAGAAACAAGCAGAAAACGCAGAAGAAAGCGTACGAGTAGGTGGCATGGAAGATTTCATGACCCTCATCCGCGTATATTATCAAGCCGTCATGGCAGCTCAAATGGGAATCAGTAATATCAACTTCCTGCCTGATATGGCTGTATTCAAGCGTACTTTAAAAATCCCGACCCAAAACAACAAATTGGGTATCGCTGAAAAATCACGCTGCAAAAAAATGCTGATTGATATTTACGGATTGTCAGACAGTTTCTTCAAAGAAATCGACAGTTCTATCAAGAAGAATTGCAAGAATGTAAACGACGTGAAAAACTATCTGTTTATGTTCCAGGGATTCAGCCAAGACCTGATGATGGTTATCGGCAACCTGATGCAATGGAAATTCCGTATGCCCAGCGTACTGAAAAAGATGCTACGCAATATGACAGAAAAAACAATCCACGACATCTTGACCAAGAACGATTGGAAAGACGATGGCGTTCGCAAAACTTGTGCCAACATCCGCCAATACCAGCATGCCTTAGGTTATTCAGAAGGATGGATGACCGAGTACGTATATAATATCGTGTTACTGGCTAAAAAAGAACCCAAGCCGAAAGCATGACCATCGACTCGCCAAACATCGAACAGCACCCACTGGAACCTTTCCTTCCGGGAAATGCCAAACTCTTGATGCTGGGGAGTTTCCCTCCCCAACAAAAACGGTGGAGCATGGATTTCTTTTATCCGAACCTGCAGAATGACATGTGGCGTATTTTCGGATATATATTCTTCCACGATAAAGAACACTTCCTGCTTCCCGGAAAGAAAGCATTCAATAAAGAACAAATCGTGGGGTTCCTACAAGAAAAGGGAGTAGCTCTTTACGATACGGCATCATCCGTTTGCAGGCTACAAGACAATGCGTCTGACAAGTTTCTGGAAATCGTTGAACCGACCGACATCGGACTGCTCCTGAAACAGCTCCCCCACTGCCAGGCCATCGCCACAACCGGACAAAAAGCTACCGATACTCTTTGCCGACAATTTCAAGTAAAAGAGCCTCCCGTGGGTGGAAAAAGCTTGTTTTCATATAAAGGACGAGACATCGCCTTATATCGGATGCCTTCTTCCAGCAGAGCTTATCCTTTAAAATTGGAAAAGAAAGCCTGTTTTTATCAACTCATGTTCAGTGACTTAAGCATGATTGATTAAAAATAAGCAAAAAAATATCAATAAAAAACTTGCGGTTTCCGATTTTTGTACTACTTTTGCAACCGCAAACACGGGAATAGCTCAGTTGGTAGAGCATCGGTCTCCAAAACCGAGTGTCGGGAGTTCGAGCCTCTCTTCCCGTGCCAAACTTACAAAGCTGTCAATTCTTAATTGGCAGCTTTTTTATTATCGCTAAAGAAAAAACAATCAAAGTATTTTCTTAAAATATCTTCCAAATATTTTTGTATATTCAAGCAATACCTTATATTTGTGTATAATTTAGTGTGCAATGACAGAAGATGACAAAAAGCTGCTGAATAATTTTGAAGGGAAATTGCGGCATTTCATATTTCTATATGAAAAGCAGAAACAAGAAAACCTTTCACTTCGGACTCTCCTCTCCAAAAAGGAAGAAGAAATAAGACAGATGGAAAACAGCCGGAAGGAATTGGAAGAAAAATACACTAATTTAAAAACGGCGCGCATCCTTAGTATCAACGACAATGAACTCCGCGATACAAAACAACGGTTAGCGCGGCTTGTGCGTGAAGTCGATAAATGCATCGCTTTATTAAACGAATAACAAACGATACGCTTATGGACGACAAATTGAATATTCACCTGTGGATAGGAAGCCAGCGGTATCAGCTTTACATCAAACGAGAAGAAGAAAAACTATACCGTGAAGCAGCCAAGCAGGTCAACGATAAATTAAACAAATATCGTCGAGACTATCCGGGTTTAGGAACTGAAGAGATTTGGGCTATGGCGTCCCTTGAACTTTCATTTCAACATATTTCTATGAAAGACCGTAACGACACACAACCTTTCATTGAAAAAATTAAAGAATTGGAACAAGATATCAATCAGTATATCCAGGAAAAGCATGACGAATAAACGTTTAAAATAATACGTGAGAAAATTTACGCACAAGCTTGAAGCCAAGACAATCTCTTGGCAGATGGTTTGTGCGTTTTTATTTATACATACTTTAATAAAAACAAAATGGGAATAGTTATAGCAGCGATTATCGCCTTCCTCGTAGGAGGAACATTGTCATACGCCTTCTTCAAGTATGGCTTGAAGACAAAGTATGATAAGATTATCAAGGAGGCCGAAACAGAAGCCGAAGTGATTAAAAAGAACAAACTTTTAGAAGTAAAAGAGAAGTTCTTGAATAAAAAAGCCGATTTGGAAAAAGAAGTGGCTATACGCAATCAGAAGATTCAGCAGGCTGAGAACAAACTGAAACAGCGCGAAATGGTGCTCAACCAAAAGAATGAAGAATTGCAGCGCCGCCGCAATGAAACTGAAGCCATCAAGGAAAATCTCGATGCACAGCTTGTTATCATTGAAAAGAAAAAAGAAGAACTTGATGAACTTCAGTCGCAGGAAAGAGGTAAACTGGAAGCTCTTTCCGGATTGTCTGCCGAGGAGGCTAAGGAACGTCTGGTAGAATCACTGAAAGAAGAAGCCAAGACACAGGCCCAATCGTATATCAACGACATCATGGATGATGCAAAATTAAGTGCCAACCGTGAAGCAAAACGCATCGTAATCCAGTCTATCCAGCGTGTAGCTACTGAAACTGCTATTGAAAACTCAGTAACTGTATTCCACATTGAATCGGATGAAATTAAAGGACGCATCATCGGACGAGAAGGACGAAATATCCGCGCGCTTGAAGCTGCTACCGGTGTGGAAATCGTAGTCGATGATACCCCCGAAGCTATTGTTTTATCGGCATTCGACCCTGTCCGCCGTGAAATTGCCCGTCTGGCTCTTCACCAACTGGTTACCGATGGACGTATTCATCCGGCACGTATTGAAGAAGTGGTAGCTAAAGTACGTAAACAGGTAGAAGATGAAATCATCGAAACCGGTAAGCGCACAACCATCGACTTGGGTATCCATGGTCTGCATCCTGAACTGATTCGTATTATCGGTAAAATGAAATACCGTTCTTCTTATGGTCAGAACTTATTGCAACACGCACGTGAAACAGCAAACCTGTGTGCAGTAATGGCCTCTGAACTCGGACTGAACCCCAAAAAAGCCAAACGCGCCGGATTATTGCACGATATAGGTAAAGTACCCGATGAGGAACCTGAATTGCCGCACGCACTGTTAGGTATGAAGTTAGCTGAAAAGTATAAAGAAAAAGCTGATATCTGCAATGCTATCGGTGCCCACCACGATGAAGTGGAAATGACCAGTTTATTGGCTCCTATTGTACAGGTCTGCGACGCCATCTCTGGTGCACGCCCTGGAGCACGCCGAGAAATTGTAGAAGCATATATCAAGCGACTGAACGACCTTGAACAACTTGCAATGTCTTATCCGGGAGTTACCAAGACTTATGCTATCCAGGCTGGACGCGAGTTGCGCGTAATCGTAGGCGCCGACAAGATTGACGACAAGCAGACTGAAAGCTTATCTACTGAAATCGCGAAAAAGATTCAAGATGAAATGACTTATCCGGGTCAGGTGAAGATCACGGTTATCCGTGAAACTCGTGCGGTTAGTTTTGCTAAATAAATCAAGCAATACTTTTATTACAAACAACGCTGCGAATCGTTAATTTAAATACCCTATTACCAAGAACCACCTCTATTTTATGCAGAGGTGGTTTTTTTTATCCCAACTCTCTCGGCTGACCTGCATCTATGCAAAAATCCAAAAACAGCAGAAACATATAAAAGAAGCTTCTATCTATGAGGTATAGACAATATCAAGAAGCGCATTCTTCACTTATAACTCATGAGAAATCAACTGAATATACAAACAATATTATAAGCTGAGGCTGATTTCATCTAATTCAGACTCCTTCGTTTTTATATAGCACTAAGGAACAAGACATAAACGGATCATACGTAAAGATAATTACCAATTATTAAGAGCAAAATCTACAGCCCATAATAATGGGTTATACAACTCACTATTATGGGTTATATAACCCACTATTATGAGTTATACGACCCATTATTATGGGTTATAGAATTAAACGTACAACAAGAGAAAATCAGCAGAGCCAGAACAAGCAAACATACTCAAAAGAACAAAAAAAAGAGCCGGAAGCATCCCTGCTCCCAGCTCTCAACCATACTTTATACGACGATAAATAAGTTATTGTAATAAGAGAGATATCTTAATTAAAATCTATAACCTACGCCAATGGCAAAGCTCATGTTCTTCGGTTTGTCACCATCATAGCCATCAACAAAATCATACGGAGTAATGAATCCGTTCTGTCCGGTGAAATTAACCAGGTAATGTTCGCCCAGTTCTAATCCGATACCATACTGGATACCTAAATCAAAACGCTTCCAGTCCTTACCTTTGTCATCAAATAGTTTCGCATCAACGTCATCCCATTTAGCCTTACCACCCAGACCTATAGCCATGTAAGGACCTGCATTTACTACAAATTTTGCATTGTCGCTGATAGCAAACTTATAGGCTGCCAAGATAGGAATATCCAAGTAAATAGGACGAACTGTAATTTTTTCACCCATTTCTTTTACCTTAAAGCCTTTAGAGGTAATCATCAATCCCGACTGCAATGACCAGTTTTCAGTAAAGCCATAGTCCATGCCTACCCCCATGGTAAATCCGGGCAAGGCTTTACCATCATCCAACTTGGTCTGGTTACTGAAGTTCATTCCAAAACGTGCATCCCATTTCACCTGAGAAAAACCTGCAATCGCAAACACTCCTAATAAAACTGTCAATAAATACTTTTTCATAGTTCTACCTTTTTAGTGTTAGCCCGCCCCCTGAGACTGATGTTGTTGACTTTACGAAAGCGTAGGGGACATCTCCTGACGTTAGAATCGGGAAATCCGCCTTCGTCTGTGATTATTGCAAAGTTATACAATTCTTTAACAAAAACAAATACTACTTTCTGCCTTAGCACGAATAAACCACTTTATCTTATTACTATACCGCTTAAAAAGACAACTATCCATTCTTTTTTCAGCGATATAAAAAAAGAATCACAACTTCACTTTTTTCGCAACCGGCTTTGATTCATTATGCAGGCGATCAAGCGAAGTAACCACATAGCGATATTTCTTCTCTCCATCCTCATAAGGAAGTTTATAGAATGTATCACGCGTAATGGCTACAATATGTGAAGGGTCTTCCAAATTTACCTTTTCCTTGCGGTCGAAGCGATAAACCACATACTGAACAGCCTCGTTCATCTTATCAGTTGCTTTCGGAGCAGTCCAGAATAACAAATATCCATCTTCCGTCCAAACAGCTTTTACTTTTTTCACCTTACCCGGTGCCCCATCGTCCATAAAAGGCGAAGTGGGTAAAAGTGCCGGATACTTGTGGTATTCCTTCACCAGCATATCACGGTAATGTCCTTTATTGGCAACGACTGCTGCAGCATACCACTGGCAACTACCTTGTACGGTGGGCAATGAGCGTTGCAGTGAATACTTCGCCGGAATCTGACTCTGGTTCGGATTTTGCAAATCGGCTTTCGAAACCGTACGTTCCACATCCTGTCCTATATAGAGAGGACGGGCAGCCGCATGCTTCGCCCACCAGCGAATCAAGATATTATAATCGGCAGCAGGATGACCAATTTCCCAATAAATCTGCGGAATATTATAATCCACCCAACCATTATTAACCCAAAGCAACACATCGGCATATAAATCATCATAATTCTGAAGTCCGCGCGTATCACTACCGTTCGGATCGCTCTTCTTGTTCCGGTAAATACCGAAAGGAGATACTCCAAACTTCACCCAAGGCTTGCAGGCACGCACCGTTTCGTGAATTTCTTTAATAAGTACATTCACGTTATCTCTGCGCCAGTCATTGCGATGGCTGAAACCTCGGCCGTAAGCCGCAAAACTCAAATCATCCGGAAACTTCTCGCCCGGGTTAGGATAAGGATAAAAATAGTCATCCATATGAATGGCATCAATATCATAGCGAGTTACGATATCGCGTACAATCTTGCAAATATATTTACGTGATTCCGGCAGTCCGGGATCGAAATACAACTGTCCGGCATAAGTGACAAACAGTTCAGGGTGTTTATTATAAGGATGCATGGGAGACAGAGCAGCTGTTCCCTTGGTTTTTGCCCGATAAGGATTAATCCATGCATGAAGTTCCATTCCCCGCTTATGACATTCTTCTACCATAAATTCAAGTGGATCCCATACGGGTGAAGGAGCTTTCCCCTGAACTCCAGTAAGAAAACGGCTCCAAGGCTCATAAGCCGAACGGTAAAGTGCATCAGCCTCAGCACGCACCTGAAAGATAATGGCATTCATACCTGCTCCTTTCAAATTATCGAGCTGACTGATAAGGGTTTGTTTCATTTTAGCTACGGGCATTCCTTGAAACTGCCCATTCACACACTGAATCCAAGCTCCACGAAACTCACGCTTGGGAGCGTAACGCTGAGCCAATAAGGAACTTGCACTTATACAAAGCATAAATGCAAGCATAACGAATGTTCTAAATTTCATCATCGTATCTTCTGTTTTTAAGCGCACAAATATACGAAATAGAAATGAGTCCGCAAGATTTTTCTACAGGTTACCCGCCTTCTATGAAAGCGGCAGACAGAGAAGAATACTGTTATTTGCTACACAAGCCGCTGCATTTAGCAAAGTATCAGAGAGTAAAGAACAAAAAAGTAGACAGATTTATTTGCTATATCAATAAAAAGCAGTACCTTTGCGCTCGATTTAGTCCGTGGAGGTAAACAAGCAACCCGATGAGAAGGGTTCACCTTACGGAAAAAACCCGTTTAATATATTTAAAAAAATGTACGTAATTGTAGAAATTAACGGTCAGCAGTTTAAAGCTGAAGAAGGCAAAAAGCTGTTTGTTCACCACATCCAGAATGCTGAAAACGGTGCAACTGTTGAATTTGACAAAGTTTTGTTGGTTGACAACAACGGTACTGTTACTGTAGGTGCTCCTACTGTAGAAGGTGCAAAAGTGGTATGCGAAGTTGCTTCTCACTTGGTAAAAGGTGACAAAGTATTGGTATTCCACAAAAAGAGAAGAAAAGGTTACAGAAAACTGAACGGTCACCGTCAGCAGTTTACTGAATTGACAATCAAACAAGTTATTGCTTAATCATTAAAAACGT
>URDR01000070.1 GCA_900546645.1 uncultured Bacteroides sp. | reverse complement strand
AAAAAGCTATGTCCAGAGAAGAAAACGTAATAAAGCTACTTGCGAAACTTAAATATATTATGAAAATGAGTAAGATTTATACCCGAACAGGTGATAAAGGAACGACTTCGCTCGTAGGGGGAGTGCGTGTGTCAAAAGCGGATGCCCGGCTTGAAGCTTATGGCACCATCGACGAACTGAATGCGTGTATAGGGTGGCTGATGGCGGTAAGTCCGGATGAACAATCGAATGAGTTGTTAAAAACCATTCAGCATAAACTCTTTTCTATAGGCTCTTATCTGGCAACAGACCAAAGTAAAACCGAGTTGTGTATAGAAAGCAAGGTTGCAGATTCAAATATTCTTCGTTTGGAACAAGAAATAGATGAGATGCATACTTATTTACCCGAATTGTCGGGCTTTATTCTTCCCGGTGGCTCGCAGGCGGCAGCTGCTTGTCATGTTTGCCGTACTGTATGTCGGCGTGCAGAACGTAGAATCTATGCCTTGGAAGAAATGGGTGTGGAAGAAATAGATGATAATGTGAAGCGATTTGTAAACAGATTGTCGGATTATTTGTTCGTATTGAGTCGAAAGTTAAACTATTTAACGAAGTCGGATGAAATTTATTGGGATAAGACTTGTGAGTGAAAGAATTTATTATACTTTTGTGGCTCAATAAATCAAGATGTTAAACTTTAAAAACTGATATAATATGTATTGGACATTGGAATTGGCCTCAAAGCTGGAAGACGCTCCATGGCCTGCGACAAAAGATGAACTGATTGACTATGCAATGCGCTCAGGTGCTCCTTTGGAAGTTATTGAAAACCTTCAGGAAATGGAAGATGAAGGTGAAATATACGAAAGTATTGAAGATATTTGGCCGGACTATCCAAGTAAAGAAGATTTTTTCTTCAACGAGGAGGAATATTAATAGCCTTGGAATAGGTTGAATAATTAGGCTTCAGCGCAATGAACAAAAATAACTTGTTTGTTGCGCTGTTGTTTTTTAAGGATGGCTTAGTTTCATTTTGATTTCTCTGTTTGCAGATTTCGGGAGATTTTGCCATATTGCAGAAATTATGTAAAAGGATAGCATAAGAATATTGACAGATGAAATCAAAAAACATGGCATCAAAAGTTGATAGCCTCTTGAGATCACTTGATAAGAGGAAACTGGAAGAATTTATTAGGGCAGAATGTGAAAACAACGTGCAGGTTTGCAATCGTTTTCTTGCATTGGGTGCTGATAGAAGATTGGTTTCTAATCCTGGGCGGTATTCCTCTCTCATTGAAGGGTTGATAGAAGATTATAGCCGTCATGGTTATATTAGTTATCGGGATAGTTTTGAGTTTAATGCAAGTGTGAATCAGATACTTGAAGAAGCAGATGAAGCCATGAACTATCAACAGTGGAATGTGGCTGTAGCCATATTGACAGGTGTTGCCGATATGGCAGAAAAAATCCTCAACAGTGGAGATGACAGCGCAGGGGAACTTAGTGGAATAGTTGATTATTGCTTTGAGAAATGGTTCTTGCTTATTGAAAAGGAACTGCCTGATGAGATGAAGTCTGATTTATTCAAATTGGCATTGACCCGATTTAAAGAGAAAAATCTGGTTGGCTGGGACTGGTGGTGGAGTTGGATTCAATTTGCCGTTAATTTGGCAAATACTCCAGAGCAGCAAGGTGAAGTACTTTCTGCATTAGATGAAATAAAAAAGCCTCATGAGGATGATTGGAGCCAGAAATATGCTTATAATCAGGCTCAGCTATATAAACTGAAGATGATGGCTCGCTGTGGTACATCAGAAGAGCAGCGTAAGTTTATGTATGACCATATTGAGAATGAAGAGTTTCGCCGTAAACTCCTTCAGATGGCATGGGAGGAGGATAATCTCGATGAAGTGCTTCGGATAGCAGTGCAGGGCATTGAACAGAATGCAGAGCTGGAAGGACTTGTTTGTGAATGGAAAGAGTGGGAGATGAAAGTATACCTTCAAAGAGAAGATACGACTCAGATTATTCGTCTGGCTCGTGATTTTTTCTTAAGAAATAGGGTTCGGTTTGGCGAATGGGAAGGTATGGACTTTTCGATGGAGGCGATGTATTCGTTGATGAAAAGTAAAATAGACCCAATAATCTGGGAAGACTGGGTAGAATCATTAATTACTGATGCAGATGGGAATCAAATTTTACTCCTATACATGTATACTCAAGAGAAAATGTGGAGTAGGTATATGGAATATCTTCGGAAATATCCTTTACAGCATCTTTTGGAGGAGACTCCCAAGCAGGTTTTCGAATGCTATAAAGACGAATTCATTAAGTTGTATGTTGGATGTGTGGAGAACCATTTTCGGAGAGCATCAGACCGTTCTTCCTATCAACATGGAGTTTCTATGTTGAAAACGCTTATCGGCTATGGAGGTCGTCGGGAGGCCTATGAAATAATTGAGCAGCAGAAAGCACGCCGCCCCCGGAGACCGGCTTTGCTTGATGAACTGTCGAAAGTTAAGTAAATCGCAGTGATGAATTGTTCTTTTATCCTGTTTGTAGAGGCAGGTTGATTAATCAGACTGGGTAGTATGGCTCGCCTTTCACCCGTTTTCACTGAACTTATATTTTGTAGAATTGTTGTTTATAATGAAGTAGAATGATGAAAAAAATCTTATTCCTTATGTTGGCTGTATTTATAGTAAATACAGCATGTAGTAGTAATGTGTCAAACAATCAGTCAGAAATGAATAAGAAGATGGATATAGCAGAAAATGCAAAAGTGGTACATCTTACCAAAGCCGATTTTTTGGCTAAAGTTTATAACTACGAGAAGAATCCCAGTGAATGGAAATATGAAGGCGATAAACCGGCAATCATTGATTTCTATGCCACTTGGTGTGGACCCTGTAAAATGATTGCTCCGATTCTTGAAGAACTTGCCAAGGAATATGACGGGCAGATTGTGATTTATAAGATTGATACGGAAAAAGAGCAGGAATTGGCTGCCGCATTTGGTATTCGTAGCATTCCTACCTTGCTGTTTATACCGAAAACAGGAGATCCTCAGGTAGCTCAAGGAGCTCTTCCTAAAGCAACTTTGAAAAAAGCAATAGATGAGTTCTTGTTAGGAAAAAAGCCCTGATAAGTTGAAAACTGGTTGAATAAATAAAATCCCCCATGCGTACAAGCTTTTGCTTGAAACGCTTGGGGGATTTTTTGAATTATATAAGTAACATCATGAGTGCTTCGGACCTCGGTTATTGGGGCATAAAGCTTGTACCCAGGAAGAAGCTATGGGCAGGTACGGTGATATTGCCACTTACTTCTTCTCCAGTCATATAATTATATTGTATACCTTCGGGCAGAGAAATAGCATTGGCATCTTCTTCTCCGAAATTACCGATTACGTATAACATATCATGGCCGTTTTTCAATGTGATGCTACGTGGCGTAGAGCCGCTCCAATAGTTATTATCCACATTCCAAGAGAAAGTGCTGTTTGCCTGGAAGAGGTTGGCGTGTGTTTTACGCAAATTCAGTAATTTAGCATAGACATCATATAAACCTTTTCGTGCCGGGTCTGTATAATACTCCCAGTGGAGTGGCTTACGATCTGTACGGTGTTCTTCACCTTCAATGACTTCGCCTTGTGTATTGGCATTGATTGAAATATCGTAGCCCAATTCCTCAAATTGCCAGATCATCTTCGGTCCAGGTACGGAAAAGAAAAATGCGGCATTTGTCTCCAGTTGTTTCATCTGTGCAGTTTGATCTGTTTGTAGGATACCGTTGCCCCAGCGAATTTGTTTGTAGGCGCAGCGTTCTTCGTCGTGGCTTTCCATATAACCTATCCATCCTTTTTCAATGATGCCGTTGTTACAAGTGATGAGTTCTTCGAAACTGCTGTTTTCTAACCATCCCATTGCAGATTGGCAATATGCATTGTTTAGATTGCGCCAGAGTTTGATTCCGTCGGCTGCCAACTCACTTTCCTCTTCCTTTCCTGCCAGATGTTCGCAAATCATAAGTGCGTCAGGATTGGTGGAACGTATGGTCTGGTGATAATCCTTTAGGATTTCAATACGGCTGGCATCGTAGTTGCCTGAGGTCATCTCTGTGCTATTTTGGTTGGTAAAACCTTTGGTCAGGTCGAAACGGAAGCCGTCTATTTTGTATTCATTTAGCAGGTATTTCAGATTGCGTTTTACGAATTCACGAGTAAGTCTGGATTCATGGTTGAAATCATTGAATACAGAATACGGGTGAGGAGCTTCCTGGTTGAACCACGGGTTGTTGGCTGCAGGTCGGTTTCCGTCCCAGTACATACGTGCGAAAGGCATATTGTTTGTGGCATGATTATAGACTACATCTAATAATACGGCGATACCCAGACTATGGCAACGGTCTATAAACTCCTTGTATTGCTGCGGTGTACCATAAGATTTGTCGAGAGCAAAGTAGAAACATGGGTTGTATCCCCAACTGTCGTTTCCATCGAATTCTTGTATAGGCATCAGTTCAATGGTATTCACTCCTAGTTGCTTGAGATAGTCCAGTTTCTGCATGGCGCCGTTCAGGTCTTTTGTTGCTGTGAAGTCGCGCAATAACAGCTCATAGATAATCAAATTTGTGGGGTCAGAAACTTTAAAATCAGGTGTACTCCATGCAAAGTCATCCCTCAGAATGCGGAAAGTGGATACGATGCCATTTCCTCCTTTGGGGTATATTCTCTTAGCTTCGGGATAGGTAGAAGAAGAGATATACTTGTCGTTATCGGGGTCGAGAATCTTTTCAGTATAGGGGTCGGCAAGTCGTATGGCATTGCCACCGGTTGTTCCTACATAATATTGGAAAGCATATTCACGCTTCGGGTCGAGGTTGCCCAATGTAATCCACCAGCATCCGGTTGCCGGGTCGCGGTACATCTGTGAAGATTCATTGTTGGCCAGTGTCCATTGGTTGAAGTCACCCACCACATAGGCATAGTCTTTGTATGTACCGTCTGTGGCGCGATCGTAGAGCACAAGGGTTACGCTGTTGGTCTGTGCGTCTGTATTGATGCCATGTTGCATGCCGGTGGGTAGGGACTGTTCTTTGATGGGAGCGGGTTGGAAGCCTTGATACTTGCTGTCAGTAATGTTGATGAAATAATCCTCATCTTGTCCCTTTCGGCTTCCGTCGGCACTGCGTATCACCAGTCCCAATTGTTTGACGGGAGATGTACCCGATCCGAACCATTCACGGATGGATGGCGAGAGGGTGATGCTCCAGATATTAGTATCCGTAGGAGTACATTTACACTTGTCGATATTCTCGTTCCAGTCGGCAGGTACATACATCCAGTTTCCTTCGTTGATGATTCCGGCATGAAGGTATACATCTCCTTCGTAGCCATAGAGTGCGGAGCTTTTCGGTGCTTTGAAAGTGATGGTGATTGTCTGGTCTGCGTCTGCCTGTTCCGATGAGCAACTCCATCCTTCAGGAATATTGGCAGGAGGAACTTCGGGGGTGGATTCTTCGTGGTCGGAACACGACCAAAAGGCGGTCAGCACAACAAGAAGTGCGAATTGTAGTAAAGTGGTTTTCATAAGCTGTAGGATAAGAAGGAAAGGGGCATACCGAGCTGATGCTCAGGCATGCCCCTTTAGACAGTTTAGTTATTATGCTTATTGAGCAATCAGTTTGTAGGTATAGTCGGTTGTAGACAGATCTACTATGATTTGATACTTGCCAGCTGTAACGGGTATGTCTGCACCTTTAGGAAAGAGTTTGCCTTCTTCGTCGCCACCGCCAAATTCACCATTGGGAACTCCCCAAGCACCATTGGCGCGGAATTTGATTTTACCGTCAACTAAGTCCATTGTGATTTTCAGTTTTAAATCGGCTGCATCGTATGTCAAGGGATTGTCTATATCCCAGCTGCCGGTAGCGTCACCTATTACTCCGAAGTTCAAAGGATCTGCTTTCCAAGTCAGGTCTTTGATGTTGCAGGTTACGTAATAGTATCCTTCGGTGGCAACTTTCAGATTACCCAGCCCATCTCCAGTTACCATAGAACCCTCCGGAGTGTTGTCGGATGTACCGAAAGCTCCGTCCCAACCTGCATTGGGGCAAATTTTGAATTCTGTACCGAGATAAACGTATCCGGCATAGTCGCCGTCCATCTCTCCTGCATCATTCTTCACGGGATAGAGTTTCCCGATGACTTCGGCTTCTGGTTTCCATCCCTGATGACCGCCTGCGATACGTAGTTCAGTTGGTCCTTCGGCCGGAACTTCCGGTTCGGGTTCATACGGAATAATTCTCCAGTTCTCATTGTCCTGGCAACTTGATATTACGAAGCAGAGCATCAGGGCGGTTAGAATATTTTTGATATAAGTTTTCATGGTTATTCTGTTTTTAGAGATTCGTTGTTTGTTGTTTTACAGTTTGGGGTAGCCTGGATTTTGGGTCAGGTTCTTGTTAACAGCCAATGTATTGGCATGAATCGGGAATACCTGCAAGTATTTCTCAGTTTTCGGACGCTCGGTAATCTTGTCGTTAAAGTGACCGAAGCGAATCAAGTCTTGACGGCGCCACCCTTCCCATGCTAGTTCCAGCAGACGTTCTTTCAGAATGTTGTCAAGTGTAGCGTCTGCATGTGTGGCACCTACACGATTACGTACTTCATCTAAATCGGCTTGTCCGCTCTGTCCGTTACGTACCAGTGCTTCGGCACGCATCAGCACTACATCTGAATAGCGGAACAGTACCCAGTCATTGTGCGGACATTGACCGTCCTCTGTTGCAGTGCGGTCGTAAGCATATTTATGCATACGTGCACCTGCCATTTTCATGTTTGTATCACTCTTGTCAAACTGGAGTTTGACAGCCATGGGCAGATATTCCAGTGGCTTTCCAGTATCGCTGTTGATTACTTTTTTACCGTTGATTTCAACGTTTTTGGTGTAATAAGTCAAATTCATTCTTGGGTCAGGATTGGTCGTGTTATACCCGAAGGCATTCATTGCCTCGATGGTAGCACAAGCACCATTCCATCCTCCATTACCGAATCCGAGTGCCTTACCTACATCATAGTGGTTCGAGCGTACCAGATACATGTTGCGTGCTTTGTAGAGTGAAGGGTCCATAGGGATAACAAAGATGTTCTCTTTTGACCCTTCGTTTTCTACTTCAAAGTTAGAAAGGAATCCGCTGGGCCCCTGATTCAATTCATAACCGCAGGCTTTAATCTTGTCAGCATAAGCAACGACTGCTTCCCAACAATTCATTTCTTGTCCGTCAATGGTAAATTTGATATCTTTTCCATTTGGTCGATTGTTGTCGGTCCAATTATCATCCGTATAGACTTCGGCATTCAAAGCCAGTTTCGCCAGCAAGAAGTAGCCTACAGCTTTGGTCATACGACCATAGTATTCGCCGTTGTCTGCACTCTTGGCTTCTACTAACAACGGGGTGACTTCTTCCAGTTCCTTCTTGATGAAGGCGAATACTTCACTGCGCTCCGATTGCTCTACATCTTCCATTTTAGTCTCTGAGGATTCAACAATTGGTACACGGGCGAACATGTCGATTAGATAGTAATAATACATGGCACGAAGGGCGCGTACTTCAGCTTGGTAGATATCGAAGTATTCGTTGCTTGGATCAGCCTCTTTTAAGCTGGTGAGTTTGTCTATGGATTGGTTGCATTGCATAATGACTCCATACAGATAGTCCCAAGTGGAGATAATCAGTCCGTTGTTTACTCCCCAGTTATGTTGGAACAAATCCCTCCACAAACCACCGTCATCCCAGTCTCCACCACGGGTAGGAAGTATGGCTTCGTCGGCGGTAAAGGTATTTAGGTCATACAGTCCTCGGTCGGTTCCAGCCAGACCATTACCTCCTCCGTCTGCTCCAATTTTTGTATAAAGATTGGCTACGGTATTCAGGTAAATCATCTGTGGGTTTTTATATGCCTCTTCTTCAGGCATCTGATCTCTAGGGTCTTCTTCAAGAAATGAAGAACATCCGGTCATACTCATTGCAGCTGCAATGATAAAGGTATAAAGTATATTACGTTTCATGGTATTCGGTTATTTAAAAGTTAAGACTGAGTCCGAGTGAGTAAGTACGGGTTAAGGGGTAGAACTGTTTGTCGTCCAATCCCAGGTTTCCGCCTACTGTAGAGCTGTTAATCATTGGTGACAGACCAGAGTAGTTGGTAATGGTAGCGACATTATTCACAGAAAACGTCAATCGAAGTGAATTGATGTTCTTCAATTTTTTGGTATCTAGATTCCACCCCAAGGTGATGTAGTCGATATGTACATAGTCACCTCTTTCCAGCCAGTAATCGGTTACGGTTTGATCGTGAATATTCTTTTCAGGAGCCTCCTTCATTACGTTGTAAGTAGGGAATTGACTCATGTTCATGTATGACAGTGAAGTACCGTTATAAATCTTATGCCCGAAAGCACCGCTGAACTGAGTTTGAATATCGAATTGTTTATATCTGAAGTTGATATTACCTCCCAGATAGAATTTTGGCATAGCTTGACCGGCAACATATCGGTCTTTTCCATCGGAAAGGTCAATACCTTCTTGTCCGTCAATATCCAATATGTGATAGGTGTATTCACCTTTGCCCTTCATATCAATCAGACCGTCACATTTAGGTAGATAGAATACTCCTACCGGTTGTCCGACCATCTGATAGATAACCTGATTGTTGCCACCGATAAATCCGGCGCCATTCATACCGCCGAGATTCATGTATTCTTTGGCACTCAGGTTTTGTCCCATGTAGGTTCCGTCCAGTGAAAGCAGTTTGTTCTTCTGCCAAGAGAAGTTAGCTGAGATGCTCAGTTCCATATCCTTGGTTCTTACGGGAACACCGGTTACAGCAATTTCCACACCGGTATTTTCCATTTCACCTAAGTTGGCAAGTAGGCTGTTGAATGCAAATGGAGGAACAGGTACTGCATAGTTATAAAGCAGGTCGCTGGTTTTTGAGTAGTAGTAATCTACGGTACCGCTCAAACGGTCATCGAAGAATCCCCAGTCTACACCTACGTCGAACATGCGTTTCACTTCCCATTTTAAGTCGGGGTTGTCGTTGCGGTTGATGCCATAGGTTGCAACGGGTTTACCGTCGATGGTGGTTACTCCAGTCGGACTCATCAGTTTCAGAGAGTTGTATGCGGCAATAGCATCCTGATTACCAGTCAGACCATATCCCGTACGTAATTTCAAGTTGCTTAGAAATTCCACATTCTTCAGCCAAGACTCTTCTTTCAGTACCCATGCCAGTGATGCAGAAGGGAAGAAGCCCCATTTGTTGTTAGCTCCCAATTTGGAAGAACCATCGGTACGCATATTGACAGTAGCAATGTACTTGTCGGCATACGACCAGTTGAAACGTCCCATGAAAGAGGCAATAGAGTAACCATTGTTGTATGAACTTACGTCACCATACTTCACTTCGGCTCCTGCCCCCAGATTGTCATATCCAAAGAAGTTTGTTCCAAACTGTTTTGCTGCAGCTTTAAAGCCGGTATAGCGGTAATCTTGTAATTCAGCCAGTCCCAATATGTCGATGTAGTGCTTTCCGAAAGCCTTCTTGTAGTTGGCAGTAAAGTTGCCCAGCAATACACCGCTCTTGTTATCTTCTTTTTCGGCACGACCATTGGTTCCCATATTCGCCTTGATGTTGTTCGGGAAGTATCTGGAGTTTTCCTTCACATTGTAGGTATATGAACCGAAAGCACTCAGTTTCAAACCATCAATCACAGTCCATGTGATGCGTGCATTAGCATTGATATAACTGCTTGATTCTTGATCTTTAATGGTTAAACGTCCGAGTGGGTTCTGTGTCTCATTGGCATTGGGGTCTTCCGGCCATGTCCCGTCTTCGTTGGCAAAGTCGGGGATGGTAGGATTGAAGGCAGCGGCTGAATAGAATGTTTTCTGGTAATCATTTAGATAACGTTTGTCTACTTTTGAACCAAACATGCCGAAGTCAATTTTCACTTTGTCATTAAACATAGTTTGTGAAGCATCCAGCTTGGCTGTATAGTTACGCATATAGTTGTCTTTGATGATACCTTTCTGGTCAATGATACCGATAGATGCGCGATAGTTCGATGATTCAGAACCTCCTCCGAACGAGAGGCGGTGATTTTGGGTATACCCCGTTTGTTGCATCGCTTCAATGAAATTGGTATCATAACCCATATCCAGTGCATTGGCATAACCGCGGTCGGCTACTATCTGGCGATAGGCATTGGCATCCAGCATTTCCAGATTCTTGTATACTGTTTCAATACCGAAGCTGCCGTCATAGCTCAGTGATTTAGTGCCGTTCTTTCCCTTGATAGTAGTGACTACGATTACACCGCTGGCACCGCGTGAGCCATACTGTGCAGTTTCGGAGGCATCCTTTAATATGGTGAAGCTTTCAATATCGGTAGGAGCAATGGCATTCAACATATTCAAATCACCGAATACACCGTCAACGATAACCAATGGGTCATTACCGCCCGATAGCGAAGTGGTTCCTCGCACACGGATGGAAGCCGAAGCGGTAGGGTCACCTCCTGTCTTTGTGATGTTTACGCCGGCTACTTTACCCTTAATGGCTTGCAGTGGATTGGTAACTACTCCTGCGTTCATTTCTTCGCGTCCTACACGTTGGATAGCTCCAGATACAGTACGTTGGCTGCCTGTTGCATAACCGATGACGATAACATCGTCAAGTATTTCAGTATCTTCATGTAGGGTGATTTTCATATTGGCAGAAGCTGGAAGCTCTTGATTCTTATAACCGATAAAAGAAATAACTAATATATCTCCTTGTTGAGCATTAAGAGTAAAGTTACCGTCTAAGTCGGTAATTGCTCCATTGGTGGTTCCTTTTATCAATACATTCGCACCGATAATTGGTTCTCCGTCTTTTTCGACCACAGTTCCGTTTACAACTATGGCTTGTGCAAAAGCTTGCACAGAAAGCAGCATACCTGCTATCCATAGCAGCAGATATTTGCTTGTTGATTTCATTGTCTTTTTCATATTATTTTAATTAAGTTAAAGTGTATTTGGACCTAATGACACTTATTGAAAACAAGTATAGTTTTAATTCGTTTTTTACAAAGTTCTTCAGTCGTTGAGTATCTTCATTCAAGACTGAAGAACTAAATGTTTTGCCCGTCACTTTATTTCTTTGATAGAAATAGCATATCCGCCACCAACGGCAGCTTTCAGATTCAGCTTGGTTTTGCTGGTTACTTTTTTCTTGGTGATGGTATAGGCTTGCGGGTTCTTGTCCCAACTTGCATCTTTGGCATCAGCATAGATTGTTGCTTCATATTTCTTGCCTGCGTCTAAGAAGTCAAGGCTCAGTTTTGAAGTATGACCATTATATCCGGCAGTACATCCCACAAACCAGTCGTTGCTGCCTTTAGCACGGCGGGCAATGGTTACATATTCTCCCGGCTCTGCTTCCAGATATTTGCTCTCATCCCAGTCGATGGCAACATCTTTAATGAACTGGAATGCATCCATGAATCGTTCGTAGTTCTCCGGGATATCGGCAGCCATTTGCAGCGGGCTGTACATGGTAACATACAGTGCCAGCTGACGGGCAATGGTAGTGCGAACACGTGATTTATTGTTTGGGTTCATCTTGCTGCAGTCGGTTTCAAAAATACCCGGAGTATAGTCCATCGGACCACCGATGAGGCGGGTAAACGGAAGGATAGTGGTATGGTTTACGTTGTTTCCACCGAATGATTCATATTCAGTTCCGCGTGCCGATTCGTTTCCGATAAGGTTCGGATAAGTGCGGCATAAACCTGTGGGGCGAACTGCTTCATGTGCATTGACCATAATTTTATAATCAGCTGCTTTTTTTACTGCATAGAGGTAGTGATCAACCATCCACTGACCGTAGTGATGTTCACCGCGTGGAATGATGTCGCCTACATATCCGCTCTTAACCGAGTTATATCCGTTGTCTACCATAAACTGATATGCTTTATCCATATGGCGCTCATAGTTTCTGACAGAAGAAGAGGTTTCGTGATGCATCATCATTTTGATGCCTTTTGAGGCTGCATAGCGGTGTACTTCTTTTACATCGAAGTCAGGGTAGGGAGTGACGAAATCAAACACATAGTCCTTGCTCTTGCCGAACCAGTCTTCCCAACCTTGATTCCATCCTTCTACCAGAACGGCATCAAATCCGTGCTGGGCGGCAAAATCGATGTAGCGCTTTACATTGACTGTGTTGGCTGAATGTGTTCCGTTAGGTTTTGTCTTTGTATAGTCAGTCTGTCCTAATTTCACACTCGGCACATCATTCGTGTAGGCCCAGGTTCCTTTATTGGTAATCATGTCCCACCATACACCGATATACTTCACTGGGTGAATCCAAGAGGTATCTTCAATTTTACAGGGTTCATTCAAGTTTAAAGTAATGCGTGAGGCTAATATATCACGTGCATCATCGCTGGCAATGACGGTACGCCAGGGCGAGGTACAAGGAGTTTGCATATATCCTTTATCCCCTTTGGCGTCGGGAGTCAGCCAAGATTCGAAAATCATGTTTTTATCATCCAAGTTGAGGCTCATGCACGCATAGTCTTTCAATGCAGCCTCATGCAGGTTAATATAGAGCCCGTTATCGGTTTTCATCATCAGTGCAGTCTGAACACCTGTAGGAGAGAATACATGCTGTGAAGAGTTTTCGGTAACGGCGGTTTTCATTTTTTCGCGGATTTCAGAGAGGCGAGAAGTGGTATAGTCATACTCTTGTGTGTCGTAGTCGCCCGGAATCCAGAAAGCTGTATGGTCACCAGCCATGGCAAATTGTGAATGTTCTTCCTTGATGATAAAGTAATTCAGGTTCTGTTGTTGCGGGAACTCATACCGGAAGCCTAAACCATCATTGAACAGACGGAAGCGGATGACCATTTGTCGGGCGGTCTCCGGTTGCTCTAACATTACTTCCAATTCATTGTAGTGGTTTTGAATGGTACTTTCTTCGCCCCATACCGGATTCCAATTCTCATTCAGAGAGGCTGTCTTGGTTTCTTTAATTTTGAATCCGGTCATTAGATTCGTACGGGCATCTACACCTTCTTTCTGTTTCATCTCCGTCCACTCAAATCCGATTTTCTTTTCCGGATCTTCTCTTTTAAGTTCCAGCCCCAAGGTACTGGGTTTGATTACGGCTTGATTTTTGAACGAGAGTTCGTATTCAGGAGCTCCATTTTCGTTCAGACGAAAGTTCATGGTAAAGTTTCCGTTGGGCGAAACCAGTTGCTGAGCACTGGCTGTGACGCAGTAACATAAAGCTGCGAGGGAAAGCATTTTCTTTATATTCATAGTTTTCAGGTAAAAAGATTATAAAAAAGTTGAGGTTAATTGCTTTGAAAATGGTTTTTGGTGTGTTTGCAAGCAAAGTTAAGTTTCTTGCAATTCACTTTTCTTCTTAAAAGAGAAAATATAAATGGTTATGTTTTTAATTTGTTGATAAATAGTCAGTTGTAAGCATTTTAATTTATATAAATATAAATGGGTTAGAAAGTTAGAATGAGCGTTTCACGGGGATTAAGACTTAATTTATCTGTGAGTTTTATTGTTTTCTCACTTAAAAGGTCAGTGCTACTGTCCGAAGGTAATACTTCACGGTACGGAGTAAGCTCCAGTTCTTGAGAAGAATTGGTTCCGTTCATGAAAACCACTACCGACTGTCCGTTATATTCACGCTGATATACATAGACTCCTTGTCGGATGGAGAAGTGCTTCATATTTCCTTTCGTGACAGCCAGGTTACCTTTACGCCATTGAAGCAACTTGCGGGTATAGTTGAATGCTTCATTTTGCAAAGCCGTACGTCCTTTTTCTGAAAAAGCATTTATTTCGTCTCCCTTCCATCCTCCGGGGAAGTCTCGGCGAAGCGCACCGTCTCCATTTCCTTTATTGCCACTCATCAGAATTTCGGTTCCATAATAAATCTGTGGAATTCCACGTGTGGTAAGCATGAAGGCTAACGCTTGTTTGTAACGAGTCAGGTTGTTTGCTTTATCTTCGTCAGCTGCAAAGCGGGATGTATCATGATTATCCAGGAAAGTCAGCAATCCCATAGGGTTGGCGTAAACTAAGTCTTGAGAAAGATAGTCATACAAGCGGTACAGACCACCTCCCCATTCACCGGTTTCTTCATCGAAAGCCTGATTCATCAGTCCTTGTAGAGGAAAGTCCATGACGGTGGGAAGATAAGAGTTTTTCGGAGCAGCTATTTTGCTGTCTTTCTGCCAGTACGCAATCTGTACATTACTATTCAGCCATGTTTCTCCCACGATGTTGAAATACGGGTATTCCTCATTTACTTCTTTACACCATTGGCTCATGAAATCAAAGTCGGCGTAGGGGTGAGTGTCTTGGCGTATTCCGTTGATGCCGGCATATTCAATCCACCAGATGCTGTTTTGAATCAAGTAACGTGCTACGTGGCGGTTACGTTGGTTAAAGTCGGGCATGACAGAGGCAAACCATCCGTCGGTAGCAATCCGGCGTTCATAGTTGCTGGCATGTATATCCATGACGTTTGCCGTTTTAAAAGAAGTTTGAACGTAATTGGAGCTGAAGTTAAACCATTCTTTTGAAGGCTTGTCGGCAAACAGGTAGTTTTCGTTACCGCAGTGGTTGAATATCATGTCCATAACCACTTTCAGACCTTGACTGTGTGCCTGTTTTACCAGTTCTTTAAACTCTTGATTGGTGCCGAAGCGACGGTCTATCTGATAATAATCGGTGATAGCATATCCGTGGTAAGATCCTTCTTTCATATCGTTTTCCTGAGTGGGATTGAGCCAGATGGCAGTAGCTCCCAAGTCGGATATATAAGTAAGGTGGTTTGCAATACCTTGCAAGTCTCCTCCATGGCGGGCATAGAGATTGTTGCGGTCGGTCGTGCTTTCTTTCATGCCCTTGATGATGTCGTTTTCTTGATTACCATTTGCAAATCGGTCGGGCATAATCAGGTAAAGTACATCTTCAGCAGTGAAACCTTTAATGTCTTCTCCTTTCCGGACTCTGGCTTTCAGTTCATAAGGAATTTCTGTCAGTTTCTTTCCTTGTTTAAGACGAATGGTAAGAGTCTGTGCATCGGCTTCTGTCAAATCGAGATACAGCAACAAGTAGTTAGGGCTTTCTTGCTTTACCACTTCTTTGAGTATAACTCCTTTGCCTGTCAGAGTTACATCAGCATTGCTGATTTGCTCCCCATATAGCAGAATCTGTAATTCCGGATTTTTCATTCCTGCCCACCAAAACTCTGGGGCTGTTTTTTTAATGATACTGCCCTGTGCGCCGAATACGTTCAGGCAAGTTAGTGCGAATACGAATAAAAGCCATTTATGTTTCATGATAATAAAGGTTTAAATGTTTTTCACCGCAAAAGTAGATACTTGCCGAAAGTTTTCTTATCTTTGGAAATAAAATATAAGTAATAGAAAAAGATAAACCTTTGTTAATTAATACTTTTTCTTGTTAGTTGTATCTGATTTATATAAATGTTTTAGTGCCCTTCTTTATTAGTGAAGAGCCTTTTTATAATGCCTTTTTAGCTGGATGGAAATATGAAAAGAGGATTTTTTCTGTTATTGATAGGCTGGATGGTATGCCATGTTCTTCCTTTGCAGGCAAAGGATGCTTCCTACCGAAAGTCGTTGGAGTCACTCGATGAGGTAATCGGTGAGAAAGCTCGGTATCAGGCTGAGCGGGAACAAACCATCAGCCAACTGAAACTGTTCCTTTCGAATGCTCCAGATGCCGTGGAGTCTTACAAATTGTGTGGAGAACTCTTTCGGATTTATCTGCATTTCCAGGCAGATTCTGCCCTTTATTACTTAAAGAGGAAAACCAATTATTGGGAGAAGATGAACCATAAAGACCTTAACCCGGATTTGGTGATCAATCGGGCAGAAGTGATGGGACTAATGGGAATGTATAATGAGGCTTTGCAAGAACTGCGGAAACTCAATGTCGACGAGCTGAGTGAA
>URDR01000069.1 GCA_900546645.1 uncultured Bacteroides sp. | reverse complement strand
GGCTTCATTTCTTGCATGGACGTGTCCACCAGAACGGAAGCAAAGTATCTCCCCGAAGGGGTCATGCTGATAGCGACAGTCTTCACCGTACCCTTGAACCTGCGGTGCAATACGGCAGGAATATCTTTTGCCTTGGGTATGGAAATGGTTCCCTTTCCGAAGTCCACGCTGCAATGCTGCGGACACTGAAAACTCTGTTTCTGTTTTCGGCTCTTGAATTTCGGAAAACCTACCGCATGAGTGTCACGGAAAAAGTTCTTGTAAGCAGTGTCGAGGTTTCTCAACGCACTTTGCAAAGCTTGCGAGTTTACCTCTCCTAACCACTCATGTTCCGTTTTCAGTTCGCTCCTCATGCGATTGGTCAGTTCAACATTACCGATAGACTTCTTCTCCTGCTTGTAGACTTCAATCTTCAGGTTGAGCGCCCAGTTATAGACAAAGCGGCAGCAGCCGAAGGTTTTGGCAAGCAAAACCTTCTGTTCTTCTGTCGGATATATTCTATATTTGTAGGCTCTCAGCATGGTGTATTCGTTTGAATTTCAATACTCAAAGATACGAAAATTTAGCTGAATACACAAGTATTTGATTGATTATCAGTTGCCTAAAATTATTCATACATCTTATATATACCTCTTTCCCTATCGGTTTATGTATAGATGTGCATTGAAAGTCAAAGGTAGCTGCGCTACCCCGCATTTCCCCCCTAAACTGAAGATTTAGGGGTTTTCAAATGCGAGCTCCTATAAACAAAAGTGTATTCTCTTAACTTACAGATAACATTTGGATAACCTCAATCTTCTTTCTGCCTTTATATTTTTGTGGTGAACAAATAAAAATGATTAAAGATGAAAAGATTGACATTTATGCTAGTTATTGTCGGATTGATTTTCCATTTCGAATATGGATATTCACAAGAAAAAAAATGGACTCTTTCGGAGTGCATTGACTATGCAGTGACACACAACATAGAGGTAAAACAAAGCGACAATCAGATTCAAAATCTGAAAGTAGAGAAGAATACATTAAGAAACAGTTTTCTACCGAATCTGAATGCAGGTGCCTCGCAGAACTTCACATTCGGACGCTCACTGAACCAGAACAACACGTATGAGGACAGCAACATACAGAACTCGTCTTTCTCTGTAACTACGGAAATCCCGATATTTGCCGGATTCAAGCGGACGGCATCCATTGCTCAGAACCGATTCGACCTACTTGCCGCAGAGGCGAACCGAGAGCTGATAGAAAACAACTTGTCGCTGAACGTGGCTGGAGCCTATTTCCAGATTCTTCTGAACAAGGAAATCTATCATATAGCATTGGAACAGATACAACTGACCAAAGAGCAGGAAGCCTGCACGCAGCTTCTTATCGAGAACGGAAAGGCTGCTGAATCACAACTTTATGATGTGCGTGCCCAACTGGCTGATGACGAGCTGACGGCTACTGAAGCAAAAAATTCGCTCCGACTTGCCTTTCTTGAGCTGGCACAACTGATGGAGTTGAAAGGACATGAACGATTTGACATTGATTCACTTGGCAGAGAAATTTCCGTTCCCGACATGCTGAGTCCGGTGAACATCTACCAGTATGCCGTGACCTGTATGCCTCAGATACGTCAGGCATATTACACCCTGCAGAGCAAAACGAAAGGCATCCGGATAGCCAAGTCCAGATATTACCCGACCCTTTCATTCGCAGCCGGAATCAACACGAATTATTACGACAACGGGAGCGGACTTGGCGAGACGTTCCGGAGGCAGCTTAACAACAACATGCAGAAAAGCCTGTGCTTTACAATAAGCATCCCGTTGTTCGACCGGTTTTCCACGCGGAACCAGGTGAGGACGGCACGTATCGATGAGGATAACGCGAGACTGTCTTTGGAAAACGAGAAAAAGCAGTTGTACAAAAATATCGAGCAGGCTTATACGGATGCGATATCCGCATTCGAGAAATACCGTTCCACCACGAAAGCCGTGGCAGCCAATCAGGAAGCGCATCGGTATGCCATGGAAAAATATGCAGCCGGGAAATCAACTGTATTCGAATACAATGAAGTCAAGATGAAACTTGCCAATGCGCTCTCTCAACAGTCACAGGCAAAATATACTTACCTGCTGAAAGACCGTGTGCTTACTTTCTACTCCTGCTCTTCACTAACCGATTAAGAACTTCCGCTTAGCTTCATTTTTCCCGTTTTACTCGGATATTCCGGAGATTTTTGCTAAGTTTGTCTCAACCAAATTATCCAATTTATGAAAGTAGCAATCATCGGAGCCGGCAACATGGGCGGAGCAATAGCACGCGGACTGGCAAGTGGACATTATATCAAAGCGGAAGAAATTTCTGTATCAAACCCAAGCAACGGAAAATTGGAGGCTCTCAAAGCCGCACATCCAGATATCCATATCACCAACAGTAACCAAGAAGCAGCTGCCAATGCAGATATTGTCATTGTTGCCGTAAAGCCCTGGAAAGTGGAAGAGGTATTAAAACCTTTACGCCTCCGCCGTCCTCAGATTCTGATTTCTGTGGCAGCCGGAATGAGTTTCGAGCAGCTGGCTCATTTTGTTGACCCGGAAATGCCTATCTTCCGTGTCATCCCTAACACAGCCATTGCCGAACGTGCCAGCATGACGCTGATTGCTGCACGTAATGCTTCTGAAAGCCAGCAGCAAACCATGCTCGACTTGTTCAATGAAATGGGGCTTGCCATCCTGATTGAAGAAAAGTTATTAGCTGCCGGAACCTCTCTTGCGTCGTGCGGCATTGCCTATGTCTTGAAGTACATACAGGCAGCCATGCAGGCAGGTATTGAGATGGGCATACGCCCTAAAGATGCCATGACCATTGTGGCACAGTCGGTAGAGGGGGCTGCCCAGTTGCTTTTGAACAATGAACATACGCACCCGGCTTTGGAAATAGAAAAGGTTACTACTCCGGGAGGAATTACCATAAAAGGGGTCAACGAACTGGAGCATAACGGTTTCACCTCTGCCGTAATCAAGGCACTTAAAGCAAGTATGTAAGCTTTTTAATACATCTGCCACGGCTGGAAGAAATCCTACCGTGGCAGACAACCATTACCTAATTTCTTAAATCTTTTTGCTATGAAACGCAATATCCTTAGCACAATGGGCATCTTAATCCTGACTGGATTTGCCATTTCCGGATTTTTCGGAGCAATAGGCGGTATTTTTATAGCCTCCATTATAGGCATGATTTATGGTGCAGTCAAACATAGCAAACCTTTTATCAAATGGTCTGCCGCTGCATTGGCCATTTCCATTGTCTGCATCATCCTCTTTTACTTCTGTCTGGTCACTTCTCCCATGTAAGTTTCCCGACATAAGAAAACAAAAGCAGAGACACCGAACTGCAGCACCCCATGTTACAAGAAGGGAACAACTGTACTTCTATGTCTCTGCCCGTATATTCAGAAAGCTAAATCACTCTTTACTCAATCATCGTCGTCGTCGTCATCATCGTCATCATCGTCATCATAATCACGATAATGCTTATGATGGTGCTTATGATGTTTATGATATTTATGATGCTTATGAGGTTTATGGTGATACCGGTCATGACGCTCACAGTACGAATTATAATAATTATGCCAACAGTCACTGTGATGATGAATCCGGTCATAAAAATGATGATAATGCGCAGAGCCGGGACGCAGACCTATTTCAACCAAGACACGGTCCCATCCATAACGGCGGTAACGCTTGTAATAGTTACACACATCGTGCATCTTCCTGCCTGAACTCTTGGATATTTCCAATGCAATGCCTACATTCCCCCAATCGCGCCCGCAAAGCCGGTAATAATTATCCAGCAGGCGGTTCGATACGCCATACTCTACACATAAGCGTTTCCGATAATCCGATAATTCCACATCGGCATATCGGTTTGCTCTGCCGATAAAAATAGAAATACCATCTTGAGCTGACAAGGTAAATATCGTCAGCAGGAAAAACAACAATAAACTTAGTCTTTTCATACTTTCCGTTTTTGAGGTAAAACAATCACTTGCTGCCTTGCAGAAAGCCATATAAGCAGATACTTGAATACTTTATTTCTTCAGTTTTACACCAGCCTCATCCAAAGCATCTTTCAAATCTTCTGCTCCGTCTTCTAACTGATCTTGAGCTTCGTCAATTGCATCCTCCATAGATTCTTTCACCTCTTCAAGACGGTCTTCCATCTTCTCCTTTGCTGTTTTTTCTCTACATGAAGCAAACGCAAATACCATTGTACATGCCAATGCGGCAAACATTAATTTTTTCATAATCTTCAATTTAACATTAAATATTAATTTAATAAAAATCAAATATAGGGAGGTATTTTGACTTTTGCAAGCGCATAAGAGGTTTTTATGTTATTTCAACAAACCGTTCTATTAGATTAACGTTTGTAAATTTCCAAAATTTACTGTATAAAATAAGCACTTAAATTGGAGAAAAACGGTAGTTCGCTACCTTCATTATTTACATTGTCAAACGTGTCTGTCCGGGTAAGAAAAACGCCTTGACATTTGAGGCAAACCGTCAAGGCGTTTCGACCGACTTGCCAAAGCGTTTATACTGAAATAACGAAGTATTTTTCTCATTGCTCTACTCAAGCAGAAAATCAGGACTCTGAATTAACTGACAAAGCCTTTTTTAGCCCATTTCAGGCTGTTCCACCTTCTCACAAAAATAAGCGCACGTATGTTTTCATCAAGCAGAAAAGCCACCCACATGCCTACCAGCCCCCATCCCCAATAAATACCGAACAAGTAACTGAAGCCTACTGAAACCGACCACTGGACAACCAGCCCCACATAAAACGGGAAATTTACATCTCCTGCCGAACGGAGCGCATTAGTGGCATAGATATTTACCGCACGGCCGATTTCCACAATCACATCTACCAGCAAAATAGTTACACCTAAGCGTATAATTTCGGCATTATCGGTCAGGGCACTGAAAATAAAATGCCCGCAGGCAGCCCATATACACGACAAAATCAACGACACCAAGATAGAAAGGCGCATTACGTATTTTCCTAAAAGATAAGCCGCTCGCACACGCTTCTGCCCTACTAAATGCCCGATACTGATTGCTCCTCCCTGAGCCATGGCAATGGCAAAGAGATAGACAAACATCGTGGTATTCACGGTGTAAGTACGGGTGGCAAGTGCCTCGTTGCCCAGTATATTAATCAGATAGGTGATAACTACTTGCGAAAAGCTGTACGACATATTTTCGCCAGCCGACGGCACTCCCACCTTCAACAGGTTCTTCAACTCCACCCAAGGGAAAGGACGGAAATAAGCACGAGGGAAATGAGGTATATGTTTACGGAACAAGATAACAAACAGCACCAGCATACTTACTCCGCGGGCTATGGAGGTTGAAATGGCTGCTCCTTCAGCTCCCAGTTCCGGAAGTCCGAACTTACCGAAAATAAGCGAGTAATTACCGACAATATTCATTACGTTTACCAGTACCGTTACAAGCATCGGATAAACCGCCTTATTGGCACTGCGGAGTGAAGCAGAAATGGTAAGTGAAATGGCTTGGAAGAAAGCAAACGCTCCTACTATCTCCATATAGCCGATGCCATAGCGGAGCAATTCGGGACGAAGTCCCATCCAGCCCAGCAAGGTAGCTGCACCGAAATGCAAAATTGCACTCACTATCAGTCCTACCACCAAGTTCAGCAACAAAGATACGCCAACCACCTGCACCATCTTATCCCTCAGCTTTGCTCCCAGATACTGCGAACATAAAACCGAAGTTCCGATATTAATCACCTCGAATATCAGAAAGGCAAACATCACAATCTGATTGACAACCCCTACGGCAGCCACACTCTCGTCTGAGTATTGACTTAGCATAATGGTATCCACAGCGCCTAACATCATGATTAAAAGCGTCTCTATAAAGATAGGTATGACCAGCTTGGTCAAGCCCTTACGGATAGATATTGACTGAATGACCTGTTCCACTTTTCTTATTTTTGTTCAAGCGTGCAAAAATACAACTTTTTACAGAATCAGGTATTTATCTTCTTGACTTAAAAAGCAGAATACACCGATTAAATTCTTTCTCACCTCCTCTTCCATTTCCAGCAATTAGTCCACTCTTCCTTTCCATCATCCATTCCTGTTGTACTATTGAGTACACATTTTTTTATTCACCCGTTTACTCTCTAAAAAAGCCATGAAGAAAAGAACACTCCCTCTTCTTGTCATCCTCATGTTTTCCGCTTGCGGTACTTACAATGCTGAAGAAGAAGACAAGCAAAATCATTCTATCACCCTGACTCCCCATATTCCTGAAAACACAGAAGTATCCCCTACGTTTACTTTATTTATTTGGAACCAAGAGACCCAAACCTTCGAACAACAAGAAATTTCCTCTATCGAGCACTCCATTCCTCTTTCCTTATCCGAGAACGATTATAGTCTTACCCTCTGCTCCGGATTTTCCAAAGAGCACTACGTGGTCAATCAAAACCGCGTATGCCATAAAAGTCACCACTGTAGCCCATCTCCTATCTTATTAGGCAGTGCCGATATTCATCCGTCTGAAGACAGCAACGTCCATATTTCATTAAGCCCTTGTGTGGCATCACTGAGCTTTTCTTTCACCGGACTGCCTCAAAACGCAGAAAAGGTAACCTTGCAGGTCTCCCCCGTAAGTTCAGCTATCTCTTTGAATGGTGAATACACAAACGATAATCAAACATGCAGCATAACCTGCCTCCCTGAAAATCAGGTATGGACAGCTGAGTCCATTTATGTTTTTCCCGAAGAAGAGAGTACCCGTACGCGCTTATCTGTCAATGTGTATCATGACGGAGAGAGTGAGGTATACAGTTATACTTACAAGCAACCACTGACCGCCGGACAGCCCTATCACTTTTCAGGAAGCCTGGGAGAAAACAGTTTCATTCCAGATGCTGATTTCGAAATAGACGGATGGAAACCCGGAATTGAAATTGAATTTGATCTCGGTCAGACACCAGATTCGGGAAAGGACGACGAAGATACCGACATCCCTTCTTATGACGACGATTTAGAAACGATTTATTCTCCTTCTCTCCCTGAGAGTGAGTGTATATGGGGAGATTTCTATGTTTGGAAAGTAGATACAATTACCACCGATGAAGAAGTCATTGCCACGTTAATCAGTCCTTACCAATGGTTTCTGAAAGCCGATGAGGCCTTACCTGCACTGGCGGACTATCAGGTAGACGGATTCGGTAACTGGTCAACATTTTCTGTTCAGGAAGCCAGAGAATTTAGAGACCAATACAGAAAGTATCTATACGACTTAAATGACTTTATCGAACCATACGGATACGATGGATTTAAGAATGAAGGACGATACCTGTGCAGTCAGGCGGATTCTACCTTCAGTTTCAGCAATAACCGGATTATAAAGGCTGGAGAAACGCCCCAATATTATTTGCGAGGAATAAAAAAAATCAGAGTGATTCAAAAATGAATCACTCTGATAGATGCTGTATTACAAAAGTCAGCTCATCACAATCCAATGCGTTGCTTCACCTTCTTAATACAGTCGGCAGCTGGTTCTTGAGGAAGTTTGCCTTCATCAAATTCCTCAAGAGCCTTTTCCAGTTTCTTCAGTTTTCCTTTCTGTTTACGTTCTGCATACTCTTTTCTCAGAATATTGACCTTCTCATAAGCCTGAATACCTTGAACTAGTCTTTCAAAACGTAACGAAGTACGCCCGCCGGGATAAACCAGATACGTATCGCCGGCAGCCCATGTATAAAAGCGGCTGTCCAGCAAAGGCTCTATCACCCAACTGTTATATGCCCAACGCAAATAGCCGTCTAAGTTTTCCTTTGCAGCATACCATCCCAGCCACTCACACTCAGCCGGAGGACAGAAAGTAAATGTATTCGGGAACGGCTCTTCACAACTGGTATAATAGGTAGTAACTTTTCCTTCACTTTTCCGCTTGTTTTTCATTTCCTGTGAATACTTCATACGCAGCGCCACACAATAATCATCCAGTTCATCGGACAGCTCTTCATGGAGCGCTCCTGCCAGCGAGATCTTAAAGTCTGGATCAGCTTTCCGGATCACACGGATGGTTTCCTTCATGGCATCAAGCGGACGTTCATCCATCGAGATATGAGTAATGCCAAACCAGCCCTTTTCTTTCAAGTGGGATGCAAACGAAGTCAACATGGCGGTCCATATTTCCTCAAATTCTTTATCACCGGGTTTTGTCTTTACTTCTTGCAGGCTGTTTGTGGCCTGATCATAATACTGGAAAGACAATCTCCAAGGCACCATTGAATAGCAAGTAATTTCTTTCTTGATGCCTATCTCCATCATAAACTCCACCCAACGGTCGAAGATGGTATAATCGAAGAACCAAGTTCCATCTGCCTTTTTCATCCAGGTAACCATCGTTTCAAAAGGATCATATGTCTGCCCGTTCCAAGGCTTATGAATAATAGAAGCGGTAATCACCTTTCCGCCGGCATCACGATACATCTCCATATAAGGACGCATCTTCTCAAAGTGTTCTTTACTCCAAGGCTTCACACCATAATAGCGTGCAATGGCAAAGGGATTCTGCCACAGGTCCAGATGAAATGCCCAGTCTTCCGGAGCAGGAAGCTGACGGCTGTCTACATGAACACGCAAGGTCAGTTTGCCCAGTTCCTCGGAGGCATTCTTTACTGTCACCTCTGTGGTATAAACTCCCGGCTTCGCATCGGCAGGCACCCATACACGTACCCATCCTCCCTGCGTGGAATACGCAGGCAGACTCAGTGAAGGAGCAAGATGATCTATCGGATCAGCTACCAGGGTAGAGTCAAATTGTGAAGCATCAGGACGATGTCCGCATCCGCCTCTTCCGTCGGGATTCAGTTCATCGGTCATCACATAACGTACAAATCCTGACAAGATATGTGAGCGGTCTATCTCGGACTCCTTGCCTTTCTGTTTCAAGCTACCGATTTCAACCTTCAACTCCTGAAGCGGTTGGTCTGTCCATACCACCCACTGAGCTGCCACCCGTTCTCCACGCCATGCTTTCAGGTCAATAACCTGCCGCACACGACTCAGCGGTGCAGGTTCTTCTTTCTTATAACGAACATCGGTAGAGCCCCAACTTAAATTTATTCCTTTAGCTCCTTTCCACTTCGATGCATCCACCGATACAGGGTTCGGTAACTCCTGATAGGAAACCACAGGAAAAGGAGGCTGATGAGTTGGTAATCCCGAATGGGTAATGCCTCCGGCTTGCTGTGCAAAACTGGTGAGGCTCATCAACGCAGTGCCCCACAACAAAAAAATGATTTTTTTCATAGTTATAGTTTATTATTTTATATAAGATGCTGACTTTTCAGTTCTTGAGCCACACTTTCAAGTTCATCATACCACACCTGCCCGAACTTCCGAACCAGTGGTTCTTTCAGGAACTTATAAACAGGTACATTTTCCTTTTTCCCCAATAAAACCGCAGCCTTGCATACATCCCAGCGATGATAATTCACTGCTCTGAAAGGACCATAGTTTCCCACACGGATGGGGTATAAATGACAGGATATCGGTTTATAGAAGTCGCAACGACCCTCCCGGAACGCCTTTTCGATGGCGCAATAGCAATATCCCTTCTCATCGTAACAAGTAAACACGCAGTCTTTCCCATTGACTATCGAAGTAACCAAATCGCCGTCGGGGTCAGTATATACCACTCCCTGCTTTTCAATCACCGCACGGGCTTCGGGTGAAAGCTCCTCCCATATTATCGGAAGAACCTCTTCCAGTTTCTCCACTTCTTCCAGTTCGACCGG
Source organism: uncultured Bacteroides sp. (assembly GCA_900546645.1). Classification (GTDB taxonomy): domain Bacteria; phylum Bacteroidota; class Bacteroidia; order Bacteroidales; family Bacteroidaceae; genus Phocaeicola. The sequence goes on along the minus strand of URDR01000069.1, from coordinate 6,215 downwards.
TGCTCCGGCATCACCTTCTATGCAGCACTCACCTTTGCAGGCGTCCAGGTTACACAGAAACTTCTCGCGGAATACATCCAAACTTACCACTACATCATCTATCTGTACCATACATTTTATTTTATGTCAACAAGTGTCTCTTTCCTGCCAAGAGGATAAGAACAAACAAACGAGTTGACAAGGCATATCAAACATTTCCCCATCAACTCGTCCGCTTATTGACTGATAAACTTACGCGTCAATTTATTTTTTTCTTACTCTCACCAACGTGAGATTAGAAGCTTACTTAATCAAGTCTTTTCCAGACATGTCAGCAGGCTGAGCCATGCCCAAAAGATGAAGGATAGACGGAGCAACGTCTGCCAATACACCGTTTTCTACCTTCGCTTCTTTGTTTGCTGTTACATAAACAAACGGAACCGGGTTCAAAGAGTGAGCTGTATTCGGTGTGCCGTCTTCGTTCAAAGCGTGGTCAGCATTACCGTGGTCAGCAATGATGATGACTTCATAATCGTTTGCCTTAGCAGCTTCAACAGTATCTTTCACACAGTTATCAATTGCTGTTACCGCTTTTTCGATTGCTTCATAAATACCGGTATGACCTACCATGTCACCGTTTGCATAGTTAACCACGATGAAATCGTATTTCTGGGTTTGGATAGCCTCAACCAATTTATCTTTTACTTCGTATGCGCTCATTTCCGGCTTCAGGTCGTAAGTTGCCACTTTCGGACTCGGAACCAGGATACGGTCTTCGTTATCATACGGAGTTTCACGTCCACCATTGAAGAAGAAGGTAACGTGAGCATATTTTTCAGTTTCAGCAATGTGAAGCTGAGTCTTGCCGTTTGCTGCCAAGTATTCGCCCAACGTATTCTGTACGTTTTCTTTCGGGAACAAGATATGTACTCCCTGGAAAGAAGCATCATACGGAGTCATACAGTAGAACTGCAATCCCGGAATGGTCTTCATGCCTTCTTCCGGCATATCCTGCTGAGTCAATACCACGGTCAACTCTTTAGCACGGTCGTTACGATAGTTGAAGAAGATAACCACATCACCTTCTTTGATGGTACCGTCGAAGTTCGCGTTTACAATCGGTTTGATAAATTCATCGGTTACACCTTCGTCGTAAAACTCCTGCATAGCCTGAACCATATCGGTTGCTTTCTTTCCGGTTCCGCTAACCAGCAAGTCGTAAGCTTCTTTTACACGGTTCCAGCGTTTGTCGCGGTCCATTGCATAAAAACGACCGATGATAGAAGCAATCTTGCCAGCCGACTGTGCACAGTGAGCAGAAAGCTGTTCAATGAATCCTTTACCACTCTTCGGGTCAGTATCACGACCATCCATAAAGCAGTGGATGAATGTATTTTCAAGTCCGTATTCCTTGGCAATGTCACACAACTTAAACAAGTGATCCAATGAAGAGTGAACTCCACCGTTTGAAGTCAATCCCATGAAATGGATATTCTTGCCCTGCTCTTTTGCATAAGAGAAAGCCGAAACCACCTCCTTGTTCTGCAGGATGCTACCGTCGGCACAAGCGCGGTTAATCTTCACCAAGTCCTGATAAACGATGCGTCCGGCACCGATATTCAAGTGACCTACTTCCGAGTTACCCATCTGTCCGTCGGGCAGACCTACGTTTTCACCACTTGCCTGAAGCTGTGAATGCGGATAGTCAGCCAACAAAGAGTCCCAGTACGGAGTCGGAGTATTGAAGATTACATCGTCTTTCTTGTGGTCGCCACATCCCCAACCATCAAGAATCATTAAAAGAGCTTTCTTAGCCATAATTCTATATTGTTTTAAAGTTGATATTATTCTGTTATCCAATGTGCAAAATTACAAAATATCCCGTTTGCACACGAAACTTTTTAGCATTTTTAGTGGTGTTTGTTTCACTACCTGATAATGGTTTCCATTTACTGCCTGGAAAACAGCATGCACTCCACCTTATGAACAGTCATGCTTTTACCCAGCCCCAAGAAGATAAATCTGCCGGAAGGCAAAAGTTATCAACAAGACTTCAACAGGTGTTAATATCTGGTTAATCTATTTATTTACAACACACAACACCACAACAAGAGAACGCTGTTTTCTCTTTCAACTAAAGTTATCAACAAGAATATACAAGTTGTGAACAACCTTGACATCAAAGCAAGAGCACACCTGATTTATGCTTATTTTCAAGCAAGAGCCCCACCCTCTTTCCTTCTCTTTAAAAAAGCGTAAAAACAGAGCATGGATTTGTATCCGATATGTTTTTTCAATACCTTGCTCAAAACTTATCAGCAACCCGCAGTAATAGAATACATTTAATTTACCAATCAATCCCTATGATACCTGCTAAAATTTTATTCTACCTCATTATCTTAATCGGCTTCGCAATAGCCGGAAGATATTACAAGCCACTGAATGCGTACCTTAAAAAAAATACACTCGGAATGTATTTCTTCTTCTGTTTTATACCCTACACCAAACTCTGCGAAGCACTGGAGGAATATATAGGATGGTGGCCTTCATTGGGCATCACTACCGCTATATTAGCAGTGATTACTCGCATGATTTACTCCAAACCAAAATCAAATAAAAAGCACACGAACCAAATAACCAACCAGCAGGAAAAACCTTGATGAAGAGAAGCCAAAAACAAAATCGGTCGGTGTGGATAGATACTCACACCGACCGATTCTGTTTTTCAGTCTGCTTTACTCTTCTGCAAACTCAAGCGACAACTGTCCGCTACCCAGCAAATTAAAACTCATGCGATGATAGGGAGTCGTACCATGCAGACGAATCGCCTCGCGGTGCTTCTTGGTGGGATAGCCTTTGTTTCCTTTCCAGTCGTACACCGGATACTCCTCATGCAAGCGGTTCATATAATCATCACGATACGTCTTGGCAAGAATCGATGCCGCAGCAATGGAAAGGTATTTCCCGTCGCCCTTCACCACCGTAGTATGCGGGATACCCGGATAAGGCGTAAAACGGTTGCCATCAATCAACAGATGCTGCGGACGTACCTGCAACTGCTCCACTGCCCGGTGCATCGCCAAAAACGAAGCCTTCAGAATATTTATCTTATCAATTTCTTCCGGGGTCACCACTCCCACCGCCCAAGCCAACGCCTCACGCTCAATCACCTCACGCAAGGCATAGCGCTGATGCTCGGTCAGTTTCTTGGAGTCATTCAACTGCTCGTTCTGGAATCCGGGAGGCAAAATCACCGCTGCAGCATAAACAGCACCTGCCAAACATCCACGCCCAGCCTCGTCGCAGCCCGCCTCCACCAAATCTTTATGTAAATAAGGTAACAGCATCGTTTTTTATTTTTTCGTTTCAGCCCCTTTATCCGCTACTGTCGGAGCCGAAAGAATCTGCTTGTAGCGTCCAGCATCATGCAATACCTCTATTGCCTTCTCCAAATCTTCATCCTCTTTCAATCGCTCCATTGCCGCCCCACGCTGATAGAAATAGCGGGTCACGATTTCCTGCGCAATATATCCTTTGATTTGCTTGGCAAAATAATCCAAGTCGCGATCCAAGTTATGATTCAGTTTCTTTTCCAGGGCTTTAAATTCTTCGGCAGCCCCCTCCATGTATCCTTCAAACTCGGCAACTTCCTTCAAACTCTTCAACATCTTCTCACTCTGGCGGTCATACTTGAAGTCACGCGACTTTACCAGTTTTTTAAACTCCTTGTAATCCTCATCAGTCAGCTGAAACGAATCGACCGAAGCCAAGGCAGGATGATCCCAGCAATAACGAGTGGCATAATCAAAGATAATATCCTCATTCATCAGATAAAATACGATATTCGGCACCCGATCGCCTTTCACTTCAATATCCGGACGGATACCTCCCCCGTCGCGCACTTCACGACCTGCAGCCGTACGGAACACATTTGTCAGGCTGTCTGGCGTGCGTGCTACCGAACCATCCGCATTCTTCTTGGCATAATCAATCGCCTGAATGCAACGTCCGCTGGGAATATAATACTTAGAGGTTGTTACCTTCAAGGTTCCGTTATAAGGAAGCGGACGAATGGTCTGCACCAATCCCTTTCCGAAGGTACGCGTACCGATAATCACCGCACGGTCAAAATCTTGAAGCGAACCACTCACAATTTCAGAGGCCGAAGCCGAAGCCCCATTAACCAGTACCGCCATCGGAATCTGTGTATCAATCGGCTCATTCTGTGTTTTATATGAGCCCTGTGCCTGTTTCAGTTTACCTTTGGTTACCACGATTTCCTGTCCCTTCGGCACAAAGAAATTTACAATATCCACCGCCTCAGCCAGAGAACCTCCGCCATTATCGCGCAAGTCGAGGATAAACGAGCGAGCACCTTGCTCCTTCATTTCGATAAATGCTTTCTTGAAATCCTTAGCACAATTCTCTGTAAAGCTTGATAGGGCCAAATAACCGATACTATCGCGCACCATACCATAATAAGGCACAGGATTGGTTCGGATGTTTTTACGGGTAATTTTAAACTCAAGAATCGTACTGTCATTTTTAAGAGGACGCATAACCTTCAATATAAACGAGGTACCCGGTTCTCCACGCAGCGCATCACTCACCTTTTGTGAGAAATCCTGAGGCTTCATCGTTCCACGGGTCATTTCCTTTCCACCCACCGACAGAATGATGTCGCCTGCCTTCACTCCAGCCTCTGCCGCCGGCATCCCCTCAGTAGGTTCCACCACGGCGATACGGTCTTTTGCCTCATAATAACGGATTGCCGCCCCGATGCCTCCATATTTTCCGGTAGTCATCTCTTTCAGACTACTAATTTCCTCTTCGGGATAATACTCCGTATAGGGGTCGGTCAGCGCGAGCATTCCTTCCACTCCATTTTGAATTACCTTTTCCGGATTCAATGTATCCACATAAAACATATCAAGTTCCTTAAATATCGAATTAAACAGATCCAGGTTTTTCGATATCTGGAAATTACGGTCATCTTCTTTAAAACTGAGGATGCCCATACCTAATAATACGATGAGTACTCCAGCCAGCGTTTTCCTTGTATTCATATTTCTACTTTTTATTTCTTTCGTACCTGCAAATAAACATATTATTCTCTTTCTCCCTGCAGAACCGCGTCAATATTTAACTTAATTTCGTCCCATTTCTTTTTCGGCAGTTGCGTTCCCACCACTTGAATGACATATCCTGCCAGAATGGAACTTACCTGCGCACATTTTTCAAGAGCATAGCCACAAGCCAATCCATACATAAATCCGGCAGCATAATAATCGCCTGCTCCAGTGGTATCAACTACCTTTTTCACCGGGAACGGCTGCACACGGACCATCTCCGTCCCTTTTTTTATCAGCGAACCGCTCCGTCCGGTCTTAACCACAGCAATACTGCATTTTGAAGCTATTTCCTCCAAAGCCTTTTCTGCCTCTTTACCGGTATAGGCACGTGCCTCGCTTTCATTAGCAAACACAATATCCACATACTTGGTTATCAACATATCGAAGAAATCGCGCTCTTCCTCCACGATATTATAACTCGCCATATCCAGACAAATCTGCAAATCCTGCTCCTTCGCCAGCTGCATGGCACGTAAAATCAAATCATGGTCTTGAAGCAAATATCCCTCTATATATAAATAAGAATAGCCCGCAAACATTTCGCGCGACAGATCTTCAGCACGCAGTGTAGCAGCAGCCCCCAAGTACGTAGCAAACGTACGCTCTCCATCCTTTGATATAAAAGTAGAAGCAATACCTGAGGGCAGTTCTCCTTTCTGCAATTTGGCATCGATACCGTGCCGGCGCATGGCTCGATAGAAAAAAGCACCCGTTTCATCACTCCCTATTTTCCCGATAAAGCCGGGCTTCTCCCCCAAATTGGCCAACGCACAAATGGTATTTCCTGCCGAGCCTCCAGTGGAACGATGTGAGCGCAACGAAGCACACTTCATTCGTGTTTTCTGCAACATTTCATCTCCTATCAACTGCATGCTTCCTTTAGGCAATCCAAGCTCTTCAAGCAACGAATCATCGCTCATTCGCACTAAAATATCTACCAAAGCATTGCCCATTCCAATTATTTTATCCATTTTCTGTATTTTTTTTTGCAAAGATATTGCATATTTCAAAATATCCTACTACCTTTGCCACGCAATTAAAGGAAAACCTTCTTCAGTAGCTCAGTCGGTTAGAGCATCTGACTGTTAATCAGAGGGTCGTTGG
>URDR01000068.1 GCA_900546645.1 uncultured Bacteroides sp. | reverse complement strand
AAAGAACTCATTTTATTTACCGCCAGAGCCGCTTAGGCTTGGCTATTTTTTAACGAACTATTGAAAGAAAAGAAAGTCTTTAATTAATAAAATTAGGTAATAATAGGACCTCTTTTTCATGACTAAGCTTAATAGATATAACCTGTCTGTCAGTTAGAGTACAGGGCAACAAACCAGTGTCTTCAGACCCCAGTAGCAGTACCTTTTCATTCAATTCCTTTCTGGTATTTTTCTCCAAATCATATATTATAAACATCCCTCTTTGGAATATCTCAGAGCCATTCTTGTTGTTTGTCAGGTTTAAGCCTTTCTCATCAAGCTTTACAGACCAGTCAGAGCCATGACCTCTGAAGGTATATGTAGTACCATAGCTTACCGTTTCTTTTCCTATCAGTCTACCAACAAGAATATCTACATTCGTATAAGGATTGCGTTTATAAATCGGTTCATCAGTTTTTGAGTCACTTTCCGTTCTCAACCGGCATGCATTAATCATGCCCTTCAGTAATTTGTCCTTAACCAGCGGAAAGGTAGAAACAGATGATTTACTTTCCATCCAGTATCCGTATTTCCTCGCATATCCGTTGATACATTTCTTTCCGTCACAATCCTTATCAGGATTCTTACCAGTACCACATTCGTATATCTGCTTTTTGCCTTTTATTCTCTCGCCGCATTCCGTTGCTTCAAAACCGTAATACAGGTACTCAAAATGAAGCAGCAAATAATATTCAAAACTACGGCTTGAAAAAGCAATATTTACCTTTTTCCCATCTATTATCTTATTGGCCTCGGCCATGGCTTCCTCATGTTTAGGATGTTCGTCCTTATCATATACTGCCCAAGATTCATCCACTCCTTCAGACATGATTTTTCTTGCATACAACACCCATTTTAATGGTGGAACACCGGTTATAACTTCATCTTCAGCAACATCTTTCTGTCCACCTGACTTGACTTTACGTTTCTTCCCTTTATAGCTTCCTCTGGAAGAATCCGCTTCAGCATCTTCAACCGGTATATTAGGCTGAGGAATTGTACGTACATCAAAATCCTTGCTGTCACCATAAAACCGGTCACACAAGTCTGTAAAGAACAATGGTTCGGTCTTATCGCCTTCACACACTATTCTTATGACATACTTACTATGACGTTTATTTTCACTCGTTCTTGCCATAGTCTACAAACAGTTTCTCCAGTGGTTTTAATGAAGGAACACCTCCAAATTTATTATTCAAATACCATTTGGCAAACAATGTATCCTCTCTTACGTCCTCAAAATCGGAAAGAGAGAACATCTCTGATACTCCCTGCTCATTCTTTTCTGTAAACCATACCTGGTCTTTACGGATAGTATTCTGGTCAAGCAGATTCACATCATGGGTTGTAAAGATCAATTGGGCATTATTCCTGTTTATTCTTTCATTTCTGAAGATGTCCACAATGAGCTGTGTTATGTAGGAATGTAGCCCGGAATCCATTTCATCTATAAAAAACGGACTTCCATTCTGCAGCGCCTGTAATATATAACAGCCTATAAGGAAAAGTGATCTTGTACCAAAAGATTCTTCTTTTAAAGGCAAGTCTGCTGTTTTGCCCAAATCCTCACCATCATTATATAGACCATGCTGGCTTGTGACTTCAACGCCGTCACTGCGCTTTTCCAGTTGGAAACCGGCCATACCGGTATCCGCAAATGCCAGAAATTCAGCAAGCAGTTTCTTGTTTTCAGGACGTGAATAAAGCCATCTGACCATTTCCTTATCTTCACCCAACATGGTATCTTCATGATAACCGTTGGAAACAATCATATCTGCCAGATATTTTGCGGCATTTGTTATCGGTTCGCATGGTGTATCCTTCAGGAACTTGGAAATCAGCAACTGGTTCTTGAACACATTGAAAGGCTTTGAAGAAGAAAGGCTTGATCCGAATTTAATAGTATCTGATTCTTTATCTCCTGAAAGCAAAGTGCGTTCATAAAGTTGTGTCTGTTTACCGTTTGGATAATAAATCAACGACTCTGACTCTATCTGCAATCTGGTAAAACTGACTTCATATTTATATCTGATCTTCTGAGTTATAAACTCCATTGAAAACCCTATCGGTGCATCAGTCGTAGTATTGTCAAATTTGAACGGCTGATACAATGGAATATCATCACCAACCCTGTTGTCAAGATTGTGGACCCATCGTCTGAACCTGTATAAAAACTTTATGATATTAGTCTTACCTGAAGCATTTGCTCCATAAATCAAAGAGATTTTCAAAGCCTTCTTTAATCCTTCTGCATTGGTCTCTACTTCACATATATTATCAACCTTAGCCTTTGAAGAAGTCGGCTCTGTTGTAAAGGAACATACATCCTTAAATGAACGGTAATTCTTAATTTCTAAATTTAATATCATATTTTTGCTTCTTTTCAACAAAAATAGAGTTTTAATTCTTCTATTCAAAGTTTTTTCTTCGTTTTTTGCGCTTTTTCTTCGCAATTTCAGTTTTAAATTCTTGCCCATGACTATCTCTGACTATCTGGCTACCTCTAAGACACAATAAATTACCCCCCTATAGTACCATGTGGAATATTTGTGTTAACTTTGTAGCCTATAAAGATATAAAACTAAGGATATGTCAACACAAAGTGAAGCAGCATTGGAAGCCGGACTGATAGCTACTCTTCAGCAAATGGACTATGAATATGTTCAAATTGTAGAAGAAGACAATATGTATGCCAATTTCAAACGGCAGTTGGAGGTCCATAACCGCAAACGACTAGAGGAGCATGGACGCAGCCGGTTTACGACAGAGGAGTTTGAAAAAATTCTCATCTATCTTGAAGGGGGTACTCGCTTTGAGAAGGCGAAAAAACTCCGAGACTTATATCCGCTTGATACGGCTGACGGACAGCGCATATGGGTAGAATTTCTAAACAGGCAACAGTGGTGCCAGAATGAATTTCAGGTTTCCAACCAGATTACGGTAGAAGGACGTAAAAAATGCCGTTATGATATAACGATTCTAATCAATGGATTGCCGCTTGTGCAGATTGAGTTGAAACGCCGTGGCGTGGAACTAAAACAGGCATACAACCAAATACAGCGTTATCACAAAACTTCGTTTCACGGACTATTTGATTATATCCAACTATTTGTTATCTCCAATGGTGTGAACACTCGCTATTTCGCCAATAATCCCAATAGTGGATATAAGTTCACATTCAACTGGACAGATGCTGCCAATCATCCCTTCAATGAATTGGATAAATTTGCCGCATTTTTCTTAGAGAAATGTACACTTGGCAAAATCATAGGAAAATATATTGTGCTGCATGAGGGCGACAAGAGTCTGATGGCACTTCGCCCTTACCAGTTCTATGCAGTAGAGAAGATTCTGGATCGGGTACAAAACTCGAATGAGAATGGTTATATCTGGCATACAACAGGTGCGGGCAAGACCCTAACCTCATTCAAGGCAGCCCAGCTTGTTTCTGAACTGGATGATGTGGATAAGGTGATGTTTGTGGTTGACCGCCATGACCTCGATACGCAGACCCAGTCGGAATATGAAGCTTTCGAGCCGGGTGCGGTAGACGGTACTGACAATACGGATGAACTCGTAAAGCGACTTCAAAGCAATTCCAAAATTATCATAACCACCATTCAAAAGCTTAATGCGGCAGTTAGCAAGGCTTGGTATAGCAATAAAATTGAAACTGTCCGCCATTCACGCATCGTCATGATATTCGACGAGTGTCACCGCAGTCATTTCGGGGATAGCCATAAAAAGATTATGAAGTTCTTTGATAATGCCCAGATTTTTGGTTTTACGGGAACACCTATCTTTACCGAGAATGCGGTGGATGGACATACCACGAAAGAAATATTCGGAAGCTGTCTTCATAAATATCTTATTAAAGACGCCATTGCCGATGAAAATGTGCTTGGCTTCCTCGTGGAGTATTATCACGGTAACGAAATTGTTGATAACGACAGTCAGGCTCGTATGGAAGAGATTGCAAGATTTATCCTTAATAACTTCCATAAGTCCACATTTGACGGAGAGTTTGACGCATTGTTTGCCGTGCAGTCTGTACCGATGCTTATCCGCTATTACAAGATTTTCAAATCATTAAATCCTAAAATCCGTATTGGTGCTGTGTTTACCTATGGCGCAAACAACAGTCAGGATGATGAGCAGACCGGTATGGGTACAGGGAAGTATGCAAGCAGCCATGTTGGCGAAGCGGATGAACTGCAATCCATCATGGATGATTATAATGAGATGTTCGGTACAGCCTTTACCACAGAAAATTTCCGCGCATACTATGACGACATCAACCTGCGCATGAAAAAGAAGAAAGCGGACATGAAACCGCTTGACCTATGCCTTGTCGTGGGAATGTTTCTTACAGGTTTCGACAGCAAAAAATTGAATACGCTTTATGTGGACAAGAACATGGAATACCATGGTTTATTGCAAGCATTCAGCAGAACCAACCGAGTCTTGAATGAAAAGAAACGATTCGGTAAAATCGTATGCTTCCGTGATTTGAAAAACAAGGTTGACACGGCCATAAAATTGTTCAGCAACTCTGATAATCCGGAAGATATAATACGTCCTCCGTTTGAGGATATAAAGAAAGAATACCAAAGTCTGACTACCGGATTTTTGCAAAAATATCCAACGCCAAGCTATATAGACTCTCTGCAAAGCGAAAATGACAAAAAGGATTTTGTACTTGCCTTCCGTGACATAATCCGCAAACATGCAGAGATCCGCATATACGAAGATTACAGCGAGGATGCTGATGACCTCGGAATGACCGAACAGCAATTTAACGATTACAAGAGTAAATACCTTGATATCACTGTCGGGCTTATAGAGCCGCCTGCAACCCCATCTGTTGCTGCAGACGACCCTGTCCCATACGGAAACAGTCAAAAACTGGAAGACATTGATTTCTGTCTTGAACTCTTGCACAGTGACATTATCAATGTGGCGTATATTCTGGGACTTATTGAAAAACTTGACCCGTATAGCGATGATTATCCGGAAAAGAGGCGATATATCATCGACACAATGATTAAGGATGCCGGGATGCGTGGCAAAGCCAAGCTCATAGACGGCTTCATCCAAAAGAATGTGGATGAAGACAAGGAGAATTTCATGAACGGTCGCAATAAGGCTGACGGAACAAACGAATTGGAAGAACGCTTGAACCAATATATTATTTCGGAACGCAGTAAGGCTGTGAATGATTTGGCTGATGAAGAACAGATTTCAGCAGAGGTACTTAATCATTACATGAAGGAGTATGACTATTTGCAAAAAGAGCAGCCGGAAATTATACAAAAGGCATTGAAGGAGAAACATCTCGGCCTTATCAAGACCCGGAAGGCTTTAACAAGAATAATGGAAAGGTTGCGTGGTATTATAAAAACGTTTAATTGGGAATAATAAAAAGATGAGTCGTTGCCTTATGCTTCATCCTATGGAGGGATATGAATGATAAAGATTATTGGGATAATGGATGTGCATAGCTTTGTGATATGTATGTAAAAATCAAACAAGCAGTAAAAGAAATACTAAAATAATATGAGCGAAGAATTACAGCAGAAACTCCGTGACCAACTTTGGGAGGTCGCAAACCGTTTGCGTGGCAATATGTCGGCAAGCGACTTTATGTATTTTACCTTAGGTTTCATTTTCTATAAATACTTGTCAGAGAAAATAGAGAAGTATGCCAATAATGCCTTGGCAGATGATGAAATAACCTTTAAGGAGTTATGGGATATGGATGATGCAGATGCAATGGAATTACAGGAAGAGGTCAAGAACCAATGTCTGGAAAATATCGGTTATTTCATTGAGCCCAAATTCTTGTTTTCGTCAGTAATTGAAGCTATCAAGCGAAAAGAAAATATTTTGCCTATGCTTGAACGCTCACTGAAACGCATTGAAGACAGTACGCTGGGACAAGATAGCGAAGAGGATTTTGGCGGATTGTTTTCTGATATTGATTTGGCTTCTCCTAAGTTGGGTAAGACTGCTGACGACAAGAATACATTGGTCAGCAATGTGCTTCTTGCTTTGGATGATATAGATTTCGGAATAGAGGCGTCGCAGGAGATTGATATTTTGGGTGATGCCTATGAATATATGATTTCCCAATTTGCTGCCGGAGCGGGGAAAAAGGCCGGAGAGTTCTATACCCCGCAGGAAGTCAGCCGTATCTTGGCTGAGATTGTTTCCATCGGACATCAACGTCTGCGTAATGTCTATGACCCTACTTGCGGTAGCGGTTCGTTGCTTCTTCGTGCTGCCAATATCGGAAAGGCAGTTGATATTTACGGACAGGAAAAGAATCCTACAACCTATAACCTTGCCCGAATGAATATGTTGCTTCATGGCATCAGATTCAGCAACTTCAAGATTGAAAATGGTGATACACTTGAATGGGATGCGTTTGGTGATACCCAGTTTGATGCAGTGGTTGCAAATCCTCCGTTCTCGGCTGAATGGAGTGCTGCTGACAAATTCAACGCCGATGACCGTTTCAGCAAGGCAGGGCGGCTTGCTCCACGCAAGACTGCCGATTATGCCTTTATCTTGCACATGATTTACCACTTGAATGAGGGTGGTACAATGGCCTGTGTAGCTCCTCATGGTGTGTTGTTTCGTGGTAATGCCGAAGGTGTCATCCGGCGTTTTCTCATAGAAAAGAAAAACTATGTGGATGCCATTATCGGTTTGCCTGCCAATATCTTCTATGGTACAAGCATTCCGACTTGTATTCTTGTTTTCAAGAAATGCCGCAAAGAGGATGACAATATTCTGTTTATTGATGCAAGCAAGGAGTTTGAAAAGGTAAAGACTCAGAACAAACTTCGTGAACAGCATATCCGGAAGATTGTTGAAACTTATCGTGACCGCAAGGAAATAGAAAAGTACAGTCATCTTGCCTCTCTTCATGAAATAGCCGAGAATGATTACAATCTGAATATTCCCCGTTACGTTGATACCTTTGAAGAGGAAGAACCGATTGACATCAAGGCTGTAATGGCTGAAATCAAAGAGTTGGAAGCCAAGCGTGCCGAACTCGACAAAGAGATTGAAGTGTATCTGAAAGAATTGGGTATTGTATAAATTGAACATTATGGCAAACGGCAAAGAGACTGAGGTAGTCAATCCAGTTGATTATAACGAATTACTGCAACGCGCTGTTGCAGTTTTGGAAAAAGCAAGATTTTCCATAGCCCGTAGCATTGCAGACAATGTGAGTAATGCGCATTGGGAAATAGGCAGGTTGCTACAGGAAAAGAAGTTGGATTCCAAGCATGGAGCTGGTGTAGTAAAACGATTGTCTACCGACTTAAAGCAACGTTATCCCAAAATGGGTCTGTCACCTCGTAGCCTTTGGTTGATGAAGAAGTTTTATTGCAGGTTTTGTGATTCTGCGTTAAAACTGCAACAGGCTGTTGCAGTTTTGCCGTGGGGACATACTGCCGAACTGATGTCTAACAAATATACTAAGGACAACGATGATGCCATACTTTATTATGCCGTTGAAACCATAACAAAAGGTTGGAACCGTGACCTCTTAGTCAATGCCATAAGTCTTCGTATGTACGAGCAATCATGTTTGTCTGTTGAAAAAGATAACAATTTTGCCACAACTCTCCCTGTGCCTGTTGCTTCATATGCCAATGAAGTTATCAAAAGCACATATAACCTTGGTTTCTTGGGTGTAACGGAACCTGTACTTGAGTTAGACTTGGAACATCGACTTGTGGAAAAGATTAAGCTGTTTCTGCTTGAATTAGGAAAAGGGTTTACCTATATCGGAAATCAATATCCAATAGAATATAAGGATCGGAATGGCATTGTAGATTTGCTCTTTTTTCACCGAGGGCTTAGAAGTCTTATTGCCATTGAACTAAAAGCTGGCAGATACAAGCCAGAGTATGCAGGGAAAATGAACTATTACCTTTCCATTCTTGACAGAACAGAACGTAGCGAGGGCGAAAATCCTTCTATCGGTATTATTCTTTGCGCCGAGAAGAATCATGTAGATGTGGAGTTGTCACTTGATGGGTTGGATAAACCTATCGGTGTAGCCGACTATCGGTTGATTATCCCACAAGATGACCTGAAACAGATTATACAAGATGAGATTCAGGCATACGATGAAGAAAAGAAAGATAAGTAACAGGTAGCAAACTGCGACCGGTTCGTGCTAATCAGATTAAACTTCAATATTAAAAAGTAATGACTATGGCAAATAATAAAGAAAAGAAAGTCCTTAATGTCCCAAATTCAACAGATAGAAGAAATGTTATCCGTAATGTTCCCCATTTGAGATTTCCGGAGTTTGAAGGAGAGTGGCAAAAGCACAAACTATGCAATATCGCTTCAATCGTTGGACGTATAGGCTTTCGAGGTTATACAACGAATGATATAGTTGCTAAAGGCAAAGGGGCAATAGCCCTCAGCCCAACAAATATCGAAAATAACAGGTTAACTTATGACAAGGATAACACCTATATCAGCTTTTATAAATTCGAAGAATCACCTGAGATAATGATTAAACAAGGAGATGTGGTTTTCGTAAAAACAGGCTCTACTGTTGGAAAAGTTGCCTATGTAGATAAACTTATGTGTAAAACAACTCTTAATCCGCAACTTGTTGTGTTGAAAAATATTCAATGCGATAACTATCTTCTTAGCGTTCTAATGTCAACCAGCAGATTCCAAAATGCCATAAGAAAAATAACGGTTGGAGGTGCCGTTCCGACATTATCACAAGCAGCAATGGGTGATATTGCGGTAACAATGCCCCAAGTTGCAGAACAAGAAAAACTTTCAAAATTTATTTCGTTACTTGACAAACGCATCGCCACACAAAACAAAATCATTGAGAGATATGAGTCCTTAATTAGGGGAATTAGAAATGGGATATTTGGAAAACTCAGAAAAAGCATAGGTTTTAATGCTATAGTTGGCAATGTCCTTCAATACGAGCAACCACAATCTTATATTGTGGAAGATACTGAATATACAAAAGATGGTACTCCTGTGTTAACAGCTAATAAAGCATTTGTTTTGGGTTATACTTCTGAAGTAGCTGGGATATATGACAAAGGGAACTGTATTATTTTCGATGATTTTACTCTTGACTGCAAATACGTGGATTTTCCGTTTAAGGTTAAATCATCAGCAATCAAAATACTAACTGCCCAAAGCAATGAACTCTTACGTTATACGTTTGAGTTTTTGAAATATCTTGATTTGTCAACAGAAGAGCATAAAAGGCATTATATTGCAGAAACGCAAAACCAAGGTTTCATTTTACCAAGTACAAAAACTGTAGAAATGGTATCACATACTTTCTCTGTTTTATCTTTACGTTTGAGTTCAACTGTACAACTAAAAAATAAATATGAAGCCCAAAAGCGGTATCTACTTCGCCAGATGTTCATATAAACATCTGACGGAGCAGGTATTGTTTCTGCAAACTGAAATTTACTAAAATGTTCTGTTCTGTCAATAGTTTGCCATCTACAGTAGATAGCAGTTCTGCATATCTAAGTTGTTCAATATATGATGGACAAAATATTTTGGCTTTACCATAATCTTTGAAATAGATGTGAGGTATAGCCATGCCTGTTTTATAAGGTTCAAAGTTGAATACTTTTAGCATATAATATAGGTATTGAAGCAAATAGCCATCTTTAGCTTGTAAAGTGTTCAATGTCCCTGTTGCAGAACACTTGCCAATAACATAAGAGACTGTTCCTACACCTGAACCATCCTTGATAATATGGACAGCTTCATCTTCTGTACTATAACCATCGAGATAGCCAACGATACCATTTGCACCATATACAGGATAGGTTCCATTCTCACAGACATCGCTTTCTTGCAGAGTGGATGAACTACATTCTAAGCATTCTGATAAGAGAACATTTGGCTTGTTGCTGCGAACAACATTCTGTGCAATTCCCCTAATTAAGGATTGTCCGGCTTATAGGTCTGCGATTTCAGAAAAACTTTTCAAAAGCGTAAAAGGTTCTATTGTTCTGCTGTCCGATATATGTGACATTGTTAAGGGTAAACAAATCAATGGGGAAAATCTCTCTAAGAGAGGTAGATATTATGTAATGAACGGTGGTACAGAGCCATCTGGTTATTATAGCGATTACAATGTAGAAGCCAATACTATTTCAATAAGTGAAGGTGGCAACTCTTGCGGATATGTGCAATTCAACACCTTTCCTTTTTGGAGCGGTGGGCATTGTTACTCCATTCAGAATGTGACAGGAAATGTTGATAATCTGTATTTGTACCATTATCTTAAATCGAATGAAGATAACATAATGAAACTACGCATCGGTTCAGGTTTGCCTAATATTCAGAAAAAAGATTTGGCAATGTTCAAAATAATAGTACCGACATCAGAGCAGCAAATGACAATCTCAACTTTTCTGTCATCAATTGAAAGAAAAGCCCAAATAGAAGCAGACATCTTAATTGCTATGCAATCAGAGAAACAACATCTACTTCGCCAGATGTTTATATAAACATTTGGCGAAGCAAATACTGCTTTTGATTTGACAAACAACTTGCATATGTTTCTTCGTTTTCTATCTTCAAATCAAAGCTTCTGAGAACTTTCAGAATATGAAGTTGGTGTTCTTTGGATGGGATTGAAATCTTCAAATTAAGCCATTCTTCAACACTTATAGAACGTCCATCTCGAATGCCATAAGTTACAATAATCAGAGATTTTATAAATCTGTAAGACTTGAAGTAATAGGAAAGATACCCATATTCCAAAAGCGTACTCGGGCGCAGTATTGTATATGCTGGACTGCACACACCTGTCATGTTTGAAAAAGCAAAGCCTCCTTGAAATGAGCGCAAATGAATGACATAATCACCTTTTCTTACAATTTTGTAAATATCGATATTGCTTCGCTCAAATTGGATATCCAAATTTAGATCATTCCTGTTCACCATACCTTTTTCTTGGCTTGCAGCAAGGATATTGGAATATTCCATTTGTTTGTTGCGTTCATTGATAACCTCAAATAATTGTCCATACGAGTATTCTTTGCCTTGGATTTTTGAGTATAATTTTTCAATAATCGCAGACTTTAGTTTCTTCAAGTCCTCAATGATTTTGCTTTTGGGTAGTGATGCGAGCATCCACACATTGCAAGAGTTTTCCAATCTTTTCTTGCTCTGACAATCTTGGTATATCAAGAGATACCTTACTTAATCCATCTTGTCCAATATTGAAATGCTGTGCTCCTGCTCCTTTCACAATGATTCTTTTTCGTGCAGTAGGTGAAGCCAAAAGGTAGCGAAAGAATAAAGGATTATAGTTGCCCTTACTCTTTCCACGGATTACGAAGCCACCAAATATTGCAGGCTTGCTATCCAAATAAACATTTACCCGACCAACATCCTCCAAAGTTTCTGAACTGCGTTGAAAAAGGATGTCGCCATAATCAACTCCATATGTTTCAATATCTCCATCTTGAAGTTCTACAGATGCACGAATATTATCATAGCAAATATATTGGTTATTAAGAATATCCATAACAGATATGAACTTCGTTCCACGTCCAAAACGCTTAGCGTCAGGATTCATACCATTTTTGAAATTCATAAAATCGGTGAGCGGTTGACTGCTCCACTCCCCACTAAACTCCGGAAATCTGAGATTTGGGACTTGAAGGATTTGTTATTCTCTAATTATATATACAACATTTAATATACGATTATGAGACAAAAAACAATTAGAGAAATCTCGGTTGCATGGAAAAAGTACAAGCAACCTTATGTGAAACAGTCCACAATGGCTGCTTATGTGCTTATTCTGGAGAATCATATCCTTCCTAATTTCGGAGATAGTTATACACTCCATGAACAGGCTGTGCAGGAATTTGTTTTGCGGAAAATTGAGAATGGACTGAGTGTGAAATCTGTAAAAGACATTTTGATTGTCCTGAAAATGGTTATGAAATTCGGTGTAAAAAATGAATGGATGGATTATCAGGAGTGGGACATCAAATATCCAACTACTTCCACGACAAAAGAATTGGAAGTACTGTCAGTTGCCAATCACAAGAAAATACTCAATCATATTCAAAGCCATTTTTCCTTTGCCGGACTGGGCGTCTATATCAGTCTTTGTACGGGACTTCGCATAGGGGAAGTCTGCGCTTTGAAGTGGAGTGACATCAATGTTTCCGAGGGAACGATAACAGTCAATCGCACAATTGAGCGGATTTACATCATTGATGGGATTGAGAAACATACCGAATTGATTATCAATAGTCCTAAGACTCAAAACTCATGTCGGGAAATTCCCTTGACAAAGGAGCTTCTTGCTATGGTTAAACCACTGAAGAAAGTTGTCAATGAAGATTTTTATGTCTTGACTAATGATGAGCATCCAACCGAGCCGCGCACCTACCGTAATTATTACAGCAAATTAATGGCTAAATTGGGTATTCCAAAATTGAAATATCATGGACTACGCCATAGTTTTGCCACTCGTTGTATAGAAGCTGGCTGTGACTACAAAACCGTTAGTGTATTGTTAGGGCATTCTAATATTTCAACAACTTTGGATTTATATGTTCATCCAAATATGGAACAGAAAAAGCGGTGTATTGCGAAAGTCTTTAAGTCATTGGGGAAATAATATAGAAAACAGAGCAATACAGAGACATTACGTCAAAAGAAACGCTTTATATGGAAAAAATCTTAATCTGGCTTTGACTTTAATAAACGGACGAATTCGAAGTCCTTAACTGGCGACATGGAAACATTACCCTTTTTCTTGTCATTTATTCTATTTTATGCCGTGAAACTTACAAAAAACACGTATCTTTGTCTCACCCTTTTCCGACTCTAAACTTAAATGTTTTTTTCGGGAACGTGAAACGGGATGAAAAAAGTTGGGAATGAGGCGGATAGAAGGGTTGACTGGAACGTAACTTGAAAATTAAATCGAATAAAAACATGACTATCAGAAGAAAATTGCAGTTTGCTTGCGGCTTGCTTGCCCTGCTGCTGACCACTGGATGTACCTCGTACAAGAAATCGCTCTACCTGCAAAATGAGCAAGTGCTAAACCAACTGACACAGGGTCAGCTTTATGACTTCCGTATCATGCCGAAAGATGAACTGACCATCACGGTGAGTACCAGTGACCCGGAGGCTTCGGCTCCTTTTTATCGTAAAATAGGACAGAGCAAGGAGGAGAGCTACAATTCTTCCACAGTTATGCAGGATGCCAAATTGCTGGCTTATTTGGTGGACAATGACGGGAACATTGATTTCCCGGTGCTGGGCAAGGTGCATGTGATGGGCATGACAACGCGTGAATGTGAGAGTCGCTTCCGTGAGTTGCTGAAGCCGTATCTGAAGGAGGTTCCAAACGTGACGGTGCGCAGCTCGAACTATAAATTCAGTGTGTTAGGGGAGGTAAGATCTCCGGGTACGTATCAGGTGAGCGACGAGAAGGTGACAATCTTTGAGGCCTTGGCGCAGGCAGGCGACATGACGCTTTCTTCGGTTCGTAATGATATTCAGTTGCTCCGCGAGGACAGTGTGGGTCGCCGGCAGGTGTATCACTTGGACTTGACGCAGGCGGATGTGGCTACTTCTCCTTATTTTTATATCCAACAGAATGATGTGATTTATGTGAAGCCGACGAAGGCGAAGAGGCGTTCTCACACTTTCAACGAGAATTCGAGTATGTGGATTACCTTGCTGAGCTTGGTAACATCAATCACTTCGTTTGTCATTGCGGTTAGTAATTAAGGAAATGAAGAATGATAAATGAAGAATGATAAATGAGGAATGGAACTCATAAACTTATAAACTTAACAACTCAAATAACTCAAAAAACTCAAACATATCATGGCAGAAAACACACCCAACTACCTGCTCGAAGAAGAAGAAAACGGAGCGGGATTCAATTACAAAGTATTCCTTATCAAACTCCTCATGCGCTGGCCCTGGATTCTGGGCTGTGTCATCGTGGCATTAGTGGGCGCATTTTTCTATGTGAAGACGCTGACGCCGCTCTATACGGTCAGCTCTTCGGTCTTAATCAAAGATGAAAGCAAGAAAAGCGGAGGGGTGGACTTGACCGACTTGGGTTTTGTGACGGCTTCTACGCAGAATTTCGATAACGAACTGGAGATTTTACGCTCGCGCACCTTGGTGAAAAAGGTGGTGAATGCAATGGATCTCTATATTCAATATCGTGTACCGGGCAGTTTCCGTGATACGGAGCTTTACCGGAAGTCGCCCGTGAAGGTGTGGGTCACTCCGGAAGAGGCGGAGAAAATGGAGTATGCACAGGCTTCCATGTTCTTCAATCAGGGGAAACTGGAGCGTGTGACGGTAAAGCAGGAAGACGAGGAATGGACGCAGGAGGTGAGCAAGTTGCCGCTGGTCTTCCCTACTCCGATCGGGGTCTTTACGTTCTCGGCCGCCGACTCTGCGCTGGTGGTTCCGGAGCAGATGAAGGAGGTGGTGGCTACAGTGGCATCGCCTACGGCTATCGCAGAGGGATTCCGGGCGAATCTGGCAATTGTATCGACCAGCCGGACTACAACCATTGCCCAACTGACGCAGACCGACAGTCAGGTGAGCCGTGCCATCGATTTCCAGAACAAGTTGATTGATGTATATAATGAGGAAGGGAACAATGCGAAAAATGAGGTGGCTACCAAGACGGCGCAGTTTATTGATGAGCGTATCCGACTGATTAATGCGGAATTAGGAAGCACGGAAAGTCAGCTTGCCAGCTTCAAGCAGAAGGCGGGTGTGGTGGATATTTCGGAAAATGCCAGCCAAGCTGTGTCGCAGCAGTCCACTTACGAGCAGGAGTATGCTGCGAATGAGGTGCAACTTACGCTGATTAACCATCTGAAGAAGCATATCTTGAGTGAAAGCAGCAACGATGAGGTGATTCCTGCCAACATCGGTCTGACAAACGGTGACTTGACCACGGTGGTGGAACGCTATAACGAGATGCTGATTGAACGCAAACGGTTGCTCCGTACTTCGCATGAGGATAACCCAGCGGTGCAGAGCTTGAATGCGAGCATTGAAGTGATGCGTAACAGTGTACTGGCTGCCATCCAGACAGCGGAAAAGGGCTTGCTCATCAACCGTCAGGCGCTGGAGCGTCAGGCGCAGAAGTATGCCGGAAAAATCAGCGATGCTCCGGTTCAGGAGAAGGAATATCTCAGCATTGCCCGTCAGCAGGAGATTCAGGCGAATCTTTATCTGATGCTGTTGCAGAAACGGGAAGAGAATAATATTACGCTGGCTTCTACTGCCAACAATGCGCGGGTCATTGATGAACCGCTGACGGGCGATCAGGTGTTCCCCCAGCCTGCCCTGATTTATATGATGGCAGGGGCCTTGGGACTGGCTTTGCCGGTGGGTATCATCTACTTGCTCGGCTTGCTGCACTTCAAGATTGAAACCCGCGGAGATATAGAGCAGTTGACTCATCTGCCGATTGTGGGCGATATTCCGATGAGCCCGATGGCTGAAGCGAATCCGATTGTCATCGCTGAGAACCGTAACGAACTGATGGAGGAGGTGTTCCGATCGGTGCGTACCAACTTGCAGTATCTCTTGCAGCCGGAACAGAAGGTGATTTTCTTTACCTCTACCACGGCGCATGAGGGAAAGAGTTTCTGTGCCGGAAACCTTGCTACGAGCTTGGCTTTCATGGGCAAGAAGGTGGTGATTGTGGGCTTGGATATCCGTAAGCCGGGACTGAACAAGGTGTTCCAGATTTCACATAAGGAACGGGGGATTACGCAGTATTTAGCTGATCCGAAGCATACGGATTTAATAGAGTTATGCCAGCCTTCTGCCTTGTCTGCCAATCTCTTTATTCTTCCCAGTGGAACGATTCCGCCGAATCCTACGGAGCTGGTGGCTCGTCAGGCACTGGATGATGCGATTGAGATACTGAAGCAGCATTTTGACTATGTCATTCTCGATACAGCTCCTATCGGTATGGTGACGGATACGCAGCTGATTGCCCGGGTAGCTGACTTGAGTGTGTATGTTTGTCGCTCTGGCTATACGGCGAAGAGCGAATTTAAGCTGGTGAACGACTTGAAGAGTGAAAACAAACTCCCCCACCCTTGTGTCTTGCTGAATGGCATTGACATGAACAAGCGTGAAACGGGTTCGTATTATGGCTATGGCAAGTATGGTAAGTACGGGCATTATGGCTATGGCAAGAAGTATGGCTATGGGTATGGCTATGGTTATGGAGATAAGGAGTGAGTTTGTAAGTTTGTAAGTTTGTGAGTTTATGAGTTTGTGAGTTTTAAACTAAAAAACTCATAAACCTTAATTCCGCAACACTTTGATTTAACTTTATTTATAAGTTCCTGAGCAACA
>URDR01000067.1 GCA_900546645.1 uncultured Bacteroides sp. | reverse complement strand
GGGTTCCTTTCTGCCGTGAGTTATGGAGCAGTGCCGAACAGCAGCAGAACTATCTTCCCGGTATTCCGGAAGGCTCCGATCTTTGTCTGACTCCGGTGTCAGCACCCGAAAATCATTTTGTACGTATCCATGCAGATAACCGTATAGACGCTGAAGGAGTATTATATGGAACGTTTACCATAACCGCCGAAGGGCAGAGTGACAGCAGTATCCGCAGAATCTTTACAACCGGATTCCAGAGTGAATGGCGTAATACCATGGAACGTCAGTTACTTGCTGTTTCTCCGAAAGCACGTTTGATGAGTGTAGACTGGGGACGCTCTCCGAAAGATTATCAAAAAGAACCGATACGCATTACTTTCCGCTATGAGATACCCGATTATGCCCTTGCAGGAAACAATACTTTGGTATTTCGTCCGTTTGTGATGAATCATCTTTATACGCAGGTGATGACTTATTTGCGTATCAATACCGATATGGAGCATCGCAAGTATGGTTTTAAAGATGCGTGTTCGCGGTTGGTTGAGTTGAATGAAAATTTACGTTTGCCTTCGGGTTATCAGCTGCAGGGACAGGAACTTTCAGATGAACTGACAGGCTTGGCTGCCGATTTCAGCGGATCTCTCTTGCAAGAGGGAAGAATGCTGAGGCTACAGACTCGGCTGGCTTTGAAAAAACGCGTTTATGAGGCTTCCGACTGGGAAAACTTCCGTCAGGCTGTGGAGGCTGCAAAGCGTTATGGAGACTATATTGTATTAAAGAAATAACTCAACCATGAAAAGAATATCAATTTATATAGGTTTGTGCATGATGTTGATATGTACTTGCCTGCCTGCATTTGCCGGTCCGGAAGCAGAGTTCCGTAAGCTGGAAAAACATTATACGCTCCGTGCCGATGGAAGTCAGGAACTGCGTGTGCGTAAGGAATTGACCCTTTATACGCATGCTGCGATGAATGGGTTATATGGTGAAACCTTTATTACGTATGATCCGGCTTTTCAAGAATTGCAGATACACCAGTCGTATACACAGCAGAAAGACGGAACCATTGTGAAAACTCCGGATAATGCATTTGTGGAGGTTCTTCCTTCAGTAGCAGCCGATGCTCCGGCATATAACCGGCTGAAAGAAATGGTGGTGGTTCATACCGGACTTGAACTCGGAGCGACTATTTATCTCGACTATTCCATTATCAGCAAGCCAGGCTATCTGCCGGCACTTGATGTGTGTTGCCCGGTTCGGGAACTGAGTCCGATTAAAGAATTTATCTGCACGATTGAAACCGAGAAATCTCCTTTACTTCATTATGAATTGCTGAACTACGATGCGCCGGCGAAACGGATGGATACGCGCAATAACCGTCAATGTGTGCAGTGGACCTTGCGTAACGTCTCTCCCCGTCCGTATAACTATCCCACTCAGCATGACCGCTTGTCTTTGATACAAGAAGCTGCAAGCGGTATGCAGCCGGTTATTGTAGCCACCACGCATACCTCGTATGCCGAGGCACTTAAAACCTTGCGTGCTCAGTTTGTTCCCGGTGATGAGGCCGTGATAAAGGAAAAGGTGACAGAGCTGGCTGTCGGGGCGGAAGGCGACAAGCAGAAACTGCGTGATGCTATCGGTCAGTATATGATGTATCGCTACAGCAGGTTAGGAAATATCAGCTTAAAGCTTGCTGATACGGGTTATCGTTTACGTCCGGCTTCCGAAGTGCTTCGCTCGGGATATGGTACAACGGCTGAATTGGTCAATCTGGATGTTTGTCTTCAGCGTGCAGCCGGATTGGAGGCTGATATAGTGATCTGTGCTCTTCGTGCTTCGAAAACCGATAATGTGGGACTAAGTGGCATAGTATCTGTCTTTGCCCGTAGCGGAGACATGGCAATGCGGGTGCCGCTGAGTGGTACGGCGGAAGCTGATTTACAGGAGTACATGACGATAACCGATCTGAGCGGAAATTCGGTTGAACTCGAAAACAAGTGGACTGAACATGCCCGTACATACTATACCTTTGAAGCAGACGACAAGCGTATTCGTACCCTGGAAGGAGGCATCCGTTTGGTAAAGGCAGAGGGAAAAGACATGGCATTGATACTTTCAGATAATTATGCCAAGAATACGGAAATAGATGCTCCGGTTCTGCTTCCGATGAAGTATGACCATACGTTTGTTACTACGGTGAAACTTCCTGAAGGCATGACTTGGGTAAGGAAATCAGACCGGGAGATTGTGAACGCCTGCGGTAAGGTGGTTTTTACTTACGAACAGGCTGAAAATGCGATAAAAGTAACCTGCCGTTTAGTAGTAAACCAGCAGCTTCTTACGCCCTCGTCCTATCCTGATTTTTATGCCCTGATGAGAGAGTGGAAAGATGAAAATAACTATCTTCTTTTATTTACTCCCGAGGCTATATAACACCTGTCAAGGCATTCAGGTTTAAATGACTAGGCAAATGCAAGAAAACGTCTTGGCGAATACAGTGAAACGCCAAGGCGTTTTTTGTTTCTCAAAAAACACGCTTTGCTACAGCTGAAAACGTTGTGTATTCAGTGAAGAACTCGTAACTTTGCCGCCAATAACAAAAAAAGCCAAGTCAGCCGATGAAACAATATTTAGATCTGCTCCATCGCATCCGTACCGAAGGAGTAAAGAAAGAAGACCGTACGGGAACCGGAACCATCAGTGTGTTTGGTCACCAGATGCGTTTCAATTTAGAGGAAGGTTTTCCTTTGGTGACAACCAAAAAACTTCACTTGAAGTCAATCATTCATGAATTGCTGTGGTTTTTGCAGGGCGATACAAATGTGAAATATCTGCAGGAAAACGGCGTACGCATTTGGAATGAATGGGCGGATGAAGATGGTAATTTAGGACATATCTATGGATATCAGTGGCGCTCATGGCCTACGTATGATGGAGGTTTTATTGACCAGATATCAGAAGCCGTGAATGACATCAAGCATAATCCCGATTCACGGCGCATTATTGTCAGTGCATGGAATGTGGCCGATTTGAAAAACATGAACTTGCCTCCCTGTCATGCCTTTTTTCAGTTTTATGTAGCAGACGGACGTTTGAGCCTTCAAATGTATCAGCGCAGTGCCGATACGTTCTTGGGCGTGCCTTTTAATATCGCTTCGTATGCACTGCTCTTGCAGATGATGGCTCAGGTTACAGGCTTGAAGGCAGGCGATTTTATTCATACGCTGGGAGATGCCCATATTTATCTGAATCATATGGAACAGGTTGACTTGCAGCTGACGCGTGAGCCCCGTCGGCTTCCGGTTATGAAATTAAATCCGGATGTGAAAGATATTTTCAGTTTTCACTATGATGATTTTTCATTAGAGGGATATGACCCTTGGCCTCATATTGCCGGAAAGGTTTCAGTGTAGTCCGGGTATTTATACGTTGTAGATACTCAACTTAAAAACATAAAGCTCCTAAGCAGAAGAATTCATAAACTTATAAACTGATCAATTCAAAAATGATAACTTTGATTGTTGCTATAAACAGAAACCGCGGAATTGGTTTTGACAATAAGCTGTTATATTGGCTTCCTAATGATTTGAAGCGCTTTAAGGCGTTAACCACGGGGAATACCATCATTATGGGACGTAAGACTTTTGAATCGCTTCCTAAGGGAGCCTTGCCTAACCGACGCAATATCGTATTGACCCGCAGTGACCGGGAATTTGCTGGAGCAGAGACATTTCATAGTCTGCGAGAAGCTTTGCAGCATTGTGAAGGAGAGGAGGTTTTTATTCTCGGAGGTGCTTCGCTGTATGAAGAAGCCATGACCTGTGCTGACCGTCTTTGTATCACGGAGATAGATGATGATACTGTAGAAGCAGATGTGTTTTTCCCGGAAATAGATAAAACCGCTTGGAAGGAAATTAGCAGAGAGACGCACTCGGTTGATGAAAAGCATCTTTATGCTTATGATTTTGTGGATTACATTCGGATATAATGCTCTGAAATATAAATGGCTCATGAGAAAGATAAAAGATTCAGTCTCATGAGCCATTTTAATGAGTTGGCTTACAAACCAGCTGATTAGCCTTCGTTTTCTTCCGTCAATCCTAAAATAGGCATCTGGCGCTTGATGGCTTCACGGAATGAGATGATTGTTTCCGAACGAGAGAGTCCCAGCGGCTGGAGCTTATCATGGATAATCTCCAACAAGTGATGGTTGTTTCGGGCATAAATTTTGATGAACATGTCATACTGACCGGTAGTGTAATGACATTCCACTACTTCCGGTATGTGTTTCAATGCATCGGTAACTGCAGCCGACTGTCCAGGGTCTTTCAGATAAAGACCGATATAGGCACAGGTTTCATATCCAATCTTTTCCGGGTCGATAATGAATTCTGACCCTTTTAATATGCCTAAATTCGTCAGCTTCTGGATTCGCTGATGAATGGCAGCTCCTGAAACATTACAAACACGTGCCACTTCCAAGAAAGGAATACGCGCATTGTCGGCAATTAATTGCAAAATCTGCTCGTCTAATTTGTCTAATTGATGATGTCCCATCTTTTCTAAATTAAATATTCATGCAAATTTAGTGTTTTTTTCGCTTTCAATCATTAACTTTGTCACGAATAAATTCTTAAAAACATGAAAAAGTTACTGATAGTCCTTACTTTTTGCTGTGGAATCCCCTTTTCTATGAACGGGCAGGATTTTAACGACTATTTTGTGGATAAAACATTGAGAGTTGATTACATTTTTACGGGAGATGCCGAACATCAGCATATTTATTTAGATGAATTATGTGCATTGCCCCAATGGGCAGGGCGTCGTCATCGTCTAAGTGAATTACCTTTAGGTGGAAACGGCGATGTTGAAATGACCGATAAGGAGACCGGTAAAGTGATTTATCGTACTTCTTTTTCGAGCTTATTTCAGGAATGGCTCGGTGAGAGTGAGGCTAAACAGGTAAAACGTGGGTTTGAGAATACATTCTTGTTGCCCTATCCTAAGCGTGCGGCTTTGGTTACAGTCCGCTTGAAAGATGCGTATCAGAAAGAAAGTGCTTCGTTGACTCATGAAGTCAATCCGTCGGATATTTTGATTCATCAGCGTGGGGAAACCCACATTACTCCTCACCGTTATTTGCTGCAGAGCGGATCAGATGAAGACTGCATTGATGTGGCGATTATGGCAGAGGGATATACGGAGACAGAAATGGAACTGTTTTATGAGGATGCCCAGAGGGCATGTGATGCGATTTTTGAACACGTCCCTTTCAAACAGTTTAAAAACCGCTTTAATATAGTAGCTGTGGCAAGCCCGTCGCACGATAGCGGAGTAAGCATTCCCCGTCAGAATGAATGGAAATCAACGGCTGTCAATTCTCATTTTGATACATTCTATTCCGACCGCTATTTAACCACCCGGAGCGTGAAGGCAGTTCATAACTGGCTGGCAGGTATTCCGTATGAACACATCATCATCTTGGCAAATACCGATACGTATGGGGGAGGAGGTATTTATAACTCATATACCTTGACCACTGCGCATCATTCCATGTTCCGGCCGGTTGTAGTACACGAGTTTGGACATAGCTTTGGAGGTCTGGCAGATGAATATGCTTATACCGAAGCTCCCAGTCCGCTGTATCCTTACTCCATAGAGCCGTGGGAACAGAACATTACGACGCTGGTTGATTTCGAGAGCAAGTGGAAAGACATGCTTCCTGAAGGTACTCCGGTACCTACTCCGGCTGAAACAGATGAGAGTAAATTATACAGTAAGGTCGGGGTATTCGAAGGTGCAGGCTATTCGCTGAAAGGCATTTACCGTCCTACCACAGAATGCCGTATGAAGATAAATGAGGCTCCCCGCTTTTGTCCGGTATGCGAGCGTGCCTTGGAGCGGATGATTCGCTTCTATACTGAATAAGAATTAAAACAATATTGACGTATAAACCTAAGTAAATTAAAAGATTTATGCTAAAACTAACGCCAATTAAAACAACCGATTCGGTTTACTCTTTTGTAGAACAATTACTTCACGATTCGTTTCCGCTGGCTGAGCGGAGAGACGATGAAGCTCAACGTGATAACACAGATCATAATCCGCGCTTTACTTGTTATTTCATTTCAGATGATGAACTTCCGGTGGGTCTGATTACAGCTTGGAATTTAGATGGATTTTATTATTTGGAGCATTTGGCGACTACTCCCTTGATACGTAACCGGGGATATGGTAAGCAGATTATCCAGCAGATTAAGGATTTGCTTCCCGGAGTGATTGTTCTGGAAGTGGAACATCCGGAAGATGAAATGAGCCGCCGCCGAATCGGCTTCTATCAACGTTGCGGTTTTCAGCTCTGTGAGAAAGAATACATCCAACCGCCTTACCGTGAGGGGGGAGAGGAAGTCCCTCTTTTTTTAATGTATAGCGGTACAGATAGTATTGATGATGCTTTTGATACTATTCGCCAGCGTATTTATAAAGAGGTGTATGGAGTATAAGCAGAAGTGTCTTTTACGGAATAAGACGTTGTCTATGGTATTAGATGACGTCTTTTTTGTAGAAGTTAGTTGAGTGCTTTTGTTCAATGAGTTTCTGGAAGAAACACAGTATCAGCAACGTACTACCTACGTGGTTTATGTGGGTAATATCCATGTTGGAACTTTGACCAGGGGAAGTGCATCTTATCAAATTGAAGTAGTTGACGGAAGATTTTTGAATCTTGAAGGATATAGATTAGACTTGTGTAATTTTATTGGTTATAACTTGAATAAGAATGCTTTATATTTCAGCTTCTGATTCGGGTTTGGTAAGTCGGTTTTGCAGGTATAGGGTAAGTGTCAATAAGCAAATCTCCTGAATCCTTGTTGCTCTGTTGGCGGAAGCCCGATTAACCACCGGTTAAGCTTGAATTATATAATCAGAGGGCGGAGGAAACCAGTTCGGTTCTTCCGCCCTCTTTGCTATTTAAAAAAAGTCTTTCGTTAAAAGAACATGGCGATCACCTGAATAAACAGAATCAGGAAAACCATGGCAATAGGATAAACAGTAGCGTAAGCCACACCGGGAATGTTACTGTCCGTCATCGAATCGGCAGCAGCCAGACCGGGTGTACTGGTCATACCTCCGGTGATGGTTCCCAAGAGGTCGAGCGTACTGATTTTGAAGACAAGCTTGCCTACGAAGGCGGCAATCAGCATCGGAACTAAAGTAATGGCAGCTCCTACAGCAAACAGCGTGAATCCGCTTTCCTGAAAGGTAGCCACGAGGTTTTTACCAGCTGAAGTTCCTACCTCTGCAAGAAACAGTAATAAACCTAACTGGCGCAACAGTTGGTTGGCAGGACCTGACATAGACCATAAGATGGGGCCGGTTTTTCCGATGGCACTCAAGAAAAGAGCCATCATCAGCACGCCTCCGGTCAGCCCGGGAGAGAACGACATGCCACCGCCGAATGAGATGTTCAGCTTACCGAACAATACTCCTAGTACAATACCCATAGCAATAGGGAAAAAGTCGGTGTCAGAAAGTTGCTTGGCGTCATTTCCAAGCAGGCGGGCTACCCCTTGTATTCCTTCTTTTTCGCCCACTACCATCAGTTTGTCACCAAACTTGAGTGCCAAATCGGGTGAAGGTGAAATATCAATACCACTTCGGCGGATACGTGTAACCGTACATCCAAAGTTGCGCTGTAAGTTCAAGTCGCCTATTTGTTTGTTAATCATTTCCTTGTTGGTGAGCAACAGCGATTCGATTGACTGGGTGTGCTCTAAAGGCAATTCGCCTTCTTCACGGCTTCCCAGCATGACGGCCAGATTATTCAGTGCTTCTTCGCTACCTACTGCCTGCACACAGTCGTTCGATAGGAGTTGGGTGTGAGCTGCAGGCATCATGATTTCATCATTACGTTTGATTCTCGAAATTACAGCTCCAGTCATTGCCCGTATGTTCAGCTGAGCCAAAGTCTGGTTGATAACCGAGGCATTGGTTACTCTAAAGAGGCATGTGTTTAATTCCGGGAAATTACTCCGACGTTCTTTTTCCAATTGTCGGGCTTCTTGTTCCAAGTCGATACGTAGAATTTTAGGAAGAAGCTTTACGAACAGGATGACTCCGATGACACCAAACGGATAGGCAATACCATAGGCTATCGAAGCAAGAGGCGACTGTGTACTGTCAATGGCCACAGCCAAACCGGGAGTACTGGTTAAAGAGCCTGCGATGAGTCCCACCAGACTCGGCGTGTCAATGCCAAATGCATATTTCATTCCGATGCCGGTTAGGCAGGCAGAGGCAATAATGAGCAGAGTGATTAAAATCAGTGTCTTTCCTTTGCTTCTGAATGAGTGGAAAAAGCCCGGACCGGCCTGAATACCGATGGTGAAGATAAACAATACCAAGCCGAAATTACCTAAAGCTTTGGGAATGGTAACCCCCCAATGTCCGAATGCCAATGCGATGAAAATTACGGCCGAAACATCGAGCGACAGACCCATTACTTTAATACGTCCCAGCATGAAGCCTAAAGCCACAATAAGGAAGATGGAAAAGTAAGAGGATTGAAGTAAATCTAATAACATAAATGTGATTTTAAAGGTTTAAGATTTGCGGCAAAGATACAAAAAATCTTGTAATAATCTTGTAAAGCCTATAGTTTAGTAGAGTGGAGGATGCTTCCGGTTTCGTATGGTTATTTCCGTTCCGGCGTATTACCTTCGGCTCATGGCTTCAGTACTCCGGCGGAAGTACTGTGGTACTCCGGCGAAAGTACCGCAGTACTCCGGTGAAAGTACTGCCGGGTTATGGTTTGTGCAGTCTTTGTCTGGGCGTATAGTTGCTTGAACGTGTCGTTTCGTTTATCTTTAGACCGATGGCTTTTTCCCATTGGTAAAGTTGCGTATCACTTCAATGAAATCTTTTCCGTATTTGTTTTGTTTATACTCTCCGATTCCACTTACTTCACCGAATGCCTGTATCGTAGTTGGTTTTTGGAGTGCGAGTAAGTGAAGAACCTTGTCTGATAATACAAGATAAGCCGGAATGGCTTGCTGATCGGCAAGACGCTTGCGCAGCGTGCGAAGTTCTTCAAATAGTAAGTCGTCTTCATTTTCAAAGACAGGATGCTGTAGCTGAACAGGAGTACTCGTTCCTTTGGAAGTTCCTTTCCTCGATTTCCGTGTGCTGAACTCTTCTCGCTTGATAACCACCAGCAAGGCCTGTTCATATCCATACAGTACTTTGTTTCCGGCTTCCGTCAGCTTCAGATGATTGTTTTCATTATATGCTATTTCAAAGTATCCCAGATTGAGCATCTGAAGTAAATAGTCCTGCCAGTCTTTAGCCGGAATGTCTCTTCCCACCCCATAGGTCTTCAGTTTGTCATATCCCCGCTCGATGATTTCCTGTGATACGGCTCCTCTCAGAATATCAATCAAGGTATGCATTCCTATCTGCTGATTGGTACGCATCAGTGCACTTAATGCTTTCTGTACGAGAATGGTACCGTTAAAACGTTCCGGCGGATTTTTGCATACATCACAATTTCCACAATCATGGTCCATTGCCTCACCGAAATAGTTGAGCAAAATGCGGCGCCGGCAAATATCCGCTTCTGCATATTGCTGCATGCGGTTTAGCTTTTCCATATTAATTTCCTGCTGATTGCTTTCTGTAGCGAATTTGGAAAGCAATACAATGTCACCATACGAATAAAACAATAAGGTATCGCCCGGCAGTCCGTCTCGTCCTGCCCGTCCGATTTCCTGATAAAAACTTTCAATGCTTTTCGGCAGATTATAGTGGATAACCCACCGTACGTTTGATTTGTCGATACCCATCCCGAAGGCAATGGTTGCACATACTATCTGTACACGGTCATTGATGAAATCCTCTTGGGCGGCATCTCTATCAGCATTGCTTAGTCCGGCATGATAGACCGCCACTTTCAATCCTTCGTTTTCAAGTAAGCTCGCCACCTTCTCGGTTCCGTTTCGGCTCATGCAGTAAATAATCCCGCTTTCACCTGGGTGACGTTCGATGAAACTTAAGATAGTGCGTATCTTCTCTTTTTGCTGATAGCCCCGTTTTACCTCCAAGCTCAGGTTCGGTCGGTCGAAAGAGGAAATAAATGTTTCAGGATTACGCATGGTCAGCTGGCGGATGATGTCTTGCCGGGTAATTTTGTCGGCTGTGGCGGTAAGAGCCACTATGGGAACTGCCGGAAACTGAGTGCGCAACGCTTTCAGTTGTGTATATTCCGGACGAAAGTCGTGCCCCCACTGAGATATGCAATGCGCTTCATCGATGGCAAACAGTGAAATCTTGATGTCGCGCAGCAAACCGTTTAGTTCAGACAAGACTTTCTCGGGCGAGATATAAAGCAGTTTGACACGTCCTTGTATACATTCAAAACGCAAATTGATGTTTTCTGTTTCATCGTTGCTGCTGTTCAGGGCACGGGCGATGATTCCGTTGGCCTGCAAAGCCTTTACCTGATCTTTCATCAGCGAAATAAGAGGAGATACAACAATGGCCGTACCTTCCATTAGCAGAGCCGGAAGCTGGTAGCAAATTGACTTTCCTCCACCGGTTGGCATGAGTACTAATGTATCTTTTTTTTCAAGTATGCGCTTGATTATTTGTTCTTGTAGCGGACGGAATTGAGTATATCCAAAATAGGCTTTTAATGTTTTCAGCATCATGTTTGTTGTTCTTTGGAAGAAAATGCAAAGATACGGATTTTTTAAAATTGTGGAAGAATGATGTCCGTATCTATTGTAAATTAAAAAAGTTTTGCGCACATTTGTAAAACATAAATATTAACGTTAAAACTTCAATCTAAAACTGATACGTATGAGAGCTACAGATGAACAGGCTTTTTCTGAAGAACAGCAGTCGAAGGAAAAACAGAATATAAAAAAGTATAATATCCGTGAGCGTAAAATTGTCAATGCTGCTTACCGTGAAATGATTCGTGCTGAGCTGGCAGACAAACTGTATGATGAAATATTGCGAATTATCGTTGCACAGAAGAAGTATAAAGACCCTCATTATAGCGCAAAAGATTTGGCTAAAGAATTAAAGACCAATACGCGTTACTTGTCGGGTGTGATTAATTCACGCTTCGGAATGAATTATACATGCCTGATAAATGAATACCGCATCCGCGAGGCGAAGCATCTGCTGGTAGATAAGCGTTATACGGACAAGACAATAGAGGAAATCAGTGCGATGGTAGGCTTTGCCAATCGCCAGTCGTTTTACGCGGCTTTTTATAAACATGTAGGTGGTACTCCGCGTGAATACCGCTTGAATAATACATCTCAAAAATAAAATGATACAAGAAGTACAGGAAAAAGAGCTGTTCAGCTATACGGTAGAGCAGTTTGCCGATTTACAGGTGCTGCGTTACCGGGTGTCTGGCTTTGAAACGTTGAACTTACAACAAAAACAACTGATTTATTATCTTTCGCAGGCTGCCCTTGAAGGTAGAGATATCTTGTTTGATCAAAACGGAAAATATAACTTGCAGATACGGCGTTTGCTAGAGGCTGTTTATATCCATTATAAGGGTGACCGGACAACAGATGATTTCCGGGCATTGGAGGTCTATTTGAAGCGGGTTTGGTTCTCAAATGGGATTCATCATCATTATGCATGTGATAAATTTATACCGGAATTTTCTTCATCTTATTTGAAGACCGTTATAGAAACACTTCCGGCGGAAGTCTTGCCTTTAGGCGAGCATGAGAGTGTAGAGTCAATGTGTCATCAGCTTTTTCCTGTATTGTTCGATGCTGAAGTGATGCCGAAGCGGGTGAATCAGACCGATGGAGAAGATTTGATTTCAACTTCGGCAGCCAATTATTATGAGGGTGTTACCCAGAAGGAAGCAGAAGAGTTTTATGCTTCTCAAAAAACGGCAGGTGAAACAGAACCGGTAATGTATGGCATGAATTCGCGTTTGGTAAAAACCGACGGAGTTATTCGTGAGCAGGTTTGGAAAATAGGTGGAATGTATAGTCCGGCTCTTGAAAAAATCGTAGGCTGGCTGGAGAAGGCAGAGGCAGTGGCAGAGAATGAGGAACAGCGTCGTGTGATACAGTTGTTGATAGAGTTCTATTATACCGGTGACTTGAAAGTTTTTGATGCCTATTCTATTGCTTGGTTAAAGGATACCTCTTCGCGCATTGATTTTGTCAATGGGTTTATAGAGAGTT
Organism: uncultured Bacteroides sp.; assembly: GCA_900546645.1. Taxonomy (GTDB): domain Bacteria; phylum Bacteroidota; class Bacteroidia; order Bacteroidales; family Bacteroidaceae; genus Phocaeicola. Next base: position 4,260 of record URDR01000067.1, on the reverse strand, counting down.
ACGGTGATCCGCTTGGAATGAAAGCCAGCTGGGAGTCGATTGTTAATTTTAAGGATTTGGAAGCTACGCATCGTACTGAGACCATCAGTAATAATGCGCAGTGGTTTGAAGATCATTCACCGGTGGCACCTCAGTTTAAGAAAGAACAGGTAAAGGGAGTTTCTGCCAAGGTAATTACTGCAGCCATTCTTGCCGGTGACTTATATCCAAGTTCGGCTATCGGAATCAACTTGCCTAACTCAAACTGGATTCGCAGTGTGCATGGCTCCAAATCGGTAACGATTGGAAACTTGACGGATGCTTATAGTCGGGCAGCCCGTGGAAACGGATTCCGTGAGGAGTTTGTTTATAGTGAGGTTGAGAAAAACTTGTTGGATAAGTATGCCGATATTACAGATGACTTGCATACAGATTTACATGAGTGCTTGGGGCATGGGTCTGGTAAATTGCTTCCGGGAGTTGATCCGGATGCTTTGAAGGCTTATGGCTCAACCATTGAAGAAGCCCGTGCAGACTTGTTCGGACTTTATTATCTGCCCGATTCTAAGTTAGTGGAATTAGGACTGACACCCGACGGAGAAGCTTATAAGGCGGCTTATTATTCGTATATGATGAACGGGCTGATGACTCAGCTGGTTCGTATAGAACCGGGATGTGTGGTGGAAGAAGCTCATATGCGTAACCGGCAGTTGATAGCACGCTGGGCATTGGAAAAAGGGCAGACCGATCATGTTGTTGAATGGGTAAAGCGAGAAGGAAAAACCTATGTACGTATTAATGATTATGTAAGCTTACGTAACTTGTTTGGACGGTTATTGGCAGAGATTCAGCGTATAAAGAGTGAAGGCGACTATGAGACTGCACGTCAGCTGGTAGAACGTTATGCAGTGAATGTAGATTCAGCCCTTCATGAAGAAGTGCTGAATCGTTATCGGGCTTTGCATTTAGCTCCTTATAAAGGATTCCTAAACCCGGTTTATACACCGGTAATGGATAAAGAGGGAAATATAGTAGATGTGAATATAAGTTATACTGAAGGTTATGCAGAACAGATGCTTCGTTATAGCCGTGAGTATTCAAATTTATAATAAGTAGTATGGCAGACGTACATGAAACAATAAAAGATATAAAGTCTAAATTCCGTCTTTTTATGAACGGAGTTATTTCGCAGAGTATGCGCGACAAAGGGATGGATTATAAATTAAACTTTGGCATAGAATACCCGCGTATCCGAGAAATTGCAGCAGATTATGAGCCCAGTCATGAGTTGGCACAAGCTCTTTGGAAAGAAAATATCCGGGAATGTAAAATAATGGCAGGCTTGCTTCAGCCTGTGAAGCCGTTTTGCCGCGAAATAGCGGAAATATGGATAGAAGACATGCGTTATCCGGAATTGGCAGAATATACGGTTATGAATCTGTTTCAGCGGTTGCCTTATGCCTCAGAGGTAGTTTTCCCCTGGATGGCCGATGAACGGGAGTATTTCCAGATTTGCGGCTTTTTGCTGATGGCTCGCTTGCTGTTAAAGGGAATGCAGCTAAATGAACGTGCCGAATCAGAATTTCTTGATCAGGCATTTACCGCCCTTGAAAGTGAATATCCACAGGTGCAGAAGGCTGCTTCTTTATCCTTGCGCAAGTTTGGACTTCAGTCACGGAATAATTTTAAGAAGATAAGTAAACAGCTGACAGTTTTAACTCATTCGCCTAAGTCAGAAGTATCGGCTTTGGCAGAAGAAATAAAAAATGAGTTAGAATATTGTCTGTAGTCTTTCTAAATTACGCAAAAAGAACTACCTTTGAAGCCTGAACAGATAATGGAGATGGAAGAAAATATAAAAGATACGGTGAAGCAGATACTGACAGAGTACTTGCAGAAGAACGGACATCGGAAAACTCCTGAACGTTATGCTATACTGGATACGATTTATTCGATAAAGGGACATTTCGATATTGACACATTGTATAGTTATATGGCTGAAAAGGAGAAATTTCGTGTCAGCCGGGCTACGTTATATAATACCATTGTCTTGTTGATTGATGCCGGACTGGTAATTAAGCATCAGTTTGGAAATACTTCCCAATACGAACGCTCGTATAATAATGAAACCCACCATCATATGATTTGCACTTGTTGCGGAAAGGTGTCTGAGTTTGAAGACGAGCACCTTAAGCAAGCTGTTGCGCAGACAAAAATCAAAGGGTTTTATGCTTCACATTATTCATTATATATTTATGGGTTGTGTAGCAAGTGTATGGGACTGAAACGAAAGAAAAGTAAATAAGAATATAAAACAAAGAAATCATGAAAGTAGATGTTTTATTAGGTTTGCAGTGGGGCGATGAAGGCAAAGGAAAAGTTGTCGATGTGTTAACTCCGCGTTATGATGTAGTGGCTCGCTTTCAGGGAGGTCCGAATGCCGGTCATACCCTAGAGTTTGAAGGCCAGAAATACGTACTCCGTTCTATTCCTTCTGGAATTTTTCAGGGAGATAAGGTAAACATTATCGGAAACGGTGTTGTACTTGACCCGTCTCTTTTCAAGGCTGAGGCTGAAGCGCTGGAAGCAAGTGGTCATCCGCTGAAAGAACGCCTGCACATTTCAAAGAAAGCGCATCTGATTTTGCCTACTCACCGTATTCTGGATGCTGCTTACGAAGCTGCAAAAGGGGATGCAAAGGTGGGAACGACCGGAAAAGGAATCGGTCCTACATATACAGATAAAGTAAGTAGAACTGGTTTGCGTGTTGGCGATATTCTTCATAACTTTGAAGCTAAATATGCAGCTGCAAAAGCGCGTCATGAGCAGATTCTGAAAAGCCTGAATTATGAATACGATATTACCGAGTTGGAAAAACAATGGCTGGAAGGTATTGAGTATTTGCGTCAGTTCCATTTGGTTGACAGTGAGCATGAAATCAATAATCTCTTGAAAGAAGGAAAAAGCGTATTGTGCGAAGGTGCTCAAGGTACGATGTTGGATGTGGACTTCGGTTCTTATCCATTTGTAACTTCTTCAAATACCATTTGTGCCGGTGCATGTACAGGCTTAGGCTTGGGACCTAACAAAATAGGCGAAGTATATGGTATCATGAAAGCTTACTGTACACGTGTGGGTGCAGGTCCTTTCCCTACTGAACTGTTTGATGAGACAGGTAAGACTATCCGCGATTTAGGACATGAATATGGTGCGGTAACCGGACGCGAACGCCGTTGCGGTTGGGTTGACCTGGTGGCTTTGCGTTATTCTATCATGGTTAACGGAGTTACTCAGCTTATCTTGATGAAGAGCGATGTGCTCGATGCTTTTGAAACAATCAAGGCTTGTGTAGCTTATAAAGTAAATGGTGAAGAAATTGATTACTTCCCTTATGATATTACTGAAGGTATCGAACCGGTTTACGTGGAAATGCCAGGATGGAAAACAGATATGACTGGTATGACAAGCGAAGATGAATTCCCCGAAGAATTTAATGCATATATTTCATTCTTGGAAGAACAGCTTGAAACTCCAATCAAGATTGTTTCTGTAGGTCCTGACCGCGCACAGACAATTGAACGTTATACTGAATAATCAGAACAACTGTTATATAATAAAAAAAGGTGTCAGTAATGACACCTTTTTTTATGGGTATTTATTTTATTTCCGTGTAAGGTATTTTATCCATGTCATTGTGATCAAGATTTTCTCCTGCCATTCCCCAGATAAACATATAGTTGCTTGTTCCGGCAGCAGCATGGATAGACCATTCGGGCGACATGATAGCCTGTTCGTTGCCCAGCCATACCAGACGTTCTTCTTGCAGTTTAATACAACTGTTTGCACAGCCTTCTACTAAATATGGACTGTCATATGAACAATTTTCAAATTCTATTTTCAATTTATAATCTTGGTGCATAATTATACTAGTTTTCAATTTATTGCATTTTGTTATCTACTTTGAGTTCTCCATATGAAACCAAGGTAGAAATCAGAGATATCATTGCATTAAATATTATTCTTCATCTTTATCACAAATGTCAGATCTAAATTCAAAAATTAGTTCAAAGGAGGGAATATTACATTCTTCAAATAAACCATGCAGAATATTTATCTTTGTCTGTGTGTTATTATCTGTCCATAAGTACATATTGGGGCCAAGCTCTCTTCTCCATGATTCAGGGGTTGTTGAAAATCCAGATTTTTCATTTGCGCATAACCACTCAATAGTAGAGCGTCTTTTTAATAAAATGTGATTACATACTTGAATTAACATATCTT
>URDR01000066.1 GCA_900546645.1 uncultured Bacteroides sp. | reverse complement strand
CCTGTACCGATAGCCCAAACCGGTTCGTAAGCCAAGATTACTTTACCGAAATCTTCAGCTGACAATGAGAATACAGAAGCCAACTGTGCTTCTACTACTTCATTCTGCTTGTTAGCTTCACGTTCTTCCAAAACTTCACCGATACAGAAGATAGGTTTCAAGTTGTTAGCCAAAGCCAATTTAACTTTTTCTTCCAGGATTTCTACTGTTTCGTGGTAGTAAGCACGACGTTCTGAGTGACCCAAGATAACATATTCTGCACCAGTTGAAGCAACCATTTCTGCAGAAACTTCACCTGTGTAAGCTCCAGAAACCTTGTCTGCGCAGTTTTCTGCACCTACACCGATTACTGCTTTGTCAACAATCGGAGTAACAGAAGCCAAGTGGATGAATGGAGTACAGATGATTACGTCGCAGTTAGGTTTGTCTGCTGCCAATGCTTCGTTTAATTCTTTTGCCAAAGCAATACCTTCTTGCAGGTTTTTGTTCATTTTCCAGTTACCTGCTACAATGTTTTTTCTCATTTTGCTTAATTTTTTAAAGGGTTAAGTATATGTTTTGTTTAAGTTTCTAAGCATAACTGTGATTATGCACTTTTGCTTTCTTGTTTCTCTTTTTTCTTTTGCTGTCGGCTTCTTACTTTAAGCCAAATCAAATCGCTGAATGTTAATACTAATAGCGGTGCGATGAACCAGATGAAAACCTCCAGTAGCTTGTGCATGGTTGATTTTTGATTGAGCTGGCTAAGCGTCAGCTGGTCAAGCGGTGCATTCAGCTGGTATTCGTCCGGTAAGTTCGATACGCTCCATTTGTTTAATACGACTCCCTTCCGTAACAGCATCAGTCCAGGATTAGAGCGTATCATGGTTTTCAGTGTGATTTCATCTGCAATGGCAAAGGGGTATTCGGCACCCGTATTTTCCTGCCATGTGGCAATGTCCTGCTCGTTGGATGCAGTCAGACAATAGAAACTGTATCCGTTTTCTACGCTGTAATCATACACTTCATTTATCAGATCCATTCCGCTGTCATCAGCCTGATGCAGCCATGGGGCGATAAGTAGAAATGTATAGTTGTTATTGTGTAATATACTGTCGGTTAGATAACTACCATCATCTTGAGCGGTAATATCAAAGTTCTGTATGATTGGTTCATATCCCTTTTCCTTGACCACTGTTTTTGAGTCAACAAACTTCCATGTAGTATCATTGGGAAGATGGTCAATCGTAAAGTCTCTTTTTTCTTCCCCTTTCTGATACGTAAAGATGGTTTCATACGAAGTAAGTTTGACCCCTTCGGGTATCTCCATGCCTTTACGTATGTCTGCCCCAAGATGATAAGGACGGAAGTCGAAAACCGGCAGGTAACGGAGACAGAACAGCGAAAAGAATATGATGAACAAGGTGCTGTATAATGAGATAATCCAATCTACTTTTCCGGTGACCAGCTTAAACTGATGTTTACTCCATTTAAACACCGAAATGGCAGCAATTAGCAAACCGATGTTCTTAAAGAAAGTTTCCCAGTTAGTTAAAAGAACCGCATCACCGAAACATCCGCAGTCTGAAATCGGATTGTCAATCGCAAGCCAGAGGGTAAGCGGCGTCATCAGAGAAAGCAATATAAGTGTGGCGAAGGGAGCAAATCGACGTCGGATGCCGAAGAACAGATAAATTCCAAGGAGGAATTCGATAATTCCAATACCCAAAGCCAACGCATAGACAAACAGTCCCGAATTCAAGCTGAACAATCCCCATGCTTCAAAATAATCCTGTATTTTATAAACAGTTCCCAGCGGGTCGTTTGCTTTGATAAATCCGGAAAACAGGAAAGTCCCTGCCAGAAGAAAGCGGCAGAGGTTGGTCCAAATAACGATTGCTTTATGTAAATGTTTATTCTCCAAACTCTAATTTGATCAGTCCGAAAACGGAATAATTAATCATGTCCATGTAATTTGCATCAATACCTTCCGAAACCAATGTTTCTCCGCTGAGCGATTCAATCTGTTTGGTGCGGTAGATTTTCATCAGAATCAAATCGGTGTATGATGTGGTACGCATGCTTCTCCATGCTTCGTCGTAGTCATGGTTTTTCCGTAGCATCAACTCTAGTGCCTGTTTGGCGTACTTGTCATAATACTCCAAAGCTTGCGTTTCAGTTAAATCATCGGTTTCTGCATAGCCTAATTCCAGCTGTATCAGTCCGATGATACCATAATTTACAATTGCAATCCATTCTCCGCGAATGCCTTCATTGATTAAGGCTACACCTTTTACTTCGATGCTTCTGATACGGTTTGCTTTGATGAATATCTGGTCGGTTACCGAAGAGGGACGCATGATGCGCCATGCTGCTCCGTAATCGTGTAGTTTTTTTGCAAATAAGTCACGGCAAATTGCCATAACCTGTTCAAATTGTGCTTTGGTATCTTTCATGCTTTTATACTCATATATCGTTGGGCAAAGGTACTGATTTTTCAGAGAAAAGCCCAATTATATAAAATGAATTTAGGCACAGTCTTCACGCTTTTCACAGGCAATAGGATGATTCTATTAGGAAAACTGTGCTTTCGTGAGGACTGTGCCTATATGATTTGCAAACTTGCTTTCGTTTAAATCAAGAGCATTTAAGAATTTGTCCGATGCGTAAGGTGGTGGAACGCTTGATGCCGTTTAACTGACATAAGCGGTCTATCGATACATGATACTGGCGTGAGATGCGTCCCAATGTATCTCCTTTACGGATTTTATGATAGCGGATAGCTGATTTTTCTGCTTCTTGTGCTCCAGACTTTCCGGATTTTACTGCCGCCAAGGCACGTGTACGCTGATAAGCATATCGGTTGGCGCCTCGAACAAACAGATAGCTGTCGGCTACGATGTCTTGGTTAGGAAAGTCGAACATGAATTCAGGGTTGATCACTTCTCCCAAAAAGCGTGTTTCAAAATGCAGATGTGAACCGGTAGATCGTCCGGTATTACCTCCTAATCCGATGGGGTCGCCGGCTTTTACATATTCATCTTCTTTTACGATTTGCTTGGAAAGATGACCATAAATAGTTTCCAGTCCGTTGTCATGGCGGATTACCACATACTTACCATAGCCGCGGCGTTCGTATTTTACCATACGTATACGTCCGTCGAAAGCTGCGCGGATGGTATCTCCGATATATACCTTGATGTCTAAGCCATTGTGCATGCGGCGCCATCTCGGACCACACTTAGAGGTAATCTTGGTGTGTGTGGTGGGCATGCAGAATCCGGTTAAGTCAATTCGGAAACTATCGGGGATTTGTACGGTGTTTCCGTATGCATGTACACGGTCATTATTCCAGTTAGGGTAAAGGCTGTATGCAGGATAAACAGCTTGTTCGGCTTTTATTTGTCGTACCAATGCTAAAGAATCGACTGCTTTAAGTTTTCGGTCAATCGGAGCTTGACGTGCCAATAAGTCTTGCCCTGAGACATGGGTACTGACTAATGCCAATGCGGCTACTGCTACTGTTTTAATACACTTTAAAATCATTCTATTCTAACTTATTTTCAAGAAACCGAGGAGGGTTTCATCTGTTCAAATTTGGATACATCCTATAGTAGGATATTAAGGTCTTGCAAAAAATCGTCCCAAAGATAATTTTTTTTTGTCAGAATAGAATGGCTGCTTAACTATTTTTATATGAAAAAGAAGTGATTGGCTTATTATTTATTTGGAGGATGAATCAGTCGGCTTGTCGCTGCTCTGGCTTGGCATTAATAATCCGGTATGGGAAAGTTTGTTTTCAGAAGGAACAAATTTCCCGTTTATCCATTCATAAGTCAATGGGTTGTTACGTAGAAAGGGGGTTAGTTTTTGGGCTGTTTCCTTGTCCAAATATTGAGGTGTGGTATAGGTAAAAGAAAGCTCAGTATTGTTTTCAGATAATTTTGCCTGAAGTAAATACATATCGGCTGCTGCTTGTAGGTTTTTTAGCGAATCAGCTTGGCTGCTGTTTTGGGCAGGTTTGTAAAACATCTTCTCTTCTGGCAGTTGAAGAAAAGTTGTATGAGAGAGTTTTTTCCATGAAGTATCATAAAAGGAAATCTGACTGTCGGCAACCGGAGCCATATACGTATTGACTATACAAATGATTTTAGTGGAGTCGTTTACAGGTAAAAGCTTCATTTCAGTGATGCTGGCAGAGCTGGTTTGTAAAAGTAAGTAATCGGAGGTAAGTTTTTTCATTTCCGAAGTATTCCCGAAACGGTTTCGGACTTCTGCCTTCATGTTGCTGTCTAAAAAGTCGCCGAAATCTTCCCGGTTTACTTTAGTAAGAAGGGGAGATAGAGAATCGGGGATGGCAATGAACAAGGATTTTAAGTCTTGTGCATAGCTGTTGAATGTGGATAACAGAAAAATGATGAATAAAATATGTTTCATAAGCTTGTTCTAAAATGAGGAAATATTAAAGTGCGCCAAAGATATAATCTTTTTAGGGAATCGGTTGGTTTTTCAGAAGAAAAATTACCGTATGCGTTTCAGGTAGTCGGTAGGGCTTTCTCCAAAGAATTCCTTAAAGCAACGTGTAAAATAAGAAGGAGATGAAAATCCCACTTCGTAAGTCACTTCGGCGATACTTTTTTCGGTAGCAGCTAAAAGCGAAGCTGCTTTTTTTAAGCGGGCTATCCGCAAGAGTTCATTGGGGGCATATCCGGTAAGTGCTTTTGTTTTGCGGTACAATTGCACTCGACTGAACCCGAGCGCAGCTCCTAAATCCTCCACATTGGTATCAGGGTTGCTTAATCGTTCTTCTATTTCTTTGCGCAGCTTGTCTACAAATCCTTTATCGGCCTCGTTGAGCTGAGGCTTCGAGGTCATTCCGGTTTGATCTGTGAAGAAATTTTGCAGTCTCAAGTGATTTTCTATCAGATTCTGTAGTCTTGCCTTCAGTATTTTTCCATTAAACGGTTTGGTCAGGTAAGAATCTGCTCCACACTCATATCCTTTGATTTTTTGCTCATCCATGGTATATGCTGTGAGCATGATAACCGGTATGTGTGAAGTCTGCATTTCTGTTTTTAGTTTGCGGCAACATTCCATTCCGTCCATGACAGGCATCATGACATCGCAGATGATGGCATCGGGCACATATTTCAGAGCAAGTTTTACCCCTTCTAATCCGTTTTCGGCTTCTACTATGTCATATTGCTGTTGCAGCAAAAAACGAATATAGTTTCTTACATCTTGGTTGTCATCAATGATTAGTACGGTAGGGAGGTTTTCATCTGTATTTTCTTCTGATTCAGAAGAGCCCATGTTTGAATCAGCATCGAGAACAGCACCTTCTTTCAGGCTTTCCGGGATGATTTTATTCGTTGCCTGTTCATTGTGGAAGTCTGGCTGTGTCATTGGAATTTCTACGATAAAAGTAGTTCCTTTATCTTTTATACTTTCCACCCGTATTTGCCCATGATGCATTTCTGTAAAAGCTTTGGCAAGTGCCAAGCCGATTCCCGAGCCGGTATGATGGATATCGATTTGGTAAAAGCGTTCGAAGATATGCTGGATATGTTCGGGCGACATACCTTTACCTGTGTCACTGACCGAAAGTTTGAGCCAAGGTGAATCTTCGCGTCGGAAGGTGGATAATATGATTTCTATCTGTCCGTTTTCGGGTGTAAACTTGAAAGCATTCGACAGTAAATTATACAAGATGCGTTCTAACTTTTCTGCATCAGCAGTCAAGACATATTCTTCTGTATGCTCAGTTACTGTAATGTTAAAATGAATATGCTTTCGATAAGACAGGCTTCGGAATGACTCAGCCCATTCACAAATAGACTGGGCGGCATTAAACTGTGAGAAGTTGATTTCAAGTTTTCCGTTTTCAAATTTACGGAAGTCTAATATCTGGTTGATAAGACGCAAGAGAATGGTTACATTTTTATGCACAACATTTAGCAATGTCTGCTCTTGTGGCGTACAATGATTGCTTTCCATTAGTTGGTTGATTGGGTCGGCAATCAGCGTAAGCGGTGTACGGAAATCATGTGACACATTAGTGAAAAATGAGAGTTTGGCGTGAGTTGCCTCTTCAAGCTGGCGTGAAAGGTCAATAAGCTGGTCGCGTTGCGTTTCTAATTGGGCTTTCTGTTTTGACAACTCTGTGTTCATTCTGTTTTTAATCCAGAAAGCCCTGACAACGAAAACCAACAGGATTGCGGTTAAAACCAGAATAAGAATACAGGCATAGAGAAACATACGCTGGGCAGAATAGCGCATGAAATAAGCATCCAACTGTCCGTTTAGCAGTTCTATTTTATAATCAAGCTGCGAAATGTGTTCAGTCTGCATCTGCATGATGCGTGCATTCGATTTATCAACCAATGCGGTTGATAAGTTTATCTCTTTGTCATAAGGTTTCCCTTGTAAGATAGCCATAGCTGTCTGAACAACGTTATCCCCTCCGGTAGGATAGATAAAGGTTGCATCCATTTCTCCTCCGGCTACACTTTCTATTCCAAAACCTTTCCCGGCTACGGCATCGATACCTACAAATAAAATATCTTTTTCTCGTCCTTGTGCAGCTGCAGCCTGAAAGGCACCGATAGCCATCCGGTCGTTTTGGGCAAAGACTAAATCGATGTCCGTGTGGTGTGCCAGAATGGAATCGAGTAAATTTTCAGCTTTGTCTTTAAACCATCCGGCATCAGCGGAAGCTATTATTTTTATTTCGGGGGCATTTTTCAAACTTTCCATCATTCCTTTGTGGCGTTCTACAGCCGGTGTTGATCCATGCAGTCCGGTAATCTCAATAATGTTGCCTTTACCGTGTAACCGGTTGATTATATAATTCCCGACTTGTTTTCCTATTTCATAGTTATTTGCTCCCACATAAGCTGTATATTTGTTTGAACGAATTTTCCGGTCAACTAATACAACCGGGATACCGGCATCGAAAGCCTGTTCTATGACAGGAGTAATAGCGTCTGCCTCATTAGGGGCGACAATGAGCAAATCCACTTTCTTATGAATGAAGTATTTGATATCTTCTATCTGGTGCAGATTGTTGTCTTTAGCAGTTCGTATTTCAAGTTGGGTTCCGGGGTAAAACAAAACTTCCCGCTTGATTTCTTTGTTCATTTGTCCGCGCCATTCATCTTCACTGCATTGGGATACTCCAATAAAGAACTGATGCTCCTTATGAGTACATGAATCACATAGCAGAAGCATGATAAAACACAGAAAGGTAAGAATCCATTGATTAATTTTCATGGTATTAATTTTGTTATAGGAACAAAGTTATGCGTTTTTTTTAATCCTCATAGTAAAAAAATGAAAGAGTATGTTTTTCTTTTATGAAATATCCCAATCAGTCCCCCTCTGGAGACTGATTGGGATTAAAGTATGTATCAGTGCATACTGTTATTTTGCTTTTTCTTTCAGGTAGTCGGGCAAGACAGGCATTGCTCCGTTTTGTGTGCATACATAAGCTGAGACTTCAACAGCTAATTTATGCGCTTCGTTTACCGGTTTTCCTTTCAGAATAGACGAAACAAAAGCAGCAGTAAATGAATCTCCTGCTCCAACCGTATCGGCTACCGTGACTTTAGGAGTCTCTGCAAAAGAAACATTTCCGGGAGTGAAGACATAGCTACCGTTTACTCCACAAGTAAGAATTAACATCTTCAGGTTATACTTGGCTAATAGAATCCAGCATTTATCTTGCAAGTCAATGCCCGGGTATCCGAACATGCGGCTTACGGTGACAAGTTCTTCATCGTTAATCTTTAAAATGTTGCACTTCTTGAAGGAATTGCATAGAATTTCTTTGGTATAGAATCCTTGACGAAGATTGATATCGAAGATTTTCAGTGTGTCTTCTGTATCGGGCATGTCGTCCAAAAAACGGTTGATAGTGTCGCGTGAAACGATGCTGCGCTGACCCAGTGAGCCGAAGCAAATGGCTTTGGTCTGCTTAGCGAGTCCCTGTAAAGCGGGAGTGTAAGGAATATTGTCCCAAGCTACCCCTTCTTTTATATCATAGCAAGGGATTCCTTCTGCATCCAGTTCCACCTGTACGGTTCCAGTAGGGTAAGGAACTGTTTCAATCATTGCGTTCAGTTGCTTTTCCCGGAAGTTTTCCAGAATTTCCATTCCTAATTTATCTTCGCCCACTGCGCTGACTACTCGGCTATTTAATCCGAATTGAGAAACATGGTAAGCAAAATTAGCAGGTGCACCTCCTATTTTCTTTCCTTCCGGGAGAACATCCCATAGGGCTTCGCCCATTCCTACTACTATATTATTGTTATTATTCATTATTGTCATGGTTTTAGTTATTATAAAGTTAATGATTATCTTTTAATTTTCCAAGTGTAATATAGCAAATAGATAACCCCGATAGCCATAACAGCCACAGCTCCTTGCTGCCCGATGGCATCGCTGGCAAATCCCATGAAGAGCGGAAAAACGGTACCTCCGAATAATCCCATAATCATCAGCCCCGATACTTCGTTCTTTTTGTCAGGCTCAGCAAAGAGGGCTTGCGAGAAAATGACAGAAAATACGTTGGAGTTGCCGAAACCTACCAGTGCAATGCAGGTATAGATAACAGTCAGCGAGTTTGAAGCAAAAAGTCCGCTAACGGCAACAAGCATACAAATTACGCTGATGAGGAAGAACGTTCTTGCGCTGAGTTTGCGTAAGATAAAAGCTCCGGAGAAGCATCCAAGTGTACGGAAAATAAAATACAGGCTGGTAGCAAATCCGGCTTCAGCCAAACTCATCCCCGTGCGTTCCATCAAGATTTTCGGTGCAGTGGTATTGGTTCCCACATCGATACCTACATGGCACATGATACCAAGGAAAGAGAGCAGAATGAAAGGCTTGCCTAACAATTTCAGGCAGTCAGCAAATCCCGAAGCTTTATCGGCTTTCTCCTCCTCAATGGGGGTAGAAGCCAAAAACAAAATAGCAAAGATAGCTACAATCATGTAGATAGGGAAAAGAACGCGCCATCCCAGTCCGAATGTCGGAATAGTTTGCAAGCTTCCCCACATGGCGAGGTAAGGAGCAAGGAATGAGGCAATGGCTTTGACAAACTGTCCGAAAGTCAGCGTACTAGCCAGCCGGTCGCCTGAGATAATGTTGCTTAACAGCGGATTAAGCGAAGTCTGCATCAGTGCGTTGCCGATTCCTAAAAGAGAGAATGAGCAGAGCATAATGCCGTAACTGTCGCCAAAAACCGGAATCAGCAGCGAAGCAAATGTAACCAGAAGGCTGAGTAATACTGTTTTCTTTCTTCCTATTTTGTTCATGAGAATACCTGTCGGTACAGAAAAAATCAGGAACCAGAAAAACACGAGCGAAGGAAAAATATTAGCTTCCGAGTCACTTAAGTTCAAATCTTCTTTCACATAGTTTGAAGCGATGCCTACCAGGTCAACAAATCCCATGGCAAAGAAGCATAGCATGATGGGAAGAAGTTTGGCATATTTTAGTTTAGTATTCATTCTTTGAGGTTTTTATGAGGTGAATGATTATTATTGCTGTTCGGTTAGTTCTATCACATGGCTTTCGAGGGGTTTGAAGCCCAAAACATCCAGTCCTATTTTCATTAAGTAATCTCCAGAAAATACTTTTCCGTTTGCTCTTAATGTAGATTCTTCTCCTGGCATCAGGTTTATCTCCTTAACCTGATACATCTTATTGGGATGTAAACCATGCAGTTTGACAGGGAATAATTTTTCTTCAAAACGCGGGTAAATGTCATAGGCAAACAATACTGCTTTTGTCTGGTCTGTATTGACATAATTTACCGCCATGTGTTGGGTGGTATAAGGTGAAACCAGACGGTATTGTTCTCCTTCCAGAATCGTCGTTGATAACCGTTTCCAGTTGCTGATAGCCTGTTGGCAATAAAGCAATTCATTGGCAGTAAGTTCTTTTAATCCTAAGTCAAATCCCAGTTTACCCATTGATGCCACATCTGTACGGAATTTTATGGAAGCATTTTTATTCCAGCTGGTGACATGAGCACACATGGATTTGGCCGGGAAGAAATGTGAAAATCCCCATTGTATGTAAACTCGTTCAACCGGGTCAGTATTATCACTGCACCAAAACTCGGTGAAATGTTTTAATGCCTCATAATCGCAGCGGGCACCGCCACCGGAACAAAGCATTAAAGGCAATTTCGGATAATTCTCGGATACACGCTTCATAACATTATATACACCACGTATATGGTCAATATACAAACGTCCCTGTCTGTTTTTCAAATAGGGAGAATAGATATTAGTAATAGGACTGTTGCAATCCCATTTAAAATAGGCAAGTTCAGGATTTTCTGTCATTAGCTTGTCGATTACGTTATAAACATAATCTTGTATTTCCGGATTGCTCATATCGAGGACCAGCTGATTCCGGTAGTAATAAGTGTCACGGTTAGGATATCGGATTGCCCATTCCGGATGTTTCTCCATCAGTTCGCTTTGTGGATTAATCATTTCCGGTTCTATCCAGATACCGAACTGAACTCCAGCTTCTTTTGCGTAGCGGATGAGTGCAGGTACACCATTGGGGAGCTTTTGTTTATTGGCATCCCAGTCTCCGAGACCTGCTTTATCGTTATTACGAGAATATTTGTTGCCGAACCATCCGTCATCAAGTAAAAACATATCAACTCCTAAGTCTTTCGCTTCTTTCATGAGCTCAGCCAGCATCGACTCATCAAAGTCGAATGCAGTATTTTCCCAGTTATTCAGTAATGTCATGCGTGAGCCTTTCCCATCTTTTATCTGATAGTTACGTGCCCAGCGTTGAAAGTTTCGGCTTCCCTCTCCGGTTCCTTTACTTAAAGTGAAAATAAATTCAGGGGTAGTAAAGGTCTCACCTTTAGCTAGTTCATAGGTAGATGCATATGGGTTAATGGATGGTATGACGCGCAGATTTCCCACGTTGTCAATCTCAAAAGTGAATCGAAAGTTTCCGGTCCATCCAATGGTACCCATTAATACATTTCCTGTATTTTCATTAACAGGTTGTCCTAAACCAAGCATGAAGAAAGGTTGTGCATGCATAGCTGCACGACTTCCTAGTTTCGTATCTATTATTTTTTTTCCGAATTGTAGCTGTTGATTGCTCATTTGTACCTCTTTGGCCCAATCTCCGCTAAACTCAGTAAGGTAATAAGATGGATTGCTGAAGTAAAGCATGGTAGAAGCATAGCGAAACAAGGATATGGGTTTCTTTTCTTCATGTTTGATTTCACTCCACGTTTTGATTATGTTCTCTTCGGGATAGGTGACATAATGAAGCGTAACATCTACCGGATATTTATCGTCACGGAGCAGGATATCGGTTTGCATTCCTCCTTCCACTGATTTTGTAGAAGATGATACGTAATATAACCATGTAGAGGGATTTCCGTCACTGTGTGTTATACCCCATGCCGGTTCAAAAAAATCTTCATTGCCTGAAGTACTGCACACTTCCCATCCACGTTCTATCACACTGGCATCGGATGCCGGATGAATATTCCACTCCAATTGCTCCAGATCTGTTTCATGAAGTAGCTTCTCGCCTAAATAAGTTTGATAAAGCCGTCCATTCGGGGCTACTTGAAGTACGAGGTCTGTTTGATTGGTAGAAATACGGATAATTTGTTTTTCTGCAACAGCATAGGATTGGATTCCTGTCATGGCTGCAATAGCAAGCATACAAATATTTTTCATGGTTTGCAGGTACATAATAATTATATGGTGAATAAATTCCGGAAAAAGCAAGTTCAAATTCCAAAGAAGTTTTTTAGAATCTGAACTTGCTGAAATTCTTAATTAGTAGAAGGATTACAGTCCCAACGTATGTATCTTTATATTGTTGAACTGAACAGCGTTATTATCAGTGTAAAAACGTAAAGTTTCGTATGGCTGGGTCGGGAAAACCAAGTTTGTCATTGCAATCCGTCCTTCATCTACAAATATTTCGATAGAACACTTGTCAACAAAAATGTCTAAGTGGTAAGTTTTTCCCTCACACAAAGAAAGAGGAGCCCACGTACCGAGTGCGAAATCATTCTTATAGTTTACCGACATTGTTTTCCGATGATTGTCTGTTTCTTTTTCATGAACGTTCATTTCACCATGATGTTCCAAGTTAACAATGCCACTTTGTGTACGGTCCATCACCAGACGTCCAGCTTTCATATCCAGATAAATATCTACTATTTCTCCTTTCTCATTCAGTAACTGAAAACCTGTGTTTCCGGTTTCCCCTGGTGTAATATCCATTTCTATTTCATAAGCACTTCCTGAATTAGTTGTTATGGAACAGGTCTTATACTCGTCTGTTAGAGTAATGTCATGAATCTCGTTTGTTTGTTTGCGCAGGTTCCTGGTTTCTTTTACTGCATTGGCTGCCATGTAGATATCTCCGTTTTTAGAATACAGAGAAAGCTCACGTGGCAAAGCATTGGCTCCACGATATTGGCGGATGGGTGTTGCATTGGCATATTGCCAGTTGCTCATCCAGGGTACAGCTATAATTCTGTCGCCTGTATTAGAGAAGCATACCGTAGCATAATGGTCTTTTCCGTAGTCAAGCCATTTGGTAACTTCAGGTTTCGTATCACATTTAAATTCTTTACCATCGAAGTCACCGATAAAATATTCAGTGGCACTTCCACCAAATAGACATCCTGGATTGATATTGACAATCATGACCCATTTCTTGTTGTTGGGATTTCCATCAACCGGTAGTTGAATGAAATCTGGGCACTCGAATTGGTTGGGCTGCACACCATAGCCTTTTCCAAAGCCGCTTAAGAATTCCCAGTCTTTCAAATTGGCAGAAGAATAAAAGCGCATCTCTTTATCGGCCGAAACAATCATGTACCATTTTTGTGCAGGCTCATACCAAAAAACTTTAGGGTCGCGGAAGTCTTTTAATCCATCGAATGGAGTCAGCACAGGATTCTTTTCATATTTAGTGAATGTACGTCCATTGTCACTGCTGTATGCCATACATTGGATTTGCCCGTGTTCGTCGCTGGCTGATGTATAGAAAGCAATCATTGCATTTTCTCCATATCCTGCACTGTTATTATGATCAATGATGGAACTTCCTGAAAAAATGTGTCCTAGCGTATCACGTGCAATAGCGGGTTTCAAATGTTCCCAATGTATGAGGTCTTTGCTTACTGAATGTCCCCAGTGCATGTTACCCCATTTTGAACCATAAGGATTATATTGAAAATAAAGATGATATTCTCCGTCTTTATATACCAGTCCGTTCGCATCGTTCATCCATCCGTAAAGAGGCGTATGGTGATAAATAGGCCGATAATAGTCTGTGTTGCTTGTGTTAAAAGTATCTGACAGCTGGATATTTTCCCAGCATATTGCCTGCGAGGGGACTTTTTCTATTGTAACTATTGCGTTTTCTTCACCTTGCGGTAATTCGAAAGGTACATAATATTCGATGCTATCTACTGCTAAACGGATATCCATAGCCATATCTGCCGGATTTCCGGTACAAAGTTTTACCTTACCTTCAGTGGCTGCTTCTTGAATAGGAAGCAATAAATATTTTGTTGGCTGGGTAATATGTATAGTGGTGAGAGTATCTCCTTGTTTTTCGAATCTCAAATTACTCTTTTGAGACTGGCATGCGATTATAAGGCATAGGATAACTTGTCCTAAAACGATATTGAGCAGTTTACGTTTCATGGTATTTGTTTTATTTTTAAAGATATGAAATTTTATTTTACCTTCTAAAATTTATTGGTGGGATTAATCTGAAATTTCTTTCGGGGAGAAGCTATCGTTTTTGCGGATAGTTCCCCCGTACGGATTCACATTAAAACTTGATTTGAGCTGAGAATTCAACAGTGAACGGACGAATGTAGCTTCCTGCCATAACCGTATTAGCATATTGACCTGCTTCTTCTTTCGTAACCAGCTCTGCACCGGCAATACTTCCTTTGGCACCTGTCTGGTTTAGGAAGTTTACAATGGTACATCCCAGTGTCAACTTTTTGTTGACTTGCCAGTTTACGCCTCCGAAAGTTTCCCAGCGGCCGTTAAAGTAATAAGCATCGTTGATGTTGGCATAAGTTTTACTGAAGTAGCGGAAACTTGTCCATACCTTCAGGTTGTCAGTAATCATATAGCTGGGGTCAATTTCTATAATGACCTGAGGAATTTCTGCCACTATATTTCCTGTTGCATTAATCTGACCAATATATCCGTCGGAGAACTTGACAGAAGTTTCATATTTCTTGTAAGTCGGCTTTTGGTATGTAAACAAGAAATGCAAATCAAAACCTTTAAACGGAGTTGTAACAACATCTGTGGTCCAGCCCAGCGTTTTGATGTCATAATTAAGCGGTGCCGCTAATATTTCATTGACTCCATTCACCGTATGCTGAAGATTCAGTGTTGAGTTATTGTTCGTTTTTGATATATATGAGAATAATGAAGTTAAGCTTAACCAGTCATTATTGAAATAGATACCGGCACGTCCTAATGGGACTGATATTTTATCAGTGTTAGGTAATGTTGCTGGCGCAAAGTTTTCAATTCGAGGGTGCTGGGTGATATAAGTGAAATCGCCGGTTAGCCCGAATTTATCTGCTAACTTATAAGTTGCAGCAGCACTCAATGCGTAATTAATCCAGTCATAACTCATTGGGGTGGGTTCGACTGCTACTGAGCCATTTGTACTTGAAGTTCCTGCCATATATCCGGTCTGATTACCTTCGCTATCGTAGGCCGGGATGGCTGTAGCTCCGAGATAATAGTTGGCAAAACGTCCAATGTAGTCACCATTGGCATTTTTTACAGCTGCATTATTTCCGCGAAGTGCTTGGTATTCCAGACGAGCTCCATAATACAAGTTAAGTTGGTCGGTAATATCCCAGTCGTGAGTGAAGTAGATAGCCAGTTTGTTTTCATGTCCTTTGTAATATTCCGAAGCATTTTTGTTGAAATCATAATAATAACCGCTTCCTGCATAAAGCCGGCTTGTTGAAGTCGCAAAAGCCGGATTATAAAGTCTAACCGGATAGCTTCCGTCCATGGGAACGGACTGGTCGTACATGGTGGTATTCGAAGCATAATCAATGTCATAATACCATTCATTCAGTCCTAAGCGCCATGTTCCGTTTGGCAGATTGCGTGATAATTCTGTTGTAAACATGAATTCATCAATGAATCCTCGGTTTAAGCATGACATACGGCTCTGTACATATTCTCCTTCGTAATTCCTCATTGAACCGTCGGCTGCTTCATATTGGTAATTAATAGAGCTGTTTGCACGTTTGCTTAACTCCATCGGGGTTTGATAGACGCATGAACCGGTGGCATGGTCGTATTTCATGATGACTTTCCAAGCCAGACCATTATCCCATTTATAGTTGTTCATCAGTGTAAACTCACTACCTTTGTTCTGAACAGCGTCATAGAGGTTGGTCTTTTTCAGTTCTCCGGTGCGCATGTCTCGATATACCATTTCATTGTCCATCGGCAAATAAGAAGTGGTTCCAAGAGAAAAATCACCAAATTCCCTTACGCTGCCATCACCTACGTAAATAAAAGGAGCTGACTGAGTAGCGTACATATATACAGGATGGCTGTTGCTGTAATGATAAATGGCACAGAACTCTCCTCGGTTATCATGATAACGTTTGGTTAATGCAAATTTGTAGATTTGGGTTCGGTCTTGAAATGGAGTTGACTTTATTTTAAATGTTCCCGGATCGAAATCTTGATAAATGCTTCCGCTGTAATACCAGTCTTTGGCAATTTCGCCGTTCAGATTTAAAGAGAACTCTTGCATGCCAAAGTGATTGGTCTTATAATTCATCGTTCCATGAAATCCTTTATCTCCCAATTGAGTGGAAGAGTTTACGGCATATCCTATATTACCGGTAGTAATGGCGGTTTCTGATATTTTTAACAGGCCGACATGGCTTAGACTAGCGTCTGCACGCCATAGAGAATTTACACTGTGCGGATTGGTTGCATAGGTTACAGGAATACCGTTTTCAAGTACATTTACGTCGGCAGAAGGAAGACCGATTTGTATTTCGCGCGGTCCATTGGCACTTGCAGCATTTAGCATCACGTTACGATTGCCTTCTTCTTTTTGAGAACTTCTATCAGCATTTTTATTGGCTTGTGCATATCCGTTTGCACAGGCAAAAGATAGCAATGCTGTGGTTGCTATCATCCATTTCTTAGTTGCCTTCATAGCATTTGAATTTATTATTAGTTGAGGAGATTGATTCATCTTTGCAAAAGTATGCAAGTTGCTGATTAACAATAATAAAAAATGTTTCATTGTATGATAAGTTTGTTTCATGAAACATTTTTATCATACGATGAAACATTTTTTTACCTCTTGTTCTTGCAATGAAGGAGGCGGCTTTTTATATAAAACGAAGAGAAGTTGTGACAGGATTTATTTTCCGGAAAATGCTTCTTTTCTCTTTCCGCTGGTAGCTATCAGATAAACTCCCAGTAAGATGAGCGGTACACTCAGCCACTGACCGATATTCAGCGTCATGTTTGCCTCTTCAGCCACTTGGGGGTTTTTCATGAACTCCAGTCCGAAGCGAGCTCCGAAGAAGATGAGCAGCGAGACTCCCGTAATCAGTCCGATTTGTTTCTGGGCATGAAGTTTATGATACATCAGCCATGATGTTACCAGCGCTGCGAGGCAGTAAAGCATTTCATAAACCTGGGTAGGGTGACAAGGAAGCGAGGCTCCGTTTTGATTATACAGTTCTTGCCATTCGCGGGAACGGATAAATTCGAAGCCCCAAGGCAACGTGGTGGGGAATCCGAAAATTTCAGAGTTCATCAGATTGCCAAACCGGATGCACATACACACGATGGCTACTGCTGGAATCATGCGGTCGAAGAGCCACCAGACATTTTTTTTGGTGACAGTTTTTGAATACCACACCAAGGCAAGGATAAGTGCGAACACTCCGCCATGGCTGGCCAGTCCCCCCTTCCATATCTTGAATATTTCGGCAGGGTGACTTCCGTAATAGTCCCATTCATAAAACAGGCAATGTCCTAAGCGGGCTCCGATTACACTGCTTAGTATGCAAT
>URDR01000065.1 GCA_900546645.1 uncultured Bacteroides sp. | reverse complement strand
GGTCGGAAAACGAAAGTAGGAAGAAAACTGCTTCGTTTTCCTCCTACTCGATTATAGAATAAAGGTTATCCCTTTATCTCATCTGGATGCGTGTGATTTCTCCGATATACATGGTATAGTCTTTAGAGGCATCAGCTGACTGGTTCAGTGATTTTAAATCTTCTGCTGACATTTTTTGCGCCATAGACTTTTTACATTCAATCACAATGACCGGCTGAGTGTTTCCTGAATTGTAGATAGAAAGCTTATATGTATTACTGTGTTCCATGACTGCATTAATTGCAATCCGGCTTTGGTCAACTAGCGTATAGGTTACGTTTTTGGCAAATAATTTACCGAAGCCACCCCAGTTTTCAGCTTTCAATTCAATTTCTTCCTCGTTGGCGGTCAATGTGATTCGTCCGGAGGAAACGATTGTGTTGAGGTTAGCAGGTAATTGTTCGAATGTAATATCCTTCAACTCTCCGCTTCCTAAGGTAGCAGTAGGAGTGGCAGGTTGGATAACCCCAGCGGGAATAGTAGTCTGCGTATTTAAAGTTTGTACACCTAAAGTGGCTGCTGCTGAATTAAACAAGTCATCTTTCAGATCAATGGTCTCGCGACGGAATTTTCCGCAGATAGGAGCCAACTTGGTTCTCTTTTTGTTTAAAGCCATGTCGTCGGTAATCCATTCTTCGGCAGTATACCGTTCTCCTCCGTCACGGTTTTCGTCATACCAGTATCGGATGCGGCTCATATCTATTTTGCATAGTCCGTTTTGTGTATAGATGAACAGTTGATAATAAATACGAGTACGGTCAAGTGACAAGGCAGAAGAGGAGAACACTATATATTCTTCGGCCGATACGGCGATTTCACCTTTTTCTTCATCAGTATAAACTACCCGGCTTTGCAGTTTGTCTTTCGGCTGAAAGCGTTCGTTGGCCCATTCTAACATTTGTTTATAGATGGCATCCTTTGAAAGAGATGGAGCTTTTATTTCTTTGGAGAATGATACTCTACCTTCAGTTAAGGTTACTGCACCGGCTAAGTATTTAGGATTCGAGTTGTCTTTTTTCTCACGTGCCGCAAGAAAAAGTGGCAAGCATGCCAATAAGATTAGTAAAAGTTTTTTCATGGTTAAAGTGTTATATAGTTTTTTATATTATTTACTTATCTTGTGAGATTACCTGTTATGGCATTTGTATCTCTTTTCGTATTCCTTATGAGGAAACCTATAGATTTTGTTTTACTTGACAAATATAAGCAATAAAAAAGAGAAGCTCTTTTAGAACCTCTCTTTTTTATGTAATTTAATATAGAATTATTTGACGGGAATTTTGTCAACACGTGCCTGATGGCGTCCGCCTTCAAACGGCGTGGCGAAAAACTCAGTCATAATCTTGTCAGCCATTTCGGGATCGATAAAGCGTCCGGGCATAACCAGAACGTTTGCATCGTTATGCTGGCGGGCAAGATGAGCTATTTCCGGAATCCAGCAGAGTGCTGCACGGATTCCTTGATGTTTATTGAGTGTGATGCCAATGCCTTGACCGCTTCCGCAGATGGCAATTCCCGGATAACATGTTCCTTCTTCTACAGCAAGAGCTAAAGGATGTGCATAATCAGGATAATCACAACTGTCAGAACTGAATGTGCCAAAATCTTTATATTCCCATCCTTTGGCTTCCAACCATTGTTTAACGTATTGTTTTAATTCAAATCCGGCATGGTCGGATGCTAATCCTATTGTTTTCATTAGAGCATTGCTTTTACTTGGTTGTATACATTTTCAGCGGTGAATCCCAGTTTCTCATCCAAAACTTTGTAAGGAGCAGAGAAACCGAATGATTCCAATCCCCAAACTTTTCCGTTGGCTCCTACCAGTCCCTGCAAGTTTACAGGAAGTCCGGCTGTCAGACCAAATATTTTAGCTCCTGTAGGGATGATGCTTTCCTGGTATTCTTTGCTCTGGCTGCGGAACAATCCTTCAGACGGAACTGAAACGATACGGGTTTTTACACCGTCTTTGTTCAGTAATTCAGCACCAGCCACTAAAGTAGCAACTTCTGAGCCTGAAGCAACCAAAATTACATCCGGGTTTTCTTGCGATCCGGCTACAATGTAAGCACCTTTAGCTGCCTGGCTATAGTCGTTTCCTTCAGGTAAGTTGGTGATATTCTGGCGAGACAAAATCAAACCAGTAGGAGTGTCAATGTTTTCCATTGCCAGTTTCCAGCAAGCAGTAGTTTCTTCTGCGTCAGCCGGACGTACTACCAACATTGAGTTTTTGCCATGATGGTTTTTCAGTTTTTCCATCAAGCGGATCTGAGCTTCCTGTTCTACCGGTTCGTGAGTAGGACCGTCTTCACCTACGCGGAATGCATCGTGTGTCCAGATAAATTTAACCGGCAACTGCATGAGGGCAGCCATACGTACGGCTGGTTTCATGTAGTCTGAGAATACGAAGAAAGTACCGCAGGCAGCGATTACACCTCCATGAAGAGCCATACCGATACAGCAGCATGCCATAGTAAGCTCTGCTACACCTGCCTGGAAGAATGCTCCGCTGAAGTCACCGTTGGTAAATGCGTGAGTCTTTTTCAAGAAACCGTCAGTCTTGTCAGAATTAGAGAGGTCGGCTGAAGCACAAATCATATTAGGAACCTGCTGAGCCAAAGCTCCTAATACAGTAGCTGAGGCATTACGGGTTGCATCGTTTGCTTTCTGCTGGATACCAGCCCAATCCACTTTCGGAGCAGCACCGCTGAACCATTCGTTTTGCTGAGCAGCCTTTTCAGGGTTTGCAGCAGCCCAAGCTTGTTCTTCTTCATGACGCGCAGCAACGATTGCTTTCAGTTCTTCAGCACGTTTTGCATATAGTTCTTTTACATCATCGAAGATAACAAACGGATTTTCAGGGTCAGCTCCTAAGTTAACCATCGTGTTCTTATAGGCATCGCCACCCAGAGGAGCACCATGGGTCTTGCAGTTGTGTTCGTAAGAAGAGTTGTCATCTTTACGTGCACCTTTACCCATGATACATTTACCGATAATCAATGTCGGGCGTTTGTCTTCTGCTTTAGCTGCATTTAATGCTTCACGGATTTGTTCGCAGTCATTACCGTTGATTTCGATAACGTTCCATCCCCAAGCGCGATATTTCATTGCAGTGTCTTCTGTAGTAACATCTTTTGTTTCGGTAGACAGCTGAATGTCGTTTGAGTCGTAGAACATAATCAGGTTGTCCAAACCTAATGTTCCGGCAATACGTCCGCTACCCTGAGAAATTTCTTCCTGGATACCGCCGTCAGAAATATAAGCATAAATCGTTTCTTTTGCGAATGTCGGGTTTCCGGTGCGTGCAGCCAGAAACTTAGCAGCAATCGCTGCACCGACAGCAAACACGTGACCTTGTCCTAACGGACCTGATGTGTTTTCAATTCCACGCATCACGTCTACTTCCGGATGTCCGGGAGTAGGAGAGTCCCACTGACGAAGTTGTTTGAGTTCGTCAATGCTGAATTTGCCAATCAAAGCCAACTGAGAATATAACATCGGAGCCATGTGACCTGGGTCCAAGAAGAAACGGTCACGACCTTCCCACTTCGGATTTTGCGGGTCGTATTGTAAGAATTCTGAATACAATACATTGATGAAATCGGCGCCTCCCATAGCACCACCCGGATGTCCTGATTTTGCTTTTTCAACCATTGATGCAGCTAAGATACGGATGTTATCGGCTGCGTGGTTCATTACTTGTTTGCTGTTCATATTAATAGTTTATTTGAGTGCTAATAAATGCGGTTTTCCGCTTGTCTGTTAAGTTTAATGGTGGCAAAGATACTAATTTTTCTTTATTTCTTGAACTTTGCTGCAGCTTCTTCAATGGGAAGCCCTGCTTTATATTCTTCAATGTATGCGTTAAATCCTGCCACATCGTCGGCTGTAGGAACAATTTCTACACCTGCATCTCCTGCAAATACCTTAGCGTCCAAGAAATCGGCAAGGCTTTGTTTTTCTGTATTGTTTACAAGGTAGGAACCCAGTAGGGCAATGCCCCAAGCACCTCCTTCACCAGCTGTTTCCATTACGGAAATCGGCGAATTGATGGCTGCTGCCAATATACGTTGACCCACTCCCTTGGTTCTGAATAAACCACCATGACCTGTAATGCGGTCGACTTTGATTTTTTCTTCGTTGAA
The DNA here is from genome assembly GCA_900546645.1 of uncultured Bacteroides sp. Taxonomy (GTDB): domain Bacteria; phylum Bacteroidota; class Bacteroidia; order Bacteroidales; family Bacteroidaceae; genus Phocaeicola. The sequence goes on along the minus strand of URDR01000065.1, from coordinate 13,239 downwards.
GAGAATGTCGTTGCCTATTTTTAGTACACCTACTGAGCCGTATAAATGTGCACGCATGAAATTGGCAAGGTTGAATTTGTCGTTTGCAGAACGTACGAATAAGGGTCTTCCTTCAGCTAAGCCGGTTACGGGTTCGCCTGAAATGTAATTGTATGAAATCAAACCTCCACAGTCTGCATCGCCTGTAAGTGCATGGTTATAGAGTTTGCCGTAAAGCTCATCCATATCAACGGGGATGCCTAACAGTTCTTGGTATTCTTTGAACAGGTTCACCCATGCGTTCAGGTCGGAGGTACAATTGTTGCAGTGAACCATTGCCACCAGACTTCCGTCGGGGGTAGTTACCATATCAATCATTTCGTAAGGTTTCGACAGGTCTTTTTCCAAAACAATCATTGAGAAAGAAGAAGTTCCTGCTGAAACGTTACCTGTACGTTGCTTAACGGCATTGGTGGCTACCATACCTGTACCGGCATCGCCTTCGGGAGGACAAACCGGAATTCCGGCTTTCAGGTGTCCGGATGCATCGAGCTTTTTAGCTCCTTCTGCAGTCAGGCATCCTGCATTTTCTCCGGCAAGCAATACCTTCGGTAAAATGTCGGTCAGTTTCCAGCTATAACCTCTCGGAGCAATCAGATTATCAAATTTGGCAATCATGTCGGCCGAATAGTTTTTAGTAGCAGGGTCAATGGGGAGCATACCGGAAGCATCGCCTATGCCTAAAACTTTCTCTCCTGTAATCTGCCAGTGAACATATCCAGCCAGTGTGGTCAGGAAGTTGATGTCTTTTACGTGAGATTCATTGTTCAGAATAGCTTGATAGAGGTGAGAGATGCTCCAGCGCAAGGGGATGTTATAAACAAAGAGAGATGATAATTCTTCGGCAGCTTTTCCGGTGTTGGTATTTCTCCATGTACGGAAAGGTACAAGAATTTCTTCTTTATCATTAAAAGCCATGTAACCATGCATCATGGCACTTACACCGATGGCAGCTAACGTTTCAATTTCTGTGTTATATAGTTTGTTTACCTCTGAGCGAAGGTCTGCATAACAATCTTGAAGTCCGTTCCAAATAGCTTCAATGCTATAAGTCCAAAGTCCGTCGACCAGCTGATTTTCCCAGCTGTGGCTTCCTTGAGCAATCGGTTGGTTGTTTTGGTCTATCAAGACAGCTTTGATACGTGTTGAACCAAATTCGATACCGAGAATTGCTTTCCCGGCTTCGATGGTTGACTTTGCGTCTAATTTCATAGTGATTTTTGTATAAAAGAGTTGATAATATGAAATGAGAAATAAAAGTGTGGCAAGCAAAACTGTTTGCCGACACTTTTATTTAGTGCAATGATAGGGGTTAAAGTGGGGGATAAGTGAGGAGTTGCCGCCCGCTCAGGCGGGCTTGGGCTGAGACTCTTTGCAGAAACATAAATTCAGGTTCTCTTCCCAAACGGAACAACAACAAATGTGACAACTCCAACGAAAATATCCCTTCTATAACTAACCTAATTTGCATGATTACGTATTAGCAAAGTGCTTTGTTAAGCATGTAATACACTTCGTTCATGCGAAGTTCTTTTTTGAATTCGCTGATGGTGGTGTCTTTGTTGATATGTACCATTTCGATTCCGGCGATTTCTGCATAGTCTTCCCAGTATTCAGCTGTCAAGTCGTATGAGAAACAAGAGTGGTGTGTACCACCAGCCAAAATCCATGCGCCTGCACCTACTTCGAAGTTAGGCTGCGGAATCCACAATGCTGAAGCAACCGGAAGTTTTGGAAGTGGTTTCGGCTCGATGCATTCTACATCGTTTACTATCAGGCGGAAACGGTTGCCCATGTCGATAACGGTAGCAGTACATCCTTTGCCGGTTTTTGAGGTGAAGACGAGACGTGCAGTCTGGCTCTTGCGTACACCGATGCCTAAGAAGTGTACTTCCAGGCGAGGTTTGTTTGATGCAATCAGCGGACAAACTTCAAGCATGTGTGACTGAAGGATAGAACTGTTGGCACCATCGAAATTCAGTGTATAGTCTTCCAAGAAAGAACATCCTTTTGACAATCCTTGGTTCATTACCCATACAGTGCGGTAAAGAGCAGCCGATTTCCAGTCGCCTTCTGCACCGAATCCGTAACCCTCAGCCATTAAGCGCTGTGAAGCCAATCCTGGAATCTGATCGAAATAGCTGCCGTCAGTCTGACCCAGGTCATCGAAGTTGGTAGTGAAACCTTTTGCACCTTTTGCAGTCAGGATGGCACGGAGAGCCAATTCAGCTTTTGCGGCATTCCATACTTTCTGGTAGGCTTCAGTTGACTTGTCTTCTAACTCTGCATCGTGATCGTATTCGTTGAAGTAAGTCTGTACCAATGCATTGACATCTTCGTCTTTTACTTCTTTGTGGTATTTCATCAGTTCGCTGGCAGGGCAGTAGTCTACATGGTATCCCATACGCTGTTCTGCTTCAACTTTATCACCGTCGGTAACGGCAACATTGTTCATCTGGTCGCCAAAGCGGAGAATCAGCATATCTTGTGAGTCAGCCCATCCTGCGCAGACACGCATCCAGACAGCGATTTTATGTAAGGTATCTTCGTCTTTCCAATAGCCTACCACTACTTTACGACGGATACGCATACGAGTACAGATGTGACCAAATTCGCGGTCGCCGTGAGCCGACTGGTTTAAGTTCATGAAATCCATGTCCATGGTGTCCCAAGGAATTTCCTTATTGAACTGGGTGTGTAAGTGCATCAAAGGTTTTTTCAACTGCTGCAAACCGTGAATCCACATTTTTGCCGGAGAGAAAGTGTGCATCCATGTAATTACACCAATACATTTTTCATCGTTATTGGCTGCTTTGAATACTGCTTCTACTTCTTTAGAAGAGTTTGCTGTACCTTTATATACTACTTTTACAGGCAATTTACCGCTGGCATTCAAGCCTGCTACCATTTCATTACTATGTGCGTCTACTGCAACTACAGCGTCACCTCCGTAAAGGAGCTGAGCTCCTGTTACGAACCATACTTCATATTGACTAAAAGCGTTCATAATATTTTGTTTTAGGTAAGTTTATATGTTTATAAAAAAATCTTGTTTATTTTTTCTGTCCATAATAAGCATTCGGACCATGTTTACGGTTGAAATGCTTTTCTACCAATAGCGGATTCATGGTCAGGTTGGGGTTTACAGCAAAAGCGATGCTTGCCATTTTAGCTACTTGCTCCATTACAACGGCATTGTGAACAGCATCGTGTGCGTCTTTTCCCCATGAAAACGGACCATGGTTTTTTACTAGCACTCCCGGTGTATGTACGGGGTTCATTCCCTGGAAGCGTTTTACGATGACGTTTCCGGTTTCCAGCTCGTATGCTCCTTTAACCTCTTCTTCTGTCATGTCGTCGGTGCAAGGAATTGCTTCATGGAAATAGTCGGCATGTGTTGTTCCTATGTTAGGAATACTCATACCTGCCTGTGCCCATGCGGTTGCATAAGTAGAGTGGGTATGAACTACGCCTCCGATTTCAGGGAAAGCTTTGTAGAGCGCGAGGTGAGTCGGTGTGTCGCTCGACGGGCGCAAGGTTCCTTCTACAACATTTCCTTCCAGGTCAACAATGACCATATCGTCGGCTTTCATGTCGTCATAAGATACACCACTCGGCTTGATGACCACCAGACCGCTTTCACGGTCAATGGCAGAAACATTTCCCCAAGTGAAAATTACCAGTCCGTGCTTAACCAGATCAAGATTAGCATGGAATACTTTTTCTTTTAGTGCTTCTAACATGATATTTAAAGTTTGAATTTAGGATCTTTCTGATATGCCTTGTCGTTAAATTTATAAAGAAAGGCTCCTCTTTTTGATCCGGTTTTATCTTTCATTTCTGTTTTCTCAATAAATCCCATTTCGGCGATGCGTTTACGAAAGTTGCGCTTGTCCATTACTTCTCCGTAGATTGCTTCATAGAGACTTTGTAGCTGTGGCAGGGTGAACAGTTCGGGCAACATGTTAAAGCCGATAGGGGCGCGTGAGGCTTTATGCTTCATTTGTATCCGGGCCTTTTCTACCATTTCAGCATGGTCGAAAATCAACTCGGGCAGCTCATTTATGTTGACCCAGTAGGCATTGTGTTGCTGCACGAGTTCACGGTCGTATTCATTGATGTTGATCAATGCGTAGTAGGCCAGTGAAATAACACGTTCTCCCGGATCTCGGTTAACTGATCCAAAGGCACCGATTTGTTCCATATATACATTTTCCAAACCGGTAAGTTCGCTCAATACACGTTTTGCTGCATCGTCCGCACTTTCTTTTTCTTGTATGAATCCTCCCATCAGAGACCATTTCCCCATGGCAGGTTCAAAGTTTCTCTTGAGTAGAAGCAGGTTTAATTCACCCTTGTCGAAGCCGAATATGATGCAGTCAATGCCGACATAGAACTTCGGGTTGTTTTGATAAAATGCGGTCATAGCTATTCTGTTTTTTTATTTTTCAATTCCAAATTTAAAGATACAATGGCTGTGATAGGTCTGTCCCGGTTCTAATATAACCGATGGCCATTGTGGCTTGTTGGGGCTGTCAGGATAGTGCTGGGTTTCTAAGCATACTGAAGCTCTTTGTGGATAGGTAATACCTTTTTTCCCTTTTACGGTTCCGTCAAGGAAGTTTCCTGTGTATACTTGGATACCCGGTTCGTCTGTATATACTTCAAGTGTAATGCCTGAAGTAGGGCAGGTTAATTTAGCGGCAACTTGTGTTGCGTCTCCTTTGGTCTTCAGTACCCAGTTATGGTCAAATCCGTTTCCGAATTTTACTTGTTCGTTGTCGAAGTCAGTTACACTCGGGGCGATGGTCTTCGGTGTGTTGAAGTCAAACGGAGTATTTTTTACTGCCATCATTTCCCCACTGGTCATAAATGTACTGTCTACTGGAGTTATACTGTCTGATGCTACATATAAAATATGGTCTGTAGCCGGTTTTGAGGGGTCTCCACTCAGGTTGAAATAAGAGTGGTTGGTCATATTGATAACAGTTTTTTTATCGGTAGTAGCATCGTATTTGATGTCAATCGCATTGTCGGATGTCAGAGTATAGGTTACATTTGCGGTTACATTTCCGGGGAAATTGTTGTCTCCGTCAGCCGATTTCATGGTTAGCATGATGGTACTGTCGTTTGTTTGGTTTGCTTCATATACTTGGTATTGCCATCCGGTAGGACCTCCATGAAGACAGTGCCCAAAGTTGTTTTGGGGTAATTGGATTTCTTTCCCGTCGATTGTTATTTTTCCTTGTTTGATACGGTTTGCATAGCGTCCGATGGCAGCTCCAAAGTCACTTGGAATGTGCTGATAGTCGGCAATGCTGTCGAAGCCTAAAACAACATCGGTCATCTTTCCGTTCTTGTCGGGTACCATGACTGATACTAAGCGGCCTCCGAAATTCGTTACACATATTTCCATGCCATTGGCATTTTTTAGTGTGTACAGTTTTACTGGTTTTACTCCATCTATCAATGTTTCAAAATTAGCCGGGTTTAGTCCTGATAAGGTTAATACAGACTGGGTTTCTCTTGTGGCACAGCTGCCAAGCATTATAAGAGAAATTCCCATTCCTAAAATAGATGTTTTCATGCTTTTCATAATGCGTATTTTTTATTGTTTTTATTATGGTGTAAAAGTAACACTTAAACTAATTCGTTGTTGCTTTTTTGTCTATGTTCTTCAACATAAAAACGCTTTTTAAACAAATATTTTATTTTTCTTTACTGAAAAAGCCGTCGGACCTTAGTTAAGATAAGGGAGGAAGATAAAAATGTCAAAGCGTTTTGTTTGATGTGCTGAAGCGTTTTGAACGAAACGCCGAAGTGTTTTTTAGCAAGACATCAAGGTGGCTGAGACTGTAAAATTGTTTTTTGCAGATAGAGATATTTTGTTTTTATCTTGTCGTTTTTTTCTGGCGTGTTTATAGCTGGCTGAATTTGTCTTTTCCTCACTCTTGTTATGGGTGGCTGCAAAACTGAATCCTCTAAGAAAATTTAACAAGAAAGGGGAGGAATGCCAAAAACTCCCTCCCCTTTCTATATTTGATTTAGTAATACTTGTTACCAGAAGTATGCGTAGAATAAACCACAAAGTAAAATTACACCTAAGCTGGAAATAACATCCCATTTGTTCCAGCTCTGGAAGATGGTTTTCTTGTAGTCGGATGTAAATGTAATAGCCTCTATCTGTGCTTGAGAAGGAGCTGGAGTGAAGAATGAAACTACAGCCATTAATACCATGATGAATACCAGCAGCCAGATTTCGAAAATCAACCAGTTCGTTTGCCAGAACCAAGTTGTATATTCCCAGAATGCACCTTCCATTACAGCATTACCGTTATGAGTAATAACGTTGGTTATCAAGCGTAGCATACCGATAGCAAAACCTCCAATCAATCCCCATTCGCCTGCCAGCGGAGTGATTTTCTTGGAGAAAATACCCAATGTAAATACGGCTACCATAGCAGGAGCGAGCAATGACTGAATGTTCTGCAGATAGCTATATAATGTGTCCATGCTCATCATAACTGGCATCCATGCCAAACCAAGCAATACGACAACAACTGTTGCGATACGTCCAACCAATACGTAATGAGCTTCGCTCATGCCTTTCTTCATAGGCTTGTAGAAGTCTTCGGTGAAGAGGGTGGCACATGAGTTGAAGAATGCCGCCAACGAAGCAACGAGTGCACAGATGAATCCGATGGTTACGATACCTTTCACACCTGCAGGAAGAATGAATTTTACCATTTGGGCAAAAGCTGCATCGGTGTCAGGAATATTTGTGCCGGCTTTCATTGAGAAGGCGAAGCCACTTTCGGGATCTTGAGCTAAAGCTGCAGCAATCATACCCGGAATAAGGAACATGAATACCGGGAGAAGTTTGAAATAACCGGCAGCAATTGTACCGCGGCGGGCACGTTTGATAACTTCTTCGTTCGCTTCTCCTTTGGTTTGTCCAAGTACACGCTGTACGATGTGCTGGTCAGTACACCAATACCAGAAGCCGATGATGCTTGCACCGATGAAGACAACGAATCCCGGATATTCTTTATACATAGGGTCGCCTTCTTCCCAGTGGAACATGTGGGTAGTTCCGTATCCGTCATGTAACTGACCGCAGAAGTTCATCATGTTTGTCCATCCGTCGCAGATATTTCCTCCGCCTAAAGCAGCAAGACCGAGGAACAATACAAGGAATGAACCGACAATAAGGATAGGAGTCTGGATGGCCGACAAGGTCATTACGCCTTTCATTCCACCGAATACGGTGAAGACAGCAGTAACAGCAATCAAGCCGACTGCTCCGTACCAAAATGGAATATCAAGCAGGTATTCAAAGAAAATACCTCCGGTGAAAGCGGTTACACTTACTTTGGTAAGTACGTAAGCCACAAGGGTGATGATTGAGAGCCATGAGCCGGTTGCTTTAGTATAGCGGAATTTCAAGAAGTCGGGCATGGTGATGATTTTGCCTAATTTGTTGTTGAGCAGCTGGTAGAATGGCACGAATAACCAACCGAGAATCAAGATCATCCATCCTTGCATTTCCCAGTGAGCCATACCTACACCGTCTTTTGCTCCGGTTCCTGCTAAGCCTACAAGGTGCTCAGAACCGATGTTTGCTGCAAAAATAGCAGCTCCAATGATGTACCAAGGTTCTCCTTTACCGAATAGATAATCTTCACTGTTGGCACCTTTCATTGATTGTTTGTCTTTTTGAACTGAGCGATAAACTGCCCATGCTACGAGAATGACTCCTGCGATAATAATTAGCCAGTCGAGCCATACAAATTGCTGTGAATTCCAATCCATAATTTGTTGTTATTTAAATTATTAATGTATTTGATTCGTTGGTTATAAAAATGTTTTTCCTCAAAGGTGTATTTATAACACTAATTCGACTGCAATATTAAGCATAAACTATCAAATGTCAACTGCTTGCTATTATGTTATAGAACATTTTATTGTATTTTTTTAATGGGGCGAATCGGATAATGGGATTTGTGTATTTTATTAAAATATTAGCATTCAGGGATATAATGATGCGCTTACTGTCTTTAAAAGGCAGGCAAAAGCGAGTTTGGGCTTAGAAAAACTCATAAAAAGGCTTTTCTTATTATTTTTATTAAATTAAAAGGCAATAAAGTAAATTTAATAGATTATCTTTGCATCACTTATGAAATAGATAGAAAAACAAGGCTCTTTGACGTAAGTTTTTTTATAATGTTAAGCTTTAAATAATCAATATGGTGATATTAAATCGAAAGAATTTCCCTGTGTTGGCTTCAATGGTGTTGGCGCCGACTATCCCAGCTCATGCTTTAATAGATGCGGAACAGAAAAAACAAGATGAAAAACGTCCGAATGTGATTATCATTTTAGCCGATGATTTAGGCTATGGGGATTTGGAATGTTATGGTGCAAAGAACGTGAAGACCCCCAATGTCAACCGTCTGGCTACTGAAGGCGTTCGCTTTACAAATGCACATGCCATTGCAGCTACAAGTACTCCCTCTCGTTATTCTATATTGACCGGTGAATACGCATGGCGCAAGCCGGGTACCGACGTGGCAGCCGGTGATGCCGGCATGATTATTAAGCCGGGGCAATTCACAATGGCTGATATGTTTAAAGGTGCAGGTTACGCTACTTGTGCCATTGGAAAGTGGCACTTAGGGTTGGGAGACAAGACTGGAGCTCAAGACTGGAATGCGCCTCTGCCGGCTGCCTTGGGTGATTTAGGCTTTGATTATCATTATATAATGGCAGCTACAGCCGACCGCGTCCCCTGTGTATTTATAGAAAACGGTCAGGTGGCAAATTATGACCCTTCTGCTCCGATAGAAGTGAGCTATGTTAAAAACTTCGAGGGAGAACCTACGGGAAAAGACCGTCCGGATTTATTATATAACTTGAAACCCTCTCATGGACATGATATGTCAATCGTGAATGGTATAAGTAGAATTGGCTATATGCGAGGAGGTGGAAAAGCGCTTTGGAAAGATGAAGACATTGCTGATTCAATTACTACACATGCGATTCGCTTTATCGAGCAGCATCAGGATGAGCCGTTTTTTATGTATTTTGCAACAAACGATGTACACGTTCCCCGATTCCCGCATCAGCGCTTCCGTGGAAAAACCAATATGGGACTTAGGGGGGATGCCATTGTACAGTTTGACTGGTCGGTTGGTGAAATCATGAAGACTTTGAAAAAATTGGGTATTGATGATAATACGCTGGTTATTCTTTCCAGTGACAATGGTCCGATAATCAATGATGGTTATCAAGACCGTGCAGAAGAGTTGTTAAACGGACACAGTCCTTCTGGTGAATTACGCGGCCATAAATACGGTGCATTCGAAGGGGGAACCCGTGTTCCTGTTATCGTTCGTTGGCCAGGCGGTGCCGAGAAAAATGAGGTGTCGGATGTTTTGATGTCGCAGGTTGACTGGATGGCTTCTTTGGGGAAATTGATTGATGCCCGAATGCCTGAGAAGAGTGCACCCGATAGCTTTGACCGTTTGGGAAACCTCTTGGGAAAAGATGCAACAGACAGACCATGGATTGTAGAATGTGCAGCAAATCGTACTCTTTCATTACGTACAAAAGACTGGAAGTATATTGAGCCCAGTGACGGCAAACCTGTGATTCCATGGGGAGCTAATGTTGAAACGGGTTATTTGCCTATACCTCAGCTTTATGATTTGAGGAAGGGAAGGGAAGAACAGAATCTTTCAGTAGAGTATCCGGAGAAGGTTTATGAAATGGAAACGCTATTGAGAAAGGTAAGAAAAGGTGTTGCTCAGGTAAATGAGTAATCATTTCAGATTGACCGCTATCGGTTTTAGGTAAAATATATGTAGTGCATCTCGGCAGGGAAATTTCTTGCTGAGATGTTTTTTTATGACTCTTGTGCCGGGGCAAGTGGTTGATTCTTTTGTGTAGTTGGCGGTTGGCTCTGTGTGAGAAAATCGCAGTCAGGAGGAAAAGCCGAAGGAACAGGCATGGTCATAAGAACAAAAAGAAACCGCACGGAAGAATGTCGATTCGGTTGGCCGATTTCACTTCCGTGCGGTTTTTCAATGAGAATAGAGGAGTGTCTGGTTTGTCTGGAAGCACTCCTTGTATTGGTTATCGGATGAATAACAGTTCGCGATATTTAGGCAAGGTCCACATCTGGTCATCGACAATCAGTTCCAGTTTGTCGATGTGATAGCGGATGTCTTCCAGCATTGGAGCGATTGTGTCGTGATAAGCAATTGCCTTTTCACGTTCGCTTGTTAGGCGGTTTGCGATTTTCCGGGCTTCAACCATTTCGTCAACCTGCTCTTTAATAAATGCAGTATGTTCGGCTATTTCTTTGATGATAGCCAAGTTTTCGGCAGAAAGTGCAGTAGCCTCTTCGGCAGAGAACAAGGACTTCATTTTATAAGCATTGTCAACCAGTTTGGTCTGGTATTCGATAGCTACTGGAACGATGTGATTCATTACCAGGTCGCCGAGAACTCTGGCTTCAATCTGAATTTTTTTGGTGTACATTTCCCATTTCACCTCATTGCGCGATTCAAGTTCCTTGCGAGTCATGACACCGGTAGACTCAAACATATGGATGGTTTCCGGTTTCAGATAATTGTCGAAGATGAGCGGGCAGCTGGTTTCACAGTCAAGACCACGTTCTTCAGCTTCCTTTTTCCATTCTTCGCTATAGCCGTTGCCGTCGAAGCGGATTGGTTTACACTCTTTAATATATTGACGTATTACTTGAATGATTGCCGAAATCTTAGGCTCGCCCTTTTCAATAAGGGTATCTACATCTTTTTTGAAACGGACTAACTGTTCGGCAACAGCCGTATTAAGTGCAATCATGGCACTTGCGCAGTTGGCTTCCGAGCCGGGAGCACGGAACTCAAACCGGTTTCCGGTAAATGCAAACGGAGAAGTACGGTTGCGGTCGGTGTTGTCAATCAGCAATTCCGGAATCTGAGGAATGTCAAGTTTCATGCCTTGTTTCCCGCCCAATGAAACGAGATCATTGCTTGTGCTTTCCTCCAGATGATCGAGCACCTTGCTTAACTGGGTTCCGAGGAAAGACGAAATGATAGCGGGGGGTGCTTCATGTGCGCCCAATCGGTGTGCATTGGTTGCACTCATGATGGAAGCTTTCAGCAGGCCGTTATGGTGATAAACCGCCATCAAGGTGTTAACGACGAATGTAATAAAACGAAGGTTTTCTTCAGAGTTTTTTCCGGGAGCCATCAAAAGCGTACCTCCATCTGTTCCCAGTGACCAGTTGTTGTGCTTGCCCGAACCGTTTACACCTTTAAAAGGTTTTTCGTGGAGCAAGACACGGAAGCCATGATTGCGTGCAATCTTACGCATGAGTGACATTACAAGCATGTTATGGTCAACAGCCAAGTTGCACTCTTCGTAGATGGGAGCCAGCTCAAACTGGTTAGGCGCCACTTCATTATGACGAGTTTTTACAGGAATGCCTAATTCTAATGACTGAATTTCCAGATCTTTCATGAAAGCAGCCACGCGGGCAGGAATTGCCCCGAAATAATGGTCTTCTAATTGCTGGTTTTTTGAAGCTTCATGTCCCATCAGCGTACGGCCAGTCAGAAGTAAGTCCGGACGAGCGGCATATAGTCCTTCATCAACGAGGAAGTATTCCTGTTCCCATCCCAGATAAGAAATGATTTTCTTCACAGAAGGATCAAAATAGCGCATAACCTCTAAGGCCGACTTTGTAACGGCACGGATGGACTTCAGCAAAGGAGCTTTGTAGTCGAGCGATTCTCCGGTGTAAGCTATGAAGATAGTAGGAATACATAAGGTGTCGTCTACAACAAAGACGGGGGAAGACGGATCCCATGCACTGTATCCACGCGCCTCGAATGTATTTCTGATTCCGCCATTGGGGAAAGAGGAACCGTCGGTTTCCTGCTGAACGAGCAGTTTTCCGGAAAATTCTTCCAGCATACCTCCCTTGCCGTCGTGCTCAACAAAAGCGTCATGTTTTTCGGCGGTACCTTCAGTCAGTGGTTGAAACCAGTGAGTATAATGAGTAACCCCCAGCTCAACGGCCCATTTTTTCATACCTTCAGCCACTTCATCGGCAATACTCCGGTCAAGAGCTGCTCCGTTATCAATAACGTCAACCATTTTTGCATACACTTTGCTAGGCAAGTATTTGAACATTTTTTCTCGGTTGAATACATATTTTGCAAAGTATTCACTGGGACGTTCTGCCGGTTGAGTAACAAGAATCGGTTTTTTGTGAAACGCTTCTTCTACTACTCTGAATCTTAATTTTGACATAATACCTAAGTTTGTATAGTTTTACATTTTTATATTTTGTATTATAGGTTTTGAGCGATACGCTTTACTCCTTTTTCGCAGAGTGAGCGTTCGTTGAAAGCTGTTAGTCGGATATATCCTTCACCTTGAGGTCCGAAGGCTGTACCCGGGGTACAAATCACGTTAGCTTCATAAAGTAAATGCTCAAAAAACTTCCAGGAACTGAGTCCGTGGGGCGATTCTACCCAAAGAAAAGGAGCGTTTTCTCCTCCGGCTACATACAGTCCGGCTTTTTCAAGAGTCTGGCGCATTTGCTGTGCATTACCCATATAATAATCGGTCATGTTTTTTACCTGCTCCATTCCTTCGTTGGTATAAATAGCTTCAGCTCCCCGCTGGCTGATATAAGAAACACCGTTGCATCTGCTTTGCTGGCGTTTATTCCACAGTTTATTCAAACTGATACGCTCGCCCGATAAAGTAGCAGCAGTTACATCTTTAGGGATGACCATATAACCGCATCTCACTCCGGTAAATCCTGCCGTTTTTGAAAAGCTCCGGATTTCGATAGCTGCCTTTTTGGCTCCTTTTATCTCATAAATGGAATGCGGAATGTCCGGCTGTCGGATATATGCTTCGTAGGTGGCATCAAAAAGAATGAGTGTGTCGTTTTTTATGGCGTAGTTGACCCACTTTTTCAATTCGTCTTTACTGAGAGCTGTTCCTGTAGGGTTATTGGGATGGCATAGATAAATAATGTCTATTCGCTGTTGGGGAAGAGAAGGGACAAAGCTGTTTTCTTTCAGGCATGGCATATAAACCACATTGCTCCATTGTCCGTTTTCTTCTACTGTTCCGGCGCGTCCGCATGAGGCATTTGAATCAATATATGTGGAA
>URDR01000064.1 GCA_900546645.1 uncultured Bacteroides sp. | reverse complement strand
ATCTGGAGAATGAAATTAACAACTACCGTAATCAGCTGAAAAACCAGAATGTGATTGATGTGAACGATAAGAAGTATGATTATCAGATGGGAGTGCATTACATGGATCTTATCGGAGAGTGTGAGAAATTAGGAGACTATGTGGTGAATGTAGTTGAGGCTCATACGGATACGAAAGAGAAAAAAGCTTGAGAATAAATGGCTTGAGAGACTTGTTTTTGATTATGGAATGCCCTTGCTGCAATAGGTGGCAAGGGCGTTTTTTTATAAGGGAAAGGCTTTTCTGATTTTGGGGCTGTTAGAAAATAAAAGAGGTGGAGTCCCGTAAAAGAAACTCCACCTGTATTGATTTAATAATAAGCTGGTTATTAGATGCTTATTCTTCAATACCTAACAATTCAACTTCGAAAATCAAAGTAGAGAAAGGCTTGATTTTTCCAGCTTGCTGTGCACCATAGCCAAGTTCTTGAGGAATGTATAATTCCCATTTTGAACCAACAGGCATCATGGTCAAAGCTTCTGTCCAACCTTTGATAACACGGTTTACACCGAATGTGATAGGATCTTTGGAGCTGTCAAATTCAGTTCCGTCAATCAAGGTACCTTTGTACATCACCTTAACAGTTGAACTGTCGGTCGGAATGGCACCTGTACCTTTGGTGATTACTTTGTACTGTAAGCCGCTTGCAGTGGTTTGTATTCCTTCTTTATCTTTGTTGCTTGCAAGGAATGTTTCATTTTCTTTTTTATAATCAGCATATTGAGCTTCCATTGCTTTCGCTTTCACTTCTTGCTGTTTGCTTTCAACATAAGCTCCAGCTTCTGTAGCCGATGTAGAAGTTTGTTTCTTAACAGCAGCAACGAATCCAGCCAAGTAGTTTTCTTTGCTCAGTGACTGTGCAGAGTCTCCTCCGAAGATACGACGGTTGCTGTACTCAAACATCTGTCCGCTTACCTGCTGGCCGATTTGCATACCCACCATGTATGCTTTCTGTTTTGCATCAGTTTCTTTGCATCCTTGTTCCAGACCTTGGATAAAGTTTGCCATAGTAGTAGAGTCAACTCCTTGTCCTTGAACAAATTCCATCAATCCTTGGGTTGTAGCAATACCCATCATATAAGAAAGAGAATCTACATCACTTTTTAAGTTTGCCTGTGGGGCATGTGAACATGATGCAAGACCAGCAGCAGCCAGCATCATTAATACTGAACTTTTTTTCATTTGCTCGTTTGTATTTAAAGTTTTGTGATTATTAAAGTACTTCGATTAATTCTACTTCGAAAATAAGTGTGCTGTGAGGGGGAATCATTTCTCCGGCTCCTTGTGCACCATAAGCTAAATCAGAAGGAATGTAAAGTCTCCATTTTGCTCCTTCTGTCATCAGCTGTAAAGCTTCTACCCATCCTTTGATTACTTGGTTTACTCCGAATACAGCCGGCTCACCGCGTTTGATAGAACTGTCAAACAGAGTTCCGTCAATCAGTGTTCCTTCGTAGTGGCAACGCACACGGTCAGTGGCCTGAGGCTTCTTGCCGTTCCCTTCGTTGATTACTTCATACTGAAGTCCGCTTGGTAATGTAACAACATTCGGGTTCTTTTTGTTTTCTTCAAGGAATGCCTTGCCTTTTGCTATGTTCTCAGCATTCATCTTTTCTTCCAGCTCGGTGAAGTATTTGTTTACTATTTCACGGGCTTCTGTGTGTGTAATAGCTGTTTGGTTTCCTTCTAATACGTCTTTGATGGCTTGTGCAAAGTCGTTTACATCGATGTTGCGGGCTCCCATGCCCAAAAGGTTCTGGCCTATACCCAAGCCAATGGCGTAGCTAAATTTATCCATAAATAGATTTTATCATTAAGTTAATTTTTTATTGAGGCAAAGGTATCTTTTTTCTGTGAAAGCTGAATAGTTTGACTTATAAAATTTCTTATTTTTGTGATTATAAACAAAATAAATAGGATATTATGAAGAATTTGGTGGTTTTGACTGGTGCGGGTATGAGCGCTGAAAGCGGAATCAGTACGTTTCGTGATTCTGGCGGCTTATGGGACCGTTATCCGGTAGAGCAGGTGGCTACTCCTGAGGGGTATGCGGCAAATCCCAAACTTGTGATTGATTTTTATAATGAACGCCGAAAACAGTTGCTGGAAGTGGAACCAAACCGGGGCCATGAGCTCTTGGCAGAGCTGGAACGTGATTTTAAAGTGACCGTGATAACTCAAAATGTAGATAATTTGCATGAACGGGCAGGAAGCTCGCACGTGGTGCATTTGCATGGTGAACTGACTAAGGTTACATCGAGCAGAGAACCTAATAATCCGGCTTATGTGAAGGAGTTACTTCCGGAAGAATATGAGGTAAAGATAGGCGATTTGGCAGCAGATGGCTCGCAGTTTCGACCGTTTATTGTATGGTTTGGTGAGGCAGTGCCTATGATTGAAACAGCAATCGACTATGTTGAAAAAGCAGATATCTTTGTTATTATAGGAACTTCTTTGAATGTCTATCCGGCAGCAGGATTGTTGAATTACGTCCCGAGAGGGGTTCCTGTTTATCTGATAGACCCGAAAGAAGTGAAAATATCTTCGGGGCGACCGGTTATGGTAATTCAGAAGGGAGCTTCGGAAGGGGTGGCTGAATTAAAAAAAATGTTATACGATGTGTAGGATAGAAATATTCTCTCTATATTTGCTAAAACTAAAAAAGTATAGTGATTAATTTTTTAATTAGAATAGATTATGAAAAAGTACGTTTGCACAGTTTGTGATTGGGTTTATGATCCAGAAGTAGGTGATCCAGAAGGTGGAATCGCTCCGGGAACTGCATTTGAAGATATTCCAGAAGATTGGGTTTGCCCTCTTTGTGGAGTAGGTAAGGAAGACTTTCAGCCGGTTGAAGAATAATCAGAGTTGAAATATTAAAAGAGGAGGGTGTTGTGCCCTCTTTTTTTATGGATGAAATTGTATTGTTTTCGAGTAAAGAAAAAAAGGCTTAACTGAATCAGCTAAGCCTTTTTCTTGTCGGAATGAGGCGACTCGAACGCCCGACCCCTACGTCCCGAACGTAGTGCGCTACCAACTGCGCTACATTCCGATTGCTCTCGTTATTTCTCGATTGCGGTGCAAAGGTAGATATAATTTTGGTATTGCCAAAGAATATTTCTACTTTTTTTATCAAAACTGTATAATTTGATATTTTCTCAAAAATATTTCAACTTTGTTTTGTAGATTGAAAAAGTTTTCATACCTTTGCAACGCAAAACAAAAAGGTGCCATAGCTCAGTTGGTAGAGCAAAGGACTGAAAATCCTTGTGTCCCCGGTTCGATTCCTGGTGGCACCACTTGAAAAACTCCGAAATGCTTCATTGTCAAGCGTTTCGGAGTTTTTTGTTTTAGCAGATAGCGCAAGTTACCTATAAAGTTACCTATAAGATAATCATCTGAAGCTGTTTACTGAACAGACTTCATTTTCCCTATCTGTTGTTCTGGTTGATAAGGTTTACAACCACTTTCAGCATGGTGTCCTTTTCCTCTGTACGGCTTTCCGCTATCATCAGGGTGAGCGCCACCAGGGTATTGTCTGCAATGCGCTTGGTGCCGTCTTCATTGTAAAGGATGCCATTGCCATTGAGAAACCACAGGAACAGCGTGGCGGCGATACGTTTGTTGCCATCGCTGAAGGAATGGTTCTTGGTGACAAGGTAAAGCAGCATGGCTGCCTTCTCTTCAACCGAGGGATAAAGATCCTCGCCTCCGAAGGTCTGGTATATCTGCCAGATGGAGCTTTTGAACGAGTCGTCTTTCTCGTTGCCGAAAAGCGGACTTCCTCCGAACCTCTCATGAAGCTGGCGAATCACCTCCATGGCATTTTCGTAAGTGGCATGAAAGGCTGCCCGGGGTGTGGTCTTTTCTATCGTCAACTCCTGATAGTCGTAACGGTCGAGCGTATCGAGTGCATAAGTGTAGTCCACTACGACATTGAGCAGTGAACGGCTGTCCTCGGTTAACTTCTCCTGATTCTGGATAGTACGTCCCAGCACTTTCACCAACTGGCTGAGTTCATCGAACTTCTGGCTGGCTATGCGCTCATTGATGGCATAACCTTGGAGCAGGTATTGTTTCAAGATTTTGTTTGCCCAAATGCGGAAAGCGGTTGCATTTTTTGAATTGACGCGATAACCAACCGAAAGGATTGCATCAAGATTGTAATGGTCAACTATCTCTATGGATGCCCCTCTAAATCCTCGGTTCACGACTGTTTCCATTTTGGAAATAGTCGCATCTCGGTCTAATTCACCAGAGGCGAATATATTCTTTAAATGTTTAGAAATAGCCGGAACCTTCGTGCCGAATAATTCTGCTATTTGACGCTGAGTCAACCATATAGTCTCCCCACTGACAGTTACGTCCAATTGCATCTCGCCATTGGGCATCTGATAAATTACTATTTCATTCTGAGTATTCATAAGGTAAAGTTAGGATAAAGTTTTGAATTTATGATACTTCCTGTTTTTATCAACACTAAAACACATCAGCTTTCGCGCCATTGGCTATGGCATCAATCTCATCCGCAATCTCGTCAGAAGAGAGCTTGATGTAATCTATGAAGCAGATTTCTTTTCATTTTTCGTATCCTGTTCATTGTATTTTTCTTTGTTAGGATTAGATCTGTACACAAAGATAGCAAATATCAGGAAATCAACGTGCAAAAAGCATAATTACATGGTGAGATATTTTATGCGTGGCAGAAAATGGAAGGCGAAAAAAGGCTGTGTACCACCGGTTCATTAAAACCGGCACACAGCCTTTTTGTCATATAGGGGAGGGGAATTATCCAAACATTTTGCTGACTCTGTTAATTCCTTCAACGAGGAGGTCTACTTCCTCGAAGGTATTATAGAGTGCGAATGAAGCACGTACGGTTCCTTCGATACCTAAACGGTGCATGAGCGGTTCGGCACAATGGTGCCCGGTGCGGACGGCAATGCCTAGGCGGTCGAGCAAGGTACCCATATCAAAATGATGGATGTCTTTTACCAGGAAAGAGATGACTCCTCCTTTTTGCTCGGCTTCTCCGAAGATACGGAGCCCTTCAATCTCTTTCATACGTTTCATGGCATATTGAGTCAACTCATGCTCATGAGCGGCAATTGCTTCTATGCCGATTGATGAAACATAGTCCAAGGCTCGTGCCAATGCGGTTGTACCCACATAGTCGGGAGTGCCAGCTTCGAATTTGAAGGGGAGTGTGTTAAAGGTAGTCTTTTCAAAACTTACGTTTTGTATCATTTCACCTCCTCCCTGATACGGAGGCAGGCGGTCCAGCCATTCCTCTTTTCCGTAAAGCACCCCTACACCGGTAGGTCCGTAAATCTTATGTCCACTGAAGGCATAGAAATCAGCTCCCAGCTCCTGTACATCCACTCTCATGTGGGGAACTGCCTGTGCTCCATCCACTAACACCGGAATATTGTGTGCATGAGCAGTGGCAATCATCTCTTTTACGGGATTAATGGTTCCAAGCACGTTTGACATGTGGGTAATAGAAACCAACTTTGTACGTTCTGTAAAGAGGCTGGCATATTCATCTAAAAGCACTTCGCCTCGATCATTCATCGGGATGACTTTCAGCTTAATCCCTTTTCGTTCAGCCTGAAGTTGCCAAGGAACAATATTGCTATGATGTTCCATAGTGGAGATAATGATTTCATCTCCCGCTTCCATCTGGCTGTCGGTAAAGGATGAGGCTATCAGATTGATACTCTCAGTAGTTCCACGGGTAAATATGATTTCGGCAGTGCTGCGTGCATTGATGAAGCGTCGTACCGTTTCACGTGAGGCTTCATGAAGTTCTGTTGCCTGCTGGGAGAGGAAGTGTACGCCACGGTGTACGTTGGCATTTACCGAGTAATACTCTTCGGTAATAGCTTCAACCACACAGCGGGGCTTTTGAGTAGTGGCAGCATTATCGAGATAAATAAGAGGTTTCCCGTACACCGTACGAGACAGTATAGGGAAATCCTCTCTTATGTGGTCAATGTTATACATTTGTTTTTGGGTTTTAAAATTGCCTTTATTTGCAGATGGCACATCCTTGGCATTTGTTCAGTTCACCGCGGAAGCGTTTTTCTACCAATAAGTGAAGCCGGTCTTTCAATGCGTCCATACGTATATTGTCAATGACCTCATTGACAAATGAAAACATCAGAAGCAGGCGTGCTTCTTTTAAGGTGATACCACGCTGACGCATGTAGAACAGTGCATTTTCATCTAATTGTCCGACGGTAGCTCCATGTGAGCATTTCACATCATCGGCATAGATTTCAAGTTGCGGCTGTGTGTACATACGTGCTTCACGGGTAGCACAAATATTGCGGTTGGTTTGCTGTGATGAGGTGTGCTGTGCTCCTTCTCTTACCAGAACTCTACCGGCAAATGCTCCGACTGCTTGGTCATCGAGTACGTATTTGAAGAGTTCGTTGCTGGTACAGTCTGAAACTTGGTGGTCGATGAACGTATGATTATCGACTTGTTCGTTTTTATCAGCAATAGCTACTCCGCACAGATTGACTTCAGCACCTTTTCCTGCCAATGTTACACTGGTGGTATTTCGGGTAGTTCCATTGTGAAGGGTCATGCCATTGAGCAGTACGTTGCTGTTTGCTTCCTGATGGACGTACAGGTTGTTAAAGCGTATGGTACTGTTGTGAGTTTCTTCCAGTTCGTATAAGTCGAATACCGTATTGTCATGGGCGAATACTTCAATGACTTGTGTGGAAAGGAAGTTAACTTCATCCATGGCATGATCGCAAATAAGCAATTTGGCTTGTGCACCTTCTTCTAGTATAATCAGTATACGCCGGTTTACCATGGTGTTGGTATCAGCACGCAGGATGTTGACAAGCTGGATAGGCTTATCGATTACCGTGCCTTTAGGAACATACATGCACACACCGTCTTGAGCGAACATCGTATTAAAGGCTGCAATAGCATCTTGCGATGTATCTGCCAGCTTGCCGTAATATTTCTTAATCAGCTCCGGATGAGCTTCGGCCATCTCTTTTAGACTTCCGAAGAGCACTCCATCGGGAAGGGTAGCGGTAGGCTGTGCCTTCTGGTAGAAAGAGTCGTTCACTACGAAGTAAAGTGAGGTACTCATGTTGGGCACATCGCATTTGAACACTTCATAGGGATTGACCGGAAACTCCAGACGGCTCAAATTGAGCCCATAATCTGGAGCAAAGTATTTGCTTGCATCAGTGTACTTGTACTTTTCATTTTTCCGCGTGGGAAATCCAAGTTGCTCGAAATCGGCAAAAGCACGGGCGCGTGGGGCATTCAGGACCTCTGCGCTGTGTTTGCAAATCAGAGCTTCGTATTGTGTGAAAAGATCAATATATTGTTGTTCTGCTTTCATTGCTTATTCTCCTAATTCTTTCTTAATCCAGTCGTAGCCTTTTTCCTCCAGCTCAAGAGCCAGTTCCGGACCGGCAGTTTTTACGATGCGTCCTTTGTAAAGCACATGTACGATGTCTGGTTTGATGTAGTCGAGCAAACGCTGGTAGTGAGTGATGACGATGCAGCTTGTTTCTGGAGTTTTCAGTTTGTTGACCCCTTCAGCCACAATGCGTAAGGCATCAATATCAAGTCCGGAGTCCGTTTCATCCAGAATACTTAACTTGGGTTCAAGCATAGCCATCTGGAAAATCTCGTTTCTCTTTTTTTCGCCTCCTGAGAATCCTTCGTTTACAGAGCGGTTGGCCAGCTTGCTGTCTAATTCAACAATTTCACGTTTCTGGCGCATCAGTTTCAAAAATTCACTGGCAGTAAGTGCCGGCAATCCTTTATATTTCCGTTGTTCGTTTACGGCAGCCCGCATGAAGTTAACCATGCTGACTCCAGGTATTTCTACTGGATACTGGAAAGAAAGGAAGAGCCCTTCATGGCTACGGTCTTCTGCGTTCAAGGCCAGCAAGTCTTTGCCGTTAAAAGTAACCGAACCTTTGGTTACTTCATAAGCCGGGTGACCTACCAACACATTACTCAGTGTACTTTTTCCGGAACCGTTCGGTCCCATTATCGCATGTACCTCTCCTGCTTTTACGGTGAGGTTAATTCCCTTTAATATTTCTTTGCCATTGATATTGGCATGTAAGTCTTTGATTTCTAACATAATTTTCTGAGTTAAATTATCCTACGCTTCCTTCTAATGAGATGGACAGTAATTTTTGTGCTTCAACGGCAAATTCCATGGGAAGTTTGTTGATAACCTCCTTGGCATATCCGTTTACAATCAACCCGATGGCATCCTCTGTAGGGATTCCGCGCTGGTTGCAATAAAATATTTGGTCTTCTGATATTTTAGAAGTTGTTGCTTCATGCTCTACCACGGCAGTTTCGTTATGGATGTCCATATAAGGGAATGTGTGGGCTCCACACTGGCTTCCCAGCAACAGCGAGTCGCATTGGCTGTAATTACGTGCGTTTTCAGCTTTTTCGGCTACACGTACCAAACCACGGTATGAGTTTTGGCTTTTTCCGGCACTGATACCTTTACTTACAATAGTGGAACGGGTGTTTTTCCCTAAATGAATCATCTTTGTTCCTGTATCTGCCTGTTGATAATTATTGGTTACAGCAACAGAATAGAATTCAGCCACAGAATTGTCGCCGCTGAGTATGCAGCTTGGATATTTCCATGTGATGGCAGATCCGGTTTCAACCTGCGTCCATGAGAGCTTACTGTCTATACCCTTGCAGTTACCACGTTTGGTGACAAAGTTATAAACCCCTCCTTTGCCTTCAGCATCGCCCGGATACCAGTTTTGCACCGTAGAGTATTTTACTTCAGCACGGTCGAGAACTACAATTTCTACGATGGCAGCGTGAAGTTGGTTTTCATCACGCATAGGAGCTGTACATCCTTCCAGATAAGAAACGTAGCTGTCGTCATCGGCAACGATAAGGGTGCGTTCAAATTGTCCGGTGTTTGCTGCATTGATACGGAAATAAGTAGATAATTCCATAGGGCATCGTACACCTTTCGGGATATAGACGAACGAACCGTCGCTGAAAACTGCTGAGTTCAGGGCTGCAAAGAAATTATCCCGATAGCCCACTACTGAACCAAGATATTTCTTTACCAAATCAGGATGCTCGCGTACGGCTTCGCTCATAGAACAGAAGATGATACCCTTTTCCATCAAAGTCTCCTTGAAGGTGGTTTTTACAGAAACAGAGTCCATTACGGCATCTACAGCCATTCCGCTGAGTGCCATTTGTTCTTCCAGAGGAATCCCCAGTTTATTGAAGGTTTTAACCAGTTCGGGGTCTACTTCATCCATGCTCTTGGGTCCCTCTTTCTTCTTAGTAGGGTCAGCATAATAAGAGATGGCCTGATAATCTATTTCAGGGATATTAAGATGAGCCCATGTGGGCATTTCCATCGTCAGCCAGTGGCGGTATGCTTTAAGCCGGAATTCAAGGAGCCATTCAGGTTCTCCTTTTTTGGCTGATATTAATCGCACCACTTCTTCGTTTAACCCTTTTTCGATGATGTCTGTATGAACCTCCGTGGTGAAGCCATATTTGTACTTCTCCTGCGTAAGTTCTTTTACATATTTATTGGGTTCTTGTTGCATATGTCAGTATCTATTAGTTGTTTAGTAACGTCTTTTATGGTCGGAATAAATATTCCGGAAAAGTTTTTCATCGGATAATATAACATAGAATCCGTTTTCTTGGTTGAGGGTATCAAAGCATTTTCTGCATCTGCATAATCAATAAAATAGATAATCATGCTTGCTAATAATGCATATTTAATGCCCCCTAAACCGGCTCCTAACCATCGGTTGACAAGTCCCAGTTGGATTGCATTGATGACTTGGGTCAGCAAGGAAGCTATCAGGGAGAGACCAATCGGTACGATTAACCAAATGAGAATGAAAGCAATGATTTGACCAAAACTGACAGAACTCCCTATTTTTACAGCAAGCTGTTCGCCCACTGAAGCAAATAGAGCTCTTGCCAGCAAAAGTCCGGCAATTAATCCCACCATAGAGGCTAATTGTTTTATGAAGCCTTTGGAAAATCCCATGATAGCTCCGGCTGCAATAATCATTACTATAATTCCGTCAAGAGTTTCCATTCTTAATCAATAAAAAGTCATCCTGAGTGCAGAAAAGATTCCGGCAACATCCATCAAGCGCTGACCGGATCCTTCGCTACGCTCAGGATGACATTACCTTATCGTAAACATGCGGGCTAAGAAGATTAGCCTGCATGTATTAAATATATGTTGCTTATAGCGTTTGTTTTACTTCAATTTCTTCGTAAGTTTCGATAACGTCGCCTACTTTCAAGTCATTGCAGTTAGTCAAGCTGATACCGCATTCAAAGTTAGTACCCACTTCTTTTACATCGTCCTTGAAGCGCTTCAAAGCATTGATGCTTCCTGTAAATACAACGATACCGTCGCGAATCAAACGAGCCTTATCGGAGCGTTTTACCTTACCGGTTTTAACCATTGCTCCCGCTACCATACCCACTTTGCTGATATTAAATACTTCACGCACTTCGATGGTTGCAGTAACCTGCTCTTTCAGTGTCGGGGCAAGCATACCTTCCATTGCTGATTTCACTTCTTCGATAGCATCGTAGATAATAGAATATTTGCGGATATCAACGCCATCTTGTTCTGCCAGCTTGGCAGCATTGTTTGAAGGTCGTACCTGGAATCCTACGATGATTGCATCGGAAGCTGCAGCCAACGATACGTCTGATTCAGAAATTTGTCCTACCCCCTTATGGATTACGTTAACTTGAATCTGCTCTGTTGAAAGCTTAATCAATGAGTCGCTCAATGCTTCTACAGATCCATCCACGTCACCTTTCACGATGACATTCAGTTCATGGAAGTCACCTAAGGCTAAGCGGCGTCCCACCTCATCCAAGGTAAGCATTTTTTGTGTACGCAAGCCTTGTTCACGTTGTAGCTGTTCACGCTTGTTGGCAATTTCCCTTGCTTCTTGGTCGGTATCGAATACATGGAATGTATCACCGGCAGCCGGTGCTCCGTTTAATCCGAGAATCAATACAGGTTCAGCTGGTCCGGCTTCTTTCAAGCGCTGGTTACGCTCATTGAACATCGCTTTTACTTTTCCGTAAGAAGTACCTGCCAATACAATATCACCTACATGAAGCGTTCCGTTTGAAACCAATACTGTAGCCACATAGCCACGTCCCTTATCCAATGATGACTCAATGATAGAACCGGTAGCCTTGCGGTCGGGATTTGCTTTCAAATCAAGCATTTCAGCCTCCAGCAAAACTTTTTCCAAGAGTTCTTTAACTCCGGTACCTTTTTTTGCTGAAATATCTTGTGACTGGTATTTTCCTCCCCATTCTTCTACCAAGTAGTTCATGGCAGCCAGTTCTTCTTTAATCTTATCTGGATTAGCACTTGGCTTGTCTACTTTGTTGATGGCGAAAACAATAGGTACACCTGCAGCCATGGCATGATTGATGGCTTCTTTTGTTTGTGGCATGACATTGTCATCGGCTGCAACAATGATAATAACAACGTCTGTCACCTTGGCTCCACGTGCACGCATGGCAGTAAATGCCTCGTGTCCCGGAGTATCGAGGAATGTAATTCGACGTCCGTCTTCCAACTTAACATTGTAAGCTCCGATATGCTGAGTAATACCACCGGCTTCGCCCGCAATTACGTTAGCCTTACGGATGTAGTCCAATAAAGAGGTTTTACCATGGTCAACGTGTCCCATCACGGTTACGATAGGTGCGCGTGGTTGCAAGTCTTCTTCTGCATCCTCTTCTTCTTCGATGGCCTGAGCCACTTCAGCGCTGATATATTCTGTTTTATAGCCAAATTCTTCGGCAACCAAGTTAATGGTTTCTGCGTCCAAACGTTGGTTGATAGAAACCATGATACCCACACTCATACATGTAGAAATTACTTGAGTTACAGATATATCCATCATGTTTGCCAATTCATTGGCGGTAACAAACTCTGTAAGCTTAAGTACCTTGCTTTCCTTCTGTTCCAGTTCCTCCTGTTCCATTTGACGGTTCTGGATGGTTTCACGTTTCTCCTTACGGTATTTGGCTGCTTTGTTCTTACCTTTATTGGTCAGGCGAGCCAAAGTTTCTTTTACTTGTTTTGCAACGTCTTCGTCACTGACCTCTTGCTTTACCACAGGCTTTTTGAAACGGTCTTTTCCGTGTTTTCCGCTTCCTTGGTTTTGTGAGCCTTTGCCCGATTTCTCATGGCGTCCTCCATTATGGGCAGAAGCATTAGCCGCATCGTTTAAGTCAACACGTTCTTTATTGATACGGTTGCGTTTTTTCTTTTTGGCAGCATCATCGTTATTATTGCTTGATTTATCTGCTTTTTCATCCGTTTTGCGTATTTCCTTGATAATAGCGTCTTTCATTTGCTTGCGCTGTTCCTGACGCTGTTTATCTTTTTCTTCACGTTCCTTGCGCCGTTCTTCTTTCGACTTCTTTTTGGGACGGGTAGATTGATTTAATGCAGCTAAGTCAATCTGACCCACTACATTAATTTTTGACTTAAATTCTGTTGGACGGATTTTAAAGATCTCTTCTTCCTGCTTTTCCGGTGCAGTGTCCACTGTTGAGATTTCTTTTTTTTCTTCTTTTTCCATCGGCTCTGGCTTCAATTCTTCTGTTACGGTCTCTGTCGGTTGCGTTTTTTCTATTTTTTCAATTTTTGGCTCCTCCTCTTTTTTGAGGTCAGAAACCTTTTCCTCTTTTATCTCTTGGGGCTCGGGTGAAGCCGTTTCTGCCGCAGGTTTTGTTTTTTTCTTGTTCAGGTTGTCTAAATCAATTTTTCCCACCTGTTTGAATTTAGGCCGTACTTCTTCGGGAATTACGGTCTCTATAACTTCCGGCTTGGCGGTTTCGGGTTGTAAATCTTCAATAGAAACAGAAACTTTGTTCCGTTCCTTATTCTGTCGTTCCTGGAAAATTTTCTCCGACTCTATTCTCAAGTCCTTGTCTTTACTGAATTCTTTAACCAATACATTATATTGTTCTTCAGTAATTTTGGCATTCGGACTTGCTTCGATGGTATATCCTTTTTTCTGCAAAAAGTCAACCACAGTGGTAATTCCCACATTTAAATCTCTTGTAACTTTATTCAGTCTAATCGTCATAAGCTTTTTTTAGTTGAAAATTGAAAATTGAAAATTGAAAGAGTCGGAGAACGGAGCGACGTTGGCTTAGTCTTCGAACTCTGCTTTCAAAATTTTCAGCACGTCGTCTACGGTATTCTCTTCCAGATCGGCCTTTTCGATCAGCATTTCACGGGGTGCGTTAAGAACTCCTTTGGCGGTATCAATACCGATTGCTTTAATCGCATTGATAACCCATTCATCGATTTCATCCTTGAATTCATCCAGGTAGATGTCTTCATCGGCTGCATTTTCATCCAGTTCACGATAAACATCAATGGTGTATTCAGTAAGCATACTGGCCAATTTGATGTTTAATCCTCCCTTTCCGATAGCTAATGAAACTTCTTCCGGTTTGAGATAAACTTCGGCTTTCTTTTCTTCTTCGTGCATAACGATAGATGAAACCTTAGCCGGGCTTAAAGCACGCTGGATGAAGAGCTGGATGTTTGATGTATAATTGATTACATCAATGTTTTCGTTACGTAATTCGCGTACAATACCGTGGATGCGTGAACCTTTCACTCCTACACATGCTCCTACGGGGTCAATACGTTCATCATATGATTCCACTGCAATTTTTGCACGTTCTCCCGGAATACGGGCAATCTTGCGAATGGTGATTAATCCGTCATTGATTTCGGGTACTTCTTGTTCAAATAGACGCTGCAAGAATGCAGGGGAAGTACGGCTAAGAATGATTTTCGGATTGTTGTTTTTGTTGTCTACGCGAGTTACGACAGCACGTGCTGTTTCTCCTTTGCGATAAAAATCGCTGGGAATCTGTTCTGTTTTAGGCAGCAGCAGTTCATTTCCTTCATCATCCAACAGCAGGATTTCCTTTTTCCATATCTGATAGACTTCAGCGCTGATAATCGTTCCTACTTTGTCAATATATTTGTTGTAAAGACTATCTTTCTCAAGCTCTAAAATTTTGGAGGCCAGAGTCTGACGTAAGTTCAGGATAGCACGGCGACCAAATTTCTCGAAGATGACTTCATCGGTTACCTCTTCTCCCGGTTCATACGATGCGTCAATCTTTCGTGCTTCTGTCAGTGATATCTGTAAATTCGGATCGGTCAGCTCATCGTCTGCTACAACTTCACGGTTTCGCCATATTTCGAAATCGCCCTTATCCGGGTTTACAATGACGTCATAATTTTCATCTGTACCAAACATCTTAGCAATTACGCTCCGGAACGATTCTTCCAAAACGCTCACCATAGTTGTACGGTCGATATTCTTTAATTCCTTAAATTCCGAAAAGGTGTCAATCAAACTGACTATTTCTTCTTTTTTGGCCATAATTATTTAAAGCTAATTAAGTATTTGGTGTATTTTATTTCATCATAAGTAAACGTTACCGCTTCTTCTACCAGTTTGGGGCGTTTAGCTCCTTCCGGTTTCACTTTTTTCTCAATGATGACGGTGAAATTTTGTTCGTTTACATCGGTCAAGACACCGACCCATTTTTTCCCGTCTTTAGTTAGCACCTCTACATCTTTTCCGATGTGAATCTGGTATTGTTTTAATACCTTAAACGGCTGTCCGATACCGGCAGAGCCTACTTCCAGTTCGTAGTCTTCTTCTTCGCGGTTTAATTTCGACTCGATGTAGCGGCTTAGTTCCACACAATCGTCAATCCATACTCCTTCAGCATGGTCAATCTCAACGACAATTTTGTCATCCGGACTTACAGTTATATCTACAAGGAAGTAATCTTTATCTTCCAACCATTCTTCTACAATCCGGGTTACAACGTTTTTATCTATCATGTATTAACTATTAAGAACAAAAAAAGGAGCTTAATTGCCCCTCCACCTTTCATCCATTTCGATTGCAAAGATACAAATAATATAATGTGTAACAAAATAATCGGATAAATATTTCGTTAAACGTTTCTGTTTGTGTGGAAAATGGCAAAAAAACGGATTGAGCGTTTATCCGATGCTTGGCGATGTTGTATACTTTGAAGCAGGTTTATGCAGTATGGTTTGTCTGTACATAAGGCTATATTCCCTGATTTCTAAGAATGTATTTTATAACCCATAATAGTGAGTTATACGACCCATAATAGTGGGTTATATAACTCATAATAGTGGGTTGTACGACTCATAATAATGGGTTATAGAATTTGGGCTTGAATTTCCATGTCAGTTTCCCGTGTCGTTTAAGATTATTGGGAGAGGAGAAATGTTTGAATCTGTTGAGTGCTTTCTCTCTCTTATATATAACCTGACAGCAAGAAAAAAAGGTTGATGAAGTTGGTTTCGTTTGGTTTGTAGTAGCTCGTATAAGTAGCTTTGTCGGGTGTCTTAATGGATAAATAGGGGAATAAAGCTCTAATAATCTTTATTTCTTAAAAAGTATTTATTGTAGATATTGTGTGTTTTATTATTATACTGATAAACAAAAGATTAAATATTTTGATGTAGATTTATTATCTGCTTTTATTTGTCTTTGGTAGATTGATTTTTAGACTTTTTTTTAGGAGGCTTCTCAGTTGTTGGTTATGTTTGTAATCAAAAGTTAAAACCTTTTTAATTGTTTAAACTAATAACTAACCTTAAAACAAAACACAAATGGAAAGAAAAAGAAGCTATTTAAAAGTATGGCAGTGTTTGTTTCTGCTCGCTTTAATGTTTCCGGTGTTTGGCTTTGCTCAAACCATCCAAGTGAATGGTACAGTGCTTGATGCTTCAGGAGAATCAGTCATCGGTGCCAGTGTATTAGAAAAAGGAACTACGAATGGAGTTATTACCGACCTTGACGGTAAGTTCCAGTTGGAAGTGTCGGCTAAGGGTACACTTCAAATCTCTTATGTGGGATTTCAGACTCAAGAAATTCCAGTTAATAATAAAAAAGTCTTTAATATTACACTGAAAGAAGATAGTGAAATGCTGGAAGAGGTAATTGTAGTTGGTTATGGAACGATGAAAAAAAGCGATATGACTGGTGCGATTTCTTCAGTTGACACGGAAGAGCTAGTAAAGCGTGCTACAACTAATCCGGCAGAAGCTCTTCAAGGAAAAATTGCTGGTGTGAACATCATGAAGTCAGGAGGTAATGCCGGTGCTGGTGTTTCTGTAAAGATTCGTGGTGTAAAATCATTCGGTGACAATGAACCCCTTTATATTATTGATGGTTTCCCCGGTGATATTAACAGTGTAAATCCGGTAGATATCCAGTCAATGGAGGTCTTGAAAGATGGAGCTGCTGCAGCTATTTATGGTTCAGTTGCAGCGAATGGTGTGGTAATCATCACAACCAAGAATGGTAAGAAAGGTGAAACTCATATCGATTTCAATACTTACCTGAGTTTTACCAATGTTGCTAAAAAGCTGGAGCTGGTTAATGCAGAGCAATATAAATCGTTGATTAAGACGATGTATGAAAATGCGGGTAAGGCCGATAAGGTTCCTGTTTACTGTAATACTGATACAGGTGTTGATACAGACTGGCAAGACGAGATGATGCGCAGTGGATTTGCACAGAACTATATGTTCAGTGTGCGTGGAGGTGGAGAAACCGCTCAATACTCTGTGTCTTATAACCATGCTGATGAAAAAGGTATTTTCTTGGGTAATAACTTCCGTCAGGATAATGCCCGCATGAAGTTGCACATGAGTAAATATATTTTTGACGTGGATGCGAACTTAAGTTTCCGCTATACTAAGAGTAAACAGCCTACTTATTCATTGCGTGAGGTTTATAATGTATCTCCGTTAGTGCCTGTTTATGATGAAGATGAAAAATATGGTTTTGGATTGACCTCATCGCAGGGCTTACCGGCTAATAACAACCCGATGGCAGACCATTATTACCAAGATGCTGCTACTAAGACTTTTACTACCAATGCGAATGTCTCGTTAGGTGTGAAAATTACTTCTTGGTTAAACTTCAAGACAAGTTATGCATATCGCGGAAAACATTATCGTTATAATATTCATTATCCTGATTATATTTCTAATACGAATGCTCCTCATCCTTATCCGTACAGCAGCGAATCAACTTATTATTGGGAAGAACAGGTTATTGATAACGTGTTGAACTTTAATAAAGAATTCGGCAAGCATAGTGTAAGTGCCATGATTGGTTCATCTATTACTTCAACTAAATATACTGAAAATGGTATTGGTGTGGAAGGTTTTGTTACTAACGTCAACACCACCCATAGCTGCAGCATAAGCACCGATGTATTTCGTAATGCGGT